>NZ_OY726398.1:4154949-4474560 GCF_963378105.1 Mycolicibacter sp. MU0102
CGCTGCGCGGCGATCGCGTCGAGTTCGCGGGTGGCCGCCTTCTCCCGGGCACGCAACGCATCGAGTTCCCGTTGCCAGGTCTGGTTATCCACGACCGGCGGCGCCTGAAAACCCGTCATCGATGAAAACCCCCATTGTCATGTGTACGGCGTCCACATTAGTTATGTTCACACCGTACACTTCGACCTGAGGGGGCTGTCAAGAGGTGACTGCGACAAAGGCCGGCTATCACCACGGCGATCTGTGCGCGGCACTGATCGACGCGGGCCTGCAGCTGACCCGGCTCGGCGGTCCAGAGGCCCTTACCGTCCGGGAGGCGACGCGGCGCGTCGGGGTCTCCCCCAACGCCGCATACCGCCACTTCGCCGACCGTGAGGCGCTGTTGAGGGCGGTCGCGATCGCCATCGGAGACCGAATGGCCGCGCGCATGCTCCCACCGGTGAGCCGGCGCGGCACCCCGCAGCACCGGGCGCGCAATCAGCTCCGCGCGGTCGGACTCGGCTACATCGGATTCGCGTTGGACGAGCCGGGGTGGTTCACCGTGGCTTTCTTCGGCTCTGGAGTCACCTCGGTCGACGACGACGCAGTCCCCCCACCGTTTCGCGCGCTGGTCGACGCACTCGATGCGATGACGGATGCCGGTGTGCTGCATGCGAACCGGCGCGCGGGGGCAGAGTGGCCGTGCTGGTCGGCGGTGCATGGATTCGCCGAATTGGCCCTGCGCGGGCCGCTGCGCGGCGCCCCCCGCCCCGACCTGGACGCGTTGGCAGGGCGAACGGTCGACGACATCATCGCCGGGCTGGTGGCGTGAGGCGGCGACTGCGCGGGTTCAGCTGGCTTGGGCGGGCCGGTGGATCCCGTTAGTGACCGTGATCACGAATGAGGTGAGATCGTGAGTGAGGTCGTCCACCGATCGCTGCGGGTCGGTCTGGTGCAGGAACTCGGCGATGATCTCGAAGAGTCCCCCAACAGTGGCTACAGCCATCGACCGGTAGTCGAAGCTCTCGCCAGCGTGGGCCTTGCTGCGCCAGAACGACTCGATAAAGTTCGCCGTCCATCTACGGTTGGCCCGCCGTTGCGCCTCAACCCGCGGCGAGATTCCGGTGCTTTCCCGAAACGCAACGATCGCAACCCGGGGGTCTACAACCAGCTCGTGGGCGAACACTTCGAGAACGCGGCGCACCGTCGCCTCTTCGGCCTCGTCGGGAGCGCCGTGGAGCAACTCCTCCTCGACCCTTGCCTCGATGCGGACGCCGATCTCGTTCATCAGCGCCAGGTAACAGTCTTCCTTGCTGTCGAACAGTTCATAGAACGCCTTGTTACCAACGTAGGCGGTTTGGCAGATCTGCTCGATCGACGTGTTGACGTAACCATCTCGGGCGAACAATTCGAACGCAGCGGTCAAGAGTTGCTCACGGCGCTGAGCTCGGCGCTGATCAGCGTCGAGCCCGCGAATCCGGCGCCCCCCTGGTGCCGTCGGAGTCGGCTTTTCCATAAAGCCCGATTTTAGCCGCCAAGTCGCTCGATGATCGTGACGTTAGCCGTGCCCCCGCCTTCGCACATCGTCTGCAACCCGTATCGGCCGCCGGTGCGCTCCAGCTCGTTGAGCATGGTGGTGAACAGCTTGGCCCCGGTGGCCCCGAGCGGGTGACCCAGTGCGATCGCCCCGCCGTTGGGGTTGACCTTGGCCGGGTCGATCGGGAACTCCTTCATCCAGGCCTGCACCACCGACGCGAACGCCTCGTTGATCTCGACAACATCGATGTCGTCGATGCTCAGGCCGGTCTTTTCCAGCGCGTAGCGGGTGGCCGGAATCGGACCGGTCAGCATGATCACCGGGTCGTCGCCGCGGGCACTGATGTGGTGAATACGAGCGCGGGGCGTCAGACCGTGCGCCTGCACTGCGCTTTCTGAGGCCAGCAGCACCGCCGCCGACCCGTCACAGATCTGGCTGGACACCGCAGCGGTCAGCCGTCCACCATCGACCAGCGTCTTGAGCGAAGCCATCTTCTCCAGCGTGGACTCACGCGGGCACTCGTCGACCCGGAAACCATCGACGTCGATGATCTCGTTGTCGAAACGGCCCTCGGCGATCGCGGTGAAGGCCCGCTGGTGGCTCTGCAGCGCGAAGCGCTCCATATCCTCGCGGGAGATGTCCCAGCGCTCGGCGATCATCTCGGCGCCGCGGAACTGGGAGACCTCTTCGTCGCCGTAGCGTTCCAGCCACTTCTTCGACTCGTTGGTCGGCGAGGTGAAGCCGAACTGCTCGCCGACGACCATCGCCGACGAGATCGGGATCCAGCTCATGTTCTGCACGCCGCCGGCCACGATCAGGTCCGCGGTGCGCGACATGATCGCCTGCGCACCGAACGAGATCGCCTGCTGGCTGGAGCCGCACTGCCGGTCGACGGTGACCCCGGGCACCCCTTCGGGGTAGCCGGCGGCCAGCCATGCCAGTCGGCCGATGTTGCCGGCCTGGCCGCCGATGGCATCCACGCAGCCGGTGATCACATCGTCGACGGCGGCCGGATCGACGCCGACACGGTCCAGCAGACCACGAAAAGCCAACGCGCCCAAGTCGATCGGGTGATAGGTGGCCAGCGATCCGTTGCGCTTGCCGACGGCGGTGCGAACAGCATCGATGACGTACGCTTCAGAGATTTGTGCGGCCATTTCAGACTCCTTCTTTGGTGATGCCACCCAGCACGATGGCGAGGTATTGTCTGCCGACTTGTTCGGCGGTCAATGGACCACCCGGGGAGTACCAGCGCACCGATACCCAGGTGGTGTCGCGGATGAAGCGATAGACCAGGTCGACGTCGAGGTCGGGCCGGAAACATCCCGCTTCAATGCCCTGCTGCAGCACGTCAAGCCACATCTTACGTTGCTGACGGTTGCGTTCATCGACGTAGGAGAACCGTTCGTGGGACGACAGCCGCTTGGCTTCGTCCTGGTAGATGACGACCTGGGCGTGCCGATGCTCGATCGCGTCGAACGAGGCCAGAAACAGGCCCTTGAGGCGCTCCAGCGGATCGCTTTCGCTGTCGATGATCTGCTGGTACCGGGCGAACAGCCAGTCCAAAAAGTCGCGCAGCACCTCGTCGACCATCTCCTCTTTGGACGAGAAGTGGTGATACAGACTGCCGGACAAGATCCCCGCGGCGTCGGCGATGTCGCGCACAGTCGTGGCGCGCAGGCCACGCTCGGCGATCATCGTCGCCGCCAGGGTCAGGAGTTCGTCACGGCGCGTCATGGCATCAGGCGCGCTGGCTGGAAACCGAGATGATCTCGCCGGTCAGGTAGCTGGAGTAGTCGCTGGCCAGGAACGCGATGGTGGTGGCGATCTCCCACGGCTCGGCGGCCCGGCCGAACGCCTCGTCGCCGGCAAGGCGGTCCAGCAGTTCGGACGAGCTGGTCTTCTCCAGGAACTTATGCCGGGCGATAGACGGCGAGACGGCGTTGATCCGCACCCCGTATTCGACGGCCTCGATCGCGCTGCACCGCGTCAGAGCCATCACGCCGGCCTTGGCCGCGGCGTAGTGCGACTGCGAATGCTGTGCACGCCAACCCAATACGCTGGCGTTGTTGACGATCACCCCACCGTGTTCGACGCCCCGGAAGTAGCGCAGCGCCGCCCGGGTTGCCCGCATCACCGAGGTGAGCGTCACGTTGAGCACGCGGTCCCACTCGTCGTCGGTCATGTCGATGACCGGGGTCTGCCCACCGAGTCCGGCGTTGTTGACCAGCACGTCGAGCCGGCCCATCTTCGCCACCGCCTCGTCGAACAGCGTGTCCACCGCAGCGGTGGAGGTGACGTCGCAGACCACCGCCTCGACCCGGCCCAGCCCGAGGCCGGCCAGCTCGTCGCGGGTCTCGCCGAGGCGGCGCTCGTGGTAGTCGGAGACCACCACGTCAGCGCCTTCGAGCAGCGCGCGCCGCGCGGTGGTGGAGCCGATCCCGGTGCCTGCGGCGGCGGTCACCAGAACCGTCTTGCCCGCCAATAGGCCGTGCCCGGCGATCTCTTCCGGTGTCTTGGACAGATCCTTGGACGTCGAGGTCATCCCTTTGCCTCCCGGGGTAGGCCGAGAACCCGCTCGGCGATGATGTTGCGCTGAATCTCGTTCGACCCGCCGTAGATGGTGTCCGAGCGGGTGAACAGGTAGAGCCGCTGCCACTCGTCGAACTCGCCATCGCGCAGCACCATCGAGTCACGCCCGATGATGTCCATGGCCAGCTCACCCAGGTCGCGATGCCAGTTGGCCCACAACAGCTTCGAGACGTTGTCCTGACCGGGCTGCTCGACGTCCATGGTGGCCATCGCGTAGGACCGCATCGACCGCAGGCCGACCCAGGATCGGGTCAACCGCTCGCGAATCAACGGGTCGTCGGCGGCACCGTTGCGCGCCGCGAGCTCAGCCAGCGAAGACAGTTCACGGGCGTAACGGATCTGCTGGCCCAGTGTCGACACGCCACGCTCGAAGGTGAGCGTGCCCATCGCGACCTTCCAGCCGTCACCGGGCTCCCCGACCACCAGGTCGGCGTCGGTGCGGGCGTCGTCGAAGAACACCTCGTTGAACTCCGAGGTGCCGGTGAGCTGCACGATCGGCCGGATCTCGACGCCGGGCTGGTCCAACGGCACCAACAGGTAAGACAGGCCGTTGTGCCGCTTGGAGCCCTTCTCGGTGCGGGCCACCACGAAGCACCACTGCGACAGGTGCGCCAGCGACGTCCACACCTTCTGGCCATTAATGACCCACGCATCGCCGTCGAGAACGGCCGTGGTGGCCACATTGGCCAGGTCGCTGCCTGCGCCGGGCTCGGAATAGCCCTGGCACCACAGCTCGGTGACATTGCGGATGCCGGGCAAGAAGCGCTGCTGCTGCTCGGGCGTGCCGAAGGCGATCAGGGTCGGCCCCAGCAGCTCTTCGCCCAGGTGGTTGACCTTGTCCGGCGCGTCAGCCTTGGCGTATTCCTCGTAGAACGCCACCCGGTGTGCCACCGACAGGCCGCGCCCGCCGTGTTCCACCGGCCAGCCCAGGCAGGTCAGGCCGGCGTCGGCCAGATGGCGGTTCCACGCCATCCGCTCCTCGAAAGCCTCATGCTCGCGCCCCGGGCCGCCAAGGCCCTTGAGCTCGGCGAACTCCCCGACCAGGTTCTCGGCCAGCCATGCACGGACCTCAGCCCGGAACTCCTCGACTGCTTGCACCCTTGTAGGCTAACCTACCAAGCACTTGCTCGGCTACGAGCCGTCGAGCCCAGGGAGCCCGCGCTGACGGCGATGCAGAGTTCAGCGACGGGGAGGAGCAGCGCCTATGAGTACAGAACCGCAGACCACACCTGCGGCCCTGGACCACATCGCGCGTGCGCTTCCCGACCATGACGCCCTGGTCACCGAGGACAAACGCTTCACCTACGCGAGCCTGCGCGACGAAGTGCGGCGCGCCGCCGCGGCCCTGATCGCCCTGGGCGTGCAGCCCGGCGACCGGGTTGCGCTCTGGTCGCCCAACACCTGGCACTGGGTGATCACCTGCCTGGGCACCCACTACGCCGGCGGCGTGCTGGTGCCGCTGAACACCCGCTACACCGCGGCCGAGGCCACCGACATCATGGTCCGCAGCAAAGCCAAGGTGCTGGTCGGCATGGGCCGGTTCCTCAAGACCGACCGGCTCACCGAATTGGACCGCGACCAGCTGCCCGACCTGCAGCACGTCATCCGGATTCCGGTGGATGTCGCCGACGGAACCTGGGACGAGTTCATCGCCGCCGGCGCCGCGGTGCCGGCCGCCGAGGTCGATGCGCGCGCCGCCGCCGTTGGCCCCGATGATCTGTCCGACATCCTGTTCACCTCCGGGACCACCGGCCGCAGCAAGGGCGTGCTCTGCGCGCACCGGCAGTCGCTGGCCGGCCCGGCGGCTTGGGCCCAGTGCGGCCAGATGACCGAGCAGGACCGCTACCTGTGCATCAATCCGTTCTTTCACAACTTCGGCTACAAGGCCGGCATCCTGGCCTGCCTGCAGACCGGAGCCACCCTGATTCCGCAGGTCACCTTTGACCCGGCCGGTGCGCTGCGCGCCATCGAATCCCATCGGATCACCGTGCTGCCCGGGCCGCCCACCATCTACCAGACCCTGCTGGATCACCCCGAGCGTGACCAACACGACCTGAGCTCGCTGCGGTTCGCGGTCACCGGAGCGGCCACCGTCCCGGTCGTGCTGATCGAGCGGATGCAGACCGAACTCGACATTGACATCGTGCTCACCGCTTACGGTCTGACCGAGTCCGGCGGGTTCGGCACCATGTGCCGCGCCGATGACGACGCCGTCACCGTCGCCACCACCTGCGGGCGCCCTATCGGTGACTTCGAGCTGCGTCTGGAAAGCACTGGCGGCGACGCGGATTCCGGCGAGGTGCTGCTGCGCAGCGCCAACATCATGCTCGGCTACCTCGATGACCCGGAGGCCACCGCCGCAGCGATCGACGAGCAGGGCTGGCTGCACACCGGCGACATCGGGACCGTGGACGCCGCTGGAAATCTGCGGATCACCGACCGACTCAAGGACATGTACATCTGCGGCGGCTTCAACGTCTATCCGGCCGAGATCGAGCAGGCACTGGCCCGCCTCGACGGCGTGGCCGACGTGGCGGTGATCGGCGTACCCGATGAACGGATGGGCGAAGTGGGCCGCGCCTTCATCGTTCGCCGGCCCGGATCGAAGCTCGACGAGGCAGCGGTGATCGCTTACGCCCGTGAGAATTTGGCGAACTTCAAGGCACCGCGATCGGTGACCTTCACCGACTCCCTACCGCGCAATCCCGGCGGCAAGGTGGTCAAGCATGAATTGAGAGAGTGGGCCTAGATGGACCTGAATATTGATGCAGAGGTCGAGGAGTTCCGTTCGGAGGTCCGCGACTTCCTGACCGCGAACTCCGACAAGTTCCCGACCGAGTCCTACGACACCGCCGAGGGATTCGAGCAGCACCGCCGCTGGGACAAGGTGCTCTTCGACGCCGGCCTGTCGGTGATCGCCTGGCCGAAGAAGTACGGCGGGCGTGACGCCAGCATGCTGCAGTGGGTGGTGTACGAGGAGGAATACTTCCGCGCCGGTGCGCCCGGCCGGGCCAGCGCCAACGGCACCTCGATGTTGGCGCCGACGCTGTTCGCGCACGGTACGCAAGAGCAGCTGGACCGCATCCTGCCGAAGATGGCCAGCGGCGAGGAGATCTGGGCGCAGGCGTGGTCGGAGCCGGAGTCCGGCAGTGACCTGGCGTCGCTGCGTTCGACGGCCACCAAGGTCGACGGCGGCTGGAAGCTCAACGGGCAGAAGATCTGGAGCTCGCGGGCCCCGTTCGGTGAGCGCGGTTTCGGTCTGTTCCGTTCCGACCCCGAAGCCCAGCGCCACCACGGCCTGACCTACTTCATGTTCGACCTGAAGGCCGACGGCATCACCGTGCGCGCCATCGAGCAGCTCGGCGGCGAGACCGGCTTCGGAGAGATCTTCCTCGACGATGTCTTCGTCCCGGACAACGACGTGATCGGTGTGCCGAACGAAGGCTGGCGCGCCGCGATGAGCACGTCGAGCAACGAGCGCGGCATGAGCCTGCGTAGCCCGGCCCGGTTCGTGGTGGGCGCCGAGAAGTTGGCGGCCATGTGGAAGCAGCACGGCAGCGATCCGGTGTTCACCGACCGCGTCGCCGACGCCTGGATCAAAGCTCAGGCCTACCGGTTGCAGACGTTCGGCACCGTGACCCGGCTGGCTGCCGGCGGTGAGCTGGGCGCGGAATCCTCGGTGACCAAGGTGTTCTGGTCCGACCTCGACGTTGCCCTGCACCAGACCGGCCTGGACATCCGCGGCGCCGACGGCGAACTCGCCGACGCCTGGACTCACGGTTACCTGTTCTCGCTCGGCGGCCCGATCTACGCCGGCACCAACGAGATTCAGCGCAATATCATCGCCGAGCGGCTGCTGGGCCTGCCCCGGGAGAAGAAATGAAATTCGATCTAGACCAAGAGCAGCGCGACTTTGCGGCCAGCATCGACGCCGCCCTGGGTGCCGCCGACGTGCCCGGCGCGGTGCGCGCCTGGTCGCAGGGTGACGCCGAGCGGGGCCGTCAGGTCTGGAATCAGCTGGCCGAGCTCGGCGTGACCGCGCTGGCGGTGCCGGAGGAGTTCGACGGCATCGGCGCCCATCCCGTCGACCTGGTGTTGGCCATCGAGGCGCTCGGCCGCTGGTGCGTGCCCGGGCCGGTGGTGGAGTCCATCGCGGTGGCACCGATTCTGCTGGCCGGCTCACCTGATGCCGGGTCGCAGCTGGCCGCCCTCGCCGCCGGTGAGCTGATCGCCACGGTGGCACTGCCGCCGCACACTCCGCGGGCCCTGGACGCTCAAGCCGCCGACCTGGTGTTGCTGGCCGAGAACGGGACGGCGTCGATCGCACAGGCCGGCACCCGTCACGCCTCGGTGGACCCCAGCCGCGGCGTCTTCGACGTGACCGCGACCGGCGACACCTGGAACGCCGACACCGCCCGCGCCTACGAGATGGGTGCCCTGGCCACCGCCGCGCAGCTGATCGGGGCCGGGCAGGCGATGCTGAACACCGCGGTCGACTACGCCAAGCAGCGCACCCAGTTCGGTCGAGTGATCGGCGGCTACCAGGCCATCAAGCACAAGCTCGCCGACGTGCACATCGCGCTCGAATTGGCCCGCCCCCTGGTGTACGGGGCGGCACTCTCGTTCACGGACAGCTCCCCCGACACCGCCCGCGACGTCAGCGCCGCCAAGGTTGCCGCGTCCGACGCCGCCCTGCTGGCCGCGCATTCGGCGCTGCAGACCCACGGCGCCATCGGCTTCACCAGCGAGTGCGACCTGTCACTGTGGCTGCTGCGGGTGCAGGCCCTGCGTCCCGCGTGGGGGGATCCGACCGCGCACCGGCGTCGAGTGTTGGAGGCGATCTAAGTGGCCCGTAACGACGAACGCGACCTGCTGCGCCAGACCGTGGCTGCACTGGTCGACAAGCACGCCACACCCGAAGCCGTGCGCGTGGCGATGGAGTCCGAGCGCGGCTACGACGAATCCCTGTGGCAGCTGCTGTGCGAGCAGGTCGGCGCCGCCGCCCTGGTGGTGCCCGAGGAGCTCGGCGGCGCCGGCGGCGAACTGGGTGATGCCGCAGTCGTTCTCGAGGAACTGGGCAAGGCACTGGTTCCCACCCCGCTGCTGGGCACCATCTTGGCCGAGCTGGCGCTGCTGGCCGCCCCCGAGCCCGACGCCGCGACGCTGGAGCAGCTGGCCGAGGGCGGCGCGATCGGAGCGGTCGTCTTCGATGACGACAACACCGTGGCCAACGGTGACATCGCCGACATCGTCGTGGGCGCCCGCGACGGCCAGTTGCAGCGCTGGACCGAATTCAGCACCGAGCCGGTGGCCACCATGGACCCCACCCGGCGCCTGGGCCGGATCACCGCCACCGCCACCGCGCCCATCGGCGACGACCCCGGCATCGCGGACTACGCGGCGATCCTGTCGGCCGCCGAGCAGATCGGCGCCGCGGCCCGCTGCCTGGAGCTGACCGTGGAGTACACCAAGAGCCGGGTGCAGTTCGGCCGGCCGATCGGCAGCTTCCAGGCGCTCAAGCACCGGATGGCCGACCTGTATGTGGCCGTGTCGGCCGCGCGCGCGGTTGTCGACGACGCCATCGCCGAGCCGTCGGCGACCTCGGCCGCGCTGGCGCGCGTGGTCGCCAGCGAGGCGTTTTCCAAGGTGGCCGGCGAGGCGGTGCAGCTGCACGGCGGTATCGCGATCACCTGGGAAAGTGACATCCAGCTGTACTTCAAACGCGCACACGGAAGTTCGCAACTCTTTGGCCAGCCGGCACACCATCTTCGCCGGTTGCAGGCCGAGGTGGTCTGAAGGCCCGTACGGTAGCGGCATGTGTACTCGCCTGGTTTACCTCGGCCCGAACGGCAACATCATCACCGGCCGGTCCATGGACTGGAAGCTGGATTTGGAGACCGATCTGTGGTCGATGCCGCGTGGTGTGAAGCGCGACGGCCGGGCCGGGGCCAATTCCATCGAATGGACCGCAAAGTACGGCAGCGTGGTGGCTACCGGCTACAACATCTGCACCACCGACGGACTGAACGAAGCCGGTCTGTCGGCGAACCTGCTCTGGCTGGCCGAATCGGTGTACCCGCAATACGACGGCAGCCGCCCCGGGCTGTGCATCTCCATCTGGGCCCAGTATGTCCTGGACAACTTCGCCACCGTGGCCGAAGCCGTCGCCGCGCTGAAGGCCGAAGCGTTCCAGGTGGTGACCGACGGCGTGCCCGGTGAGGACCGCCTGGCCACGCTGCACCTGTCGCTGTCGGACGCGACGGGCGACAGTGCGATCGTGGAATACGTGGACGGCAAGCAGGTCATCCACCACGGGCGCCAGTACCAGGTGATGACGAACTCGCCGATCTTTGAACAACAACTTGCGGTGAACTCCTACTGGGAGCAGTTGGGTGGCACGGTCATGCTGCCGGGCACCAACCGGGCCGCGGATCGTTTCGCGCGGGCCTCGTTCTACGTCAACGCGATACCGAAATCCGAAGATCTCAAGATCGCGCTCGCGTCGGTGCTCAGTGTCGTGCGAAACGTCTCGGTGCCGTTCGGCATCTCCACACCGAATGAGCCCAACATCTCCTCGACCCGCTGGCGCACGGTCGCCCATCACACCCGCAAGTTGTACTGCTTCGAATCAGCGCTGACCCCCAACGTGTTCTGGGTGGACCTGAACAAACTGGACTTCGACGAAGGCGCCCCAGTACGCAAGCTCGCCCTCGGCTCCGACGACAGCAATGTCTTCGCCGGCGAGACATCGGCGAGTTTCGAAGCGGCCGAGGCGTTCACCTTTCTCGGATTGAACAAGTGAGGTCGCCGCGCCGCAATGCGCTGTTGGCCGCCGGACTGGCCGCCCTGGTGTTGGCCGCACCCGCGGCCGCTGAGCCGGCGCCGCAGTGGTCGGGCCTTGACGCGCGCAGCTATGCCGGCCCCATTCCCCCCGAAGGGGGTCTGATCACCACGGTGCCACTGGACCCGGCCCTGTCGGTGACCGGCGCCGCCAAGGCATTCCGGATCCTGTACGCCACGACCGATCAACACGACCGGCCCGCAGTGAGCACGGCGGCGGTCTTCGTTCCGCACGGGGCGCCCCCGGCGGGCGGATGGCCGCTAATCGCATGGGCGCACGGCACCGTCGGGCTCGGCGACGACTGCACGCCGTCGGCGCGGCCACGTAGCGCCCGCGACAACGAATACCTGTCGCACTGGCTCGACGAGGGCTACCTGGTGGTCGGCACCGATTACGCCGGGCTCGGCACGCCAGGGCTGATGAGCTATCTCAACAGCGCCGCCGAAGCGCACTCGGTGATCGACTCCGTGCGAGCCGTGCACCAGATGGACCTGCCGCTGTCGCCCAAGTGGGCGATCGTGGGTCAGTCCCAGGGCGGCGGCGCGGCGATCAACAGCGCGTGGTGGGCCAGCCGCCTCACCGCCGGCAGCGGCCTGGACTATCGAGGCGTGGTGGCCACCGGCACACCGGCCAACATCGAACGGCTGGTCATGGAGGCCGGACCCGATCTGCCGCCGCAGTCGGTGCCTCCCGCCGCGATCAGTTACGCCTCGTACATCGTGGCCGCCCTGCGCGAAGCGCTTCCCGAGATCCCCGTCGACAGTGTGCTGACTCCTCGCGGGCGCGAGCTGGCAGACCGGGCCGAAACCGTCTGCAAGACCGACCTGGACCGACAGGCGGCCGGAACCAGAATCGATGAGCTGTTCAGCGCGCCGGTGGCGTCGCTGGACGGGATCGGCGCGGCGCTCGACGGCTTCATGGGCACCCCCACCGGCGGATACGATCGGCCGATCTTTTTGGGGCACGGCCTGCTCGACACCGACGTGCCAGCCCGGTCCAGCCAAACGCTGTATCAGCAGCTGATCGACAACGGCCAGAATGTCGAGCTGCACATCTACCCCGACCAGGACCATTCCGGCACGGTGCTCGCCGCTATGCCCGACGCCACCCGCTTCCTGCACCGCATCATGACGGAGGATGACTCATGACCGACCGGGTTGCGCTGCGCGCGGGCATTCCGCCGTTCCATGTGATGGACGTGTGGCTGGCCGCGGCCGAACGCCAACGCACCCATGGCGATCTGGTGAATCTGTCGGCCGGCCAGCCCAGTGTGGGCGCCCCCGAACCGGTGCGCGCCGCCGCCGCAGCAGCGCTGAACGCCAATGCGCTGGGCTACACCGTCGCACTGGGCATCCCGGAGCTGCGCTCGGCCATCGCCGGCTCGTATGCCGACCGCTACGGGCTGAGCGTCGACCCCGACGACGTGGTGGTGACCACCGGCTCGTCGGGCGGATTCCTGCTCGCATTTCTGGCCTGTTTCGACGCCGGCGATCGGGTGGCGATCGCCAGCCCGGGCTATCCCTGCTATCGCAACATCCTGACCGCGCTGGGCTGCGAGGTGGTCGAGATCCCGTGCGGGCCCGAGACCCGCTTCCAGCCCACCGCCGCCATGCTCGCCGAGATTCCCGGACCGTTGGCAGGGGTCATCGTGGCCAGCCCCGCCAACCCGACCGGGACCGTGCTGGAACCGGCGGAGCTGGCCGCGATCGCCGCCTGGTGCGACACCGCCGGTGTGCGACTGATCAGCGACGAGGTCTACCACGGCCTGGTCTACCAGGGTGCACCGCAGACCAGCTGTGCTTGGGAGACTTCGCGGAACGCGGTGGTGGCCAACAGCTTCTCGAAGTACTTTGCGATGACCGGCTGGCGGCTGGGCTGGCTGCTGGTGCCGCCGGCACTGCGCCGTGCGGTGGACTGCCTGACCGGCAACTTCACCATCTGCCCGCCGGTGCTGGCCCA
Source organism: Mycolicibacter sp. MU0102 (assembly GCF_963378105.1). NCBI lineage: Bacteria > Bacillati > Actinomycetota > Actinomycetes > Mycobacteriales > Mycobacteriaceae > Mycobacterium > Mycobacterium holstebronense. The sequence continues at coordinate 4,167,858 of NZ_OY726398.1, forward strand.
ATACGCGGCGGTCGCGGCGTTCACGCCGGAGGCGATCGCAGAATCCAACGGCCACCTGCGGCACTACGCCGCCAACCGGGAACTGCTGCTCGGCGGACTGCGGAGCATGGGCATCGACCGGTTGGCCCCCACCGACGGCGCGTTCTACGTCTATGCGGACCTCGCAGAGCACACCGACGACTCACTGGCGTTCTGCGCGCGCCTGCTGGCCGACACCGGTCTCGCGCTGACGCCGGGCGTCGACTTCGACACCGAACGCGGCAACACCTTCGTCCGGCTGTCGTTCGCCGGCCCGACCGCCGACATCGACGAAGCCCTGCGCCGACTCCGCGGGTGGCTGCCGCTCCGGTAGGTTTACCTTCCAAGCTGGAAATACCTGATCGAAGGGACCACTGCTATGCGCATCTCCACGACTTCTGGCCTGGCGCTCGGCGCCGCAGCCGCCGGCATCCTCGGTGCGGTGGCCGCATCGGCACTGACCACCAGCACGCCCGCCGCCGACGCCGCGCCCGCCTCCTGCACCGCGGCCGGGCTGTCCAGTACCGCCAGCGGCGTGCTGGGCCAGGCGGGTGTGTTCCTCCACGACCACCCGGAGGCCAATGACGTGCTGACCAACGCGGCCACCATGCCCGCGGACCAGGCCAAGTCCTCGGTTCAGGGCTACTTCATCGGCCACCTCGACCAGCTGTCGACCCTGCAGGGCATCGCCCAGCCGCTCACCGACCTGAAGAACCAGTGCGGGATCGCGGTCTCGCCGACCCAGCTGGCCATGCTGCTGGAGACCGTCAGCAAGTAGGCCTGGGCAATGGCCCTGGCGATCACTGAACAGGAACGGGCCGCGCTGGCGCAGGCGGCCGGTTTCGGGCTGTTCGCCGCCATCACCGGACGCCGGTCGCGACGGTTCCCCGTGGGCGGCGCCATTCCAGCCGGTGCGCTGGCCTACACCAGCCGCCGTCCGGTGCAGCCGCTGTCCGAGGTCGAGCGAGCCCTGCTGTTGTCGCTGATGGCCGGCACCACCGGCTGGCATGACGGGATCGCGCACCATCCCGGGTACGCCCCGGCGCTGCCGAACTATCCCGGCAGCGCCACCGGGCGCGCCATGCCGTCGGCGGCCGGCTTTCACACCAGCCAGCTGTTCTTCACCGACGACACCGGCTGCTATCTGCTGCCCACCCGCGATCAAGAACCACGCGAGTTCGACAGCATCGAAGAGTGGATCGGCCATACCGCCGATTCCTATGTCCGGATTTCGGAGTCCCGGCTGGAACTACCCCGTGAAGAGCCCTACATGGAGGGCCACAACACCTGGATCGGCAACCACCCGGGCAGTCTGTTGGCCTTCAATGTGGCTGACCTGGCCGAACATCTGCTGGAGAACCTGTGGTTCTTCGCGGCCAACGGCTATCCGATCCGCGACGACGTCCATGGTCGCGAAATACCCGGCATACAGTCGTTTTCCGGTTTGGCGCATGCCGACGACGCGATACCGCTGTCGTTCGTGGAGCAGTACACCCTGACCGAGGCCAGTGCGGAGTTGTCCATCGCGGCCCATAACGGAGCGCTGGGCTTGCAGGCAATGGGCTTGGGCGGCTGGATCTTCGACGGTCTGGACCGGTTGTCGGTGCTGGGCGGCTCCGGTGACCCGCGTGCCCCCGGACTGGGTTTTGTCGCCGACACCGATCCGCGCTGGCCGTTCCCGAATGTCACCGGGTTACCCGGTCACTTCGAGACGCTGAGCCCGCCGCATGTCGCCTCGGTCGCGCAGGGTGTGCAAAAGCTGGTGGCCCGCAAATTCGGGCCCGGCGGTCCGTCGCACCCCGACACCCCGGGTCCGTGGTCAGACAGCCGGGCCGTGCGCGGATCGGCACTGGCGCCGGACCGCATCGCCGAACTGGTCACCTGCGAGGCGTCCTACATCTACGACACGTTCGGGAAACTGCCGGGCACCGTCCCGACGGTGCATGTGCTGATGTACCTGCAGGCCCAACACCTGGACACCGACTTCTACGACGAGTTCTATTCCCCCGGCGCGTATCTACGCACCCACGCCGAGCACCAGCGCTGCTGGCACGGCTCATGACCGCCGGCGAACTCCCCCGATGACGGTGTAAACCAACCCCACCACCAACAACGCGAACTTGGTAAGTGCCGCGCTACGTGCACGCCGGGCATTGGTGTCGACGTCCACGCCGTCGAGGGCCTTGAGCAGTGTCACCCCTTCGATCGCATCGCCGGCGACTGCTCCGATCGGCAACAGCCGCAACAAGATCGGATGACCGTGGCGACTGCGGACACGCTCGATGAGCAACAGTGCCGAGGCCCCGTACGTGAGCATGTAGCCGAAGTCGAGCCACAGCGACCACCGTGCCCACCGTCGACCGTCGGCGCCCCAGACCGCCAAGATCTCCTGAACTCGTTCGGCATTGCCGGCCAGCTCAAATCCGATGATGCCGGGGCCACCCGTCTTGCGCATCCCGCGCTCCAGCACCAGCATCACCGCGGCGTAGGCGAGCGTCGCCACCGCCGACCAACCAAGTCGCTTCACCCGGTGCATGGTAATCGAGCGGCTGGTCCGATTCAGCCGACTTCAGCACCGGCCGTCAGCTAGATTGCCGACCATGAACCGAGCGGACGTCACCTTCCTATCCGCTGGAACACCCTGCGCGGGCTGGCTCTATCGTCCGAGCGGTTCCTCCGGCGACATCCCGTGCGTAATCATGGCGCACGGTTTCGGGTTGACGCGCCAGGACGGACTGGCGGGCTACGCAGCGGCGCTGACCCAAGCTGGGGTCGCGGTGCTCGTCTATGACCATCGCCACTTGGGTGATTCGGAAGGTGAACCCCGGCAACGTATTCGGACCTCAGAGCAGCTCGAGGATCGGCTGGCCGCCATTGCCTTCGCGCGAACACTCGATGGGATTGACCCCAACCAGATCATCCTGTGGGGCTACTCGCTGAGCGGTGGAACCGCACTCGAGGCAGCCGTCGCAGATCAACACGTGGCCGGCGCGATCCTGCTCTGCCCCTTCCTCGACGGCAGGTGGCGAACAGTCCACGGCCTGAGAACGCAGCCGCGTAATGCGCTGTGGCTGATGGCGCAGGCGATGCGGGACGCGGTGATACCGGTAGCCGCCGCCCCCGGCGGCCGCGCCGGACTCACCTTCCCCGGTGAACTCGACGGATTTCTGTCAGTTGTGGCACCGGGTTGGCGCAACGAAGCGCACGCCGGCCTGGCACTGCCGTTGCCGCGCTGGCGTCCGGTTGCGCAGGCGAGAAAGTTCACCTGCCCAGTGCTGATCCAGGCCGGCGAACGGGATATCTCGGTGTCGGCGCGGGCCATCGCTCGTGTCGCCGAGCGGGCACCACGAGCGACCCTGAAGAACTACGACGTCGACCACTTCGAACCGTTCTGCGACGGTCATTCGTCCCAGATCATCGACGATCAGCTGGGTTGGCTCAGAGCTCTTTCACGAGCCTGAGACCAACACCGGAATCACAGCCAGGTGTCGTCGGTGGTGGCGGTGAGGAACGCCTCCAGGTCGTCACGCCAGTGCGCCGGAGTGGTCTTGTCCGGCTCGATGCCGGTGTAATCGCCGCGATAGAACAGCAGCGGCCGCGGCTTCACCTCCGGGACATCCGACAGCGACTGCACCGCTCCGAACACCACGAAATGGTCGCCGCCGTCGTGCACCGAGGCCACCGTGCAGTCGATGTGGGCCAGCGATCCGCCCAGGATCGGCGACCCCAGCGGGGACGGGCTCCAATCCACGCCGGCGAACTTGTCCGGTTCCCGCGAGCCGAAGCGGGCGCAGACGTCCTTCTGCTCCTCGGCCAGGATGTTGACGCAGAACTTTCCGCTGGACTCGATGGCCTGCCAGGACCGTGACTGCTTGGTCGGGCAGAACAGCACCAGTGGCGGGTCCAGCGACAGCGCGGCGAACGACTGGCAGGCGAAGCCGACCGGCACATCGTCATCCACGGTGGTGATGATCGTGATACCGGTGCAGAACTGGCCGAGTACGTTGCGGAACGCACGCGGGTCGATCGAGAGGTCCTCAGTCACCGCTACTGCATACCCACAGTGAAGTCATGTCCCCACAAGCTGACCGCGGTGCTCTCCCGGGCCACCCAGTCGTCATCGTCGACCTCGAGGCCCTCGCAGCCGAACTCGATCTGGAAACCGCTGGGCGCCTTCATGTAGAAGGACAGCATCTTGTCGTTGACGTGCCGGCCCAGGGTGGCGGCCATCGGCACCTTGCGACGGTAGGCGCGGTCCAGGGCGAGCCCGACGTCGTCGGCACTCTCCACTTCGACCATCAGGTGCACGATTCCGGTCGGAGTCGGCATGGGCAGGAAGGCCAAGCTGTGGTGACGCGGGTTGCAGCCGAAGAATCGCAGCCAGGCCGGGTCACCGTCAGCGGGGCGGCCGACCATCTGCGGGGGCAGCCGCATCGAGTCACGCAACCGGAAGCCGAGCACGTCGCGGTAGAAGTGCAGCGCCTCGGCGTCGTCCTTGGTCGACAGCACCACGTGGCCCAGGCCCTGCTCTTCGGTGACGAACCGGTGGCCGTAGGGGCTGACCACGCGACGGTGCTGCAGCGCCACCCCGTGGAAGACCTCCAGGTGATTGCCCGACGGGTCGTCGAACGCGATCATCTCCTGGACGCTGCGCTCAGCCAGCTCGGCGGCGGTGGCTTCCTTGTAGGGCGTGCCCTCGGCGTCCAGTCGCTGCCGAATGTCCTGCAGCCCTGCGGCATTGGCGCATTCCCAACCGGATACCAGCAACCGGTCGGAGTCCCCGGGCACGACCACCAGCCGGGCCGGGAACTCGTCCATCCGCAGGTACAGCGCACCTTCGGTGGTACCGGATCCCTCGACCATGCCGAGGACCTTCAGCCCGAAATCCCGCCAGGCCGCCATGTCGGTGGCCTGGATCCGCAGGTAGCCCAGCGAACGGATACTCATCGGTGATACCTCCAGCAAGCTCTTCTATGTCCCAGCCAGGTCCGGTCGATCAGACCATGGTGTCGCCGGGCGGCAACCCGAACTCGTGGTTGCCGAAGATCATGTATGCGCGCTCCGGGTCGTTGGCGGCGTGCACCCGACCCGCATGCGCGTCACGCCAGAACCGCTGCACCGGAGCGTCGTTGGACAGCGCGGTGGCACCGGCGGCCTCGAAGAGCCGGTCGATGGAGGCGATGGCCCGGCCGGTGGCACGGACCTGGTCACGCCGGGCCCGGGCCCGCAGCTCGAACGGGATCTCCTGGCCGGCGGACAGCAGCGCGTACTCGTCGCCGACGTTGCCGATCAGCTGACGCCAGCCGGCGTCGATGTCACTGGCGGCCTCGGCGATCCGGACCTTGGCGAACGGGTCGTCCTTGGCCTTCTCCCCGGCGAACGCCGCACGCACCCGCTTGCCCTGGTGCTCGACGTGAGCCTCGTAGGCGCCGTAGGCCATGCCCATGATCGGCGTCGAGATGGTGGTGGGGTGAATGGTGCCCCACGGCATCTTGTAGACCGGCGCGGTGTTGGTCTGGTAGCCGCCGGCGGTGCCGTCGTTCATCGCCCGGTAGGACAAGAAACGGTGCCGCGGCACGAAGGCGTCCTTGACCACGACGGTGTTGCTGCCGGTGCCGCGCAGGCCCACCACGTGCCAGACGTCGTCGATGCGGTAGTCGGAGATCGGGATCAGGAAGCTGCCGAAGTCGACCGGCTTGCCGTCCTTGATCACCGGGCCACCCAGGAAAGCCCAGGTGGCGTGGTCGCAGCCCGACGACCAGTTCCACGAACCGTTGACGATGTAGCCGTCGGCGGTTTCGGTGACGACACCGGCGCCCATCGGCGCGTAGGACGAGGAGATCCGGACGTTGGTGTCCTCACCCCAGACGTCTTCCTGGGCCTGCTGGTCAAACAGCGCCAGGTGCCAGTTGTGCACGCCGATGATGCCGGCGACCCAACCGGTGGAGCCGCAGGCACTGGCCAGCCGGCGCACTGCCTCGTAGAAGAGGGTCGGGTCGCACTGCAGGCCACCCCACTGCTCGGGCTGCAGCAGCCGGAAGAAACCGGCGTCCTCGAGCGCCTTGACGTTGGCGTCAGGCAGCTTGCGCAGGTCTTCGGTCTCCTGGGCGCGTTCGCGCAACTGCGGCAGAAGGTCGTCGATGGCGGCCAACACCGACTGCGCGTCACGCTGTTGAATGGACGTCACTAGATTGCCTCCCAGAAGTGAACAGGTTCTTCCGGCCCGTTTTCCAACCAGCCTAGAGTGAGATTAGAACACGTTCCGATTTGTGTCGAGCGGGGTGTTCCTGCAGCTGGTAGCAATACCGGACCACTTTTCTGTAACCTGTTCTAGTTATGACCGAAGATGAAGGGCGGCCCGTGACGGAGACCATTCCGGACGAACCACTCGGTGCTCACGTGCTGGAACTGCAGATCACCGAAGTCGTCACCGAGACCGACGACGCACGCTCGCTCGTCTTCGGCGTGCCCGACGGGGCGGACGACCCGGAGATCTCCGAGCAGCGGTTGAAGTACTCGCCGGGCCAGTTCCTGACGCTGCGGATCCCCAGCGACCAGACCGGCTCGGTGGCACGCTGCTACTCGCTGTGCAGCTCGCCCTTCACCGATAGCTCGCTGGCGGTCACCGTCAAGCGGACCGTCGACGGCTACGCCTCGAACTGGTTGTGCGACAACGCCCACCCCGGCATGCGCATCCACGTGCTGGCACCCTCGGGCACTTTCGTGCCGAAGTCCCTCGACACCGACTTTCTGCTGTTGGCCGCCGGCAGCGGGATCACCCCGATGATGGCGATCTGCAAGTCGGCACTGTCGCAGGGCAGCGGCAAGGTGGTGCTGGTCTACGCCAACCGTGACGAGCGGTCGGTGATCTTCGGCGCCGCGCTGCGCGAGCTGGTCGACAAGTACCCCGACCGGCTGACGGTCGTGCACTGGCTGGAGTCGGTGCAGGGCCTGCCGAGCCGCGCCGCGTTGGCCCAGTTGGCGGCCCCCTACACCGACCGCCAGGTCTTCATCTGTGGCCCCGGCCCGTTCATGCAGGCCGCCCGCGAAGCCCTGGAGGCCTGCAAGGTGCCGGCCGAGCAGGTGTATCTGGAGGTGTTCAAGTCGCTGGACAGCGACCCGTTCGCCGCGGTCAAGATCGCTGACGCCCCCGAAGGCGAGCAGGCCGCAGCGCCGGCCACCGTCGTCGTCGAGCTGGACGGCGAGAAGCACGAGCTGGTGTGGCCGCGGCACGTCAAGCTGCTCGACCTACTGCTCGACAAGGGTCTTGATGCCCCGTTCTCCTGCCGGGAGGGTCACTGCGGTGCCTGCGCCTGCGAGCTCAAAAAGGGCAAGGTCACCATGGAGATCAACGATGTGCTCGAACCCCAGGACCTCGCCGAAGGGCTGATCCTGGCCTGCCAAGCCCATCCCGAGACCGATTCGGTGGAAGTGACCTACGACGAGTGACTCAAAGCTAGGTTGGTGCGACATGAAGCGGTTGTTGATGATCCCGGCATCTTTGACGCTGTTGGCGGCGCTGATCCCAGCCGCGACAGCCTCGGCGGCCAGTGAGACCAAGACCTCGTTGTTCCCGGTGAACGAATTCGATCAGCTGCAGACGCACAGCTTTGTCGACTGCAGCGCTCCGCCGCTGTGCCGTTTCACCGTCGGGGTACAGCGGCAGACTCCGGACGGAATGGCCGGGTTCCCGCCCGATCTGTGGGCCCGCCAGAGCACCGAGATCCGCTCGTCGAAGCGCACCGCCTATCTGGATGTGCACACCGACGGCGGTGAGGGCTGGTTCAAGGACCGCGGCGGCCCGGGCACCAAGGTGTTCAAGGACGGCACCGGCGCGGTGATCCAGTCGATGTACTACGGCGAGGGCCCGCCGGAGAAATACCAGACCAACGGCAGCATCGACGTCCTGGAGTACTCCACCGGCCGCCCCAAGACCGATGCCAACGTGATCGTCTGCACCCATGTGCAAGTGGTCTACGCCGGGGTCAACCTGACCACGCCGTCCACCTGCGCCCAGACCGTGTTTTCCTAGCCACAGCTTGATCAGTACACGTCGCGCTGATAGCGACCGGCTGACGACAGCGCCCGCACATGGGCTTTCGCGGCGTCGCGGGCGAGCAGCCCATGTCGTGCGGCGATATCGCAGATCGCGCGGTCGACCTCCTTGGCCATCTGGCTCGCGTCACCGCACACGTAGAGGTGTGCGCCGTCTTGCAACCACTCCCACACTTCGGCTCCGCGCGCGCGAAGCAAGTCTTGTACGTAGACCTTCTCGGGCTGATCGCGGGAGAACGCCAGATCGAGTTCGGTAAGCAAACCGCTGGCCTGCATGTCCCTGAGCTCGTCGCGGTAGTAGAAATCGGTGGCGGCATTGCGTTCGCCGAAGAACAACCAGTTCCGCCCGCGATGCCCGAGCGCGCGGCGCTGCTGCAGGAAGCCGCGGAACGGTGCGACGCCGGTACCCGGCCCGATCATGATCATCGGGGCGTTGGGGTCCGCCGGCGGCCGGAAATGGTTGGTGGACTGTACGAATATGCCGATCTCGGCATCGTCGCTTCGGTCCGCCAGATATGTCGAGCACACGCCGCCGCGCGGCACTCCCCCACACTCATAGCGCACCGCGCCTACCGTCACGTGCACCTCGCCGGGGTTGTCGACGCATGCCGACGATATCGAGTACATCCGCGGTGCCAGAGGTTTGAGCACGCCAAGCCAGTCTTCGACGGTGGCCCGGACCGGGATGGCGGCCAGCACATCCACCGACTGGCGCCCCCACACCCAATCCGACAGCGCAGCCTTGTTCTCCGGCCGCAACAGTTCCACGAGCTCGCGGTCTTGGCTGCGCTGCGCCACGAATCGCAGCAAATCACCGGTGATACGGGTGATTTCGAATCGCTCGACCAGCGCCTGTCGCAACGGCATCGAACCGTGCTCGGCGAGCTCGACGACGTGCGTGCCGTCGAGGCCGGTCACCGTCAGCCATTCGTCTACCAGCGCGGCACTGTTGCGTGGCCATACCCCGAGTGCGTCACCGGCCTGATAGCTCAGCGTCGCTTCGGGAAGCGCGAACACCAGCTGCCGCACCTCCTTTGTCGAACCCGGGCCGCTGAGCACGGTGTTACGCATCAGCCTGGTGCGCAGCGGATTCTTCCTGCTGTACCGACCCGGTTCCCTCGACGAGCGGGCCACGACGGGAGCCGCAACCTCCGGCACAGCCGGAGTCGGCACGGCGCTCAGGGCCCCGCGAAGCGTTCTGAACCATTCGTCCACGGCGTCGTCGTAATCGGGCTCGCAGTCGACACGGTCCAGGATTCGGGTAGCGCCGAGTTCGGCCAGTCGGGTGTCGAGTTTGCGCCCGTAACCACAGAAGTCGTCGTAATTGGAGTCGCCCAGCGCCAACACCGCGTAGCGGGTGTCGGTGAGTTGTGGCGTCCCATCGGCGGACAGCTCTTCCCATAGGACGGCGCCGTTGTCGGGCGGGTCACCGTCACCGGTGGTGCTGGAGACCACGATCAGCTGTCGGGTTGCCGGCAGTCCGGCTGCCGGGAAGTCGTTCATCGTGTGCAGCGCGACCGGCAGCCCGGCCTCCCCGAGGTGGGCCGCGCAGCGCGCGGCCACCTCTTCGGCATTGCCGGTCTGCGAGGCCCACAACACCACGATTGACTCTGAGCTCGACCCATCGGCCTGAGGCCCGCTCGCCGACGTTGGGTGCCGGGAGTACAACCCGGCCAGCAGGCCGTCTACCCACATTCGGGTGGTCGGCTCCAGCGGGGCATTGGCCGGCACCGTCGGCACACCGGTTGCGCTGCGCCCTGCCTCGGTGCGGAGTGCGGTCAGCAATCCACTCAAGTAGATGCGCTCCATAGGAGCGAATGATGGCACCGTGGTCACGGATTCCCCACTGAGCCCGAACAATTCGATAAGGGTATCCACCCGGTCCAGGCCGCTGTCCCCGGACTGCGGTATGCCAGGCGCTGTCAATTCGCGCGGCGATTCGACAACAACCTTGGCCAAGGTCACCGCGCACGCCTTGTATTCGGGCTGTTGCGATGTCGGGTCGACGGCGTCATTGGTGACGGCGTTGATCGACAGGTACTCACCGAACGCGTCATTCCAGTGGAACGGTGCGAAGCAGTTCCCCGGACGCACCCGGTCGGTAACCACCGCCGGCAGCACGGCCCGGCCCCGGCGCGAGGCGATCTCCACAGGGTCGTCGTCGACGATGCCCAGCCGGCCGGCATCGTCCGGGTGGATCTCCACGAACGGTCCGGGGTTGAGCTTGTTGAGCTTGGCGACCTTTCCGGTCTTGGTCATGGTGTGCCACTGATGCGGCAGCCGCCCGGTGTTGAGCAGGAACGGATAGTCGTCATCGGGCATCTCGTCGGGCAGCAGGTGCGGGCGCGCGAAGAAGACCGCTCGGCCGGACTCGGTCGCGAACGCCAGCCGCGGCACGCTGCCGTCCTCGCGGACCAGCTGCGTCTGACTGGCCCCGTCGTTGAGGTAGCGGATGGGGTGGCGGTTCTGCGCGCTCTCTGGCGGGCACGGCCACTGGATCGGCGTCTGACGCAACCGCTCGTAGGTGATGCCGCGGAGGTCGTAGCCGGTCTTGGGGTTGGCGAATCGTTTGATCTCTTCGAACACGTCTTCAGCGCTCGAGTAGTCGAACGCCTTGGCGTATCCCATTTCAGCTGCGACACGAGCGATGATCTGCCAGTCCGGCAGCGATTGGCCGACCGGGTCGAGCGCCTGTTGAAAGAGTGTGAGATTGCGCTCGGAGTTGACCATCACTCCGTCGCTCTCACTCCACAGCGCTGCCGGCAGCAGCACGTCGGCGTAGGCGCTGGTCTCGGTCTCGGCGAACGCATCCTGGGCGATCACCAGCTCGGCCCGTTCCAGCCCTTCCAACACGGTCTTCCGATTCGCCACTGTCGCAACCGGGTTGGTGCAGATGATCCAGCACGCCTTGATCTGGCCATCGGCCATCCGAGAGAACATGTCGATGGTTCCGGCGCCCACCTCGGTGCGCAGCGAGCCGCGCGGGATACCCCAGATGCCTTCGACGAACTCGCGGTCCTCGGCGCAGGCGACGCTGCGCTGGCCAGGCAGGCCTGGACCCATGTAGCCCATTTCCCGGCCGCCCATGGCATTGGGTTGACCGGTCAGGGAGAAGGGTCCGCTGCCGGTTTTGCAGATGGCCCCGGTGGCCAGGTGCAGGTTGCAGATGGCGTTGGTGTTCCAGGTTCCGTGGGTGCTCTGGTTGAGTCCCATTGTCCAGCAGCTCATCCAGTTCCCCGCCTCACCGATCCATGCTGCGGCAGTGCGAATGTCGGATTCGGGGATTCCGGTGAGCTCAGCCACCGCCTCCGGAGTGAATTGCTTCAGGAAGCTGGGCATGACCTCCCAGTCCTGCGTGTACTCGGCGATGAACTCGTCGTCGGTGTGGCCATTCGCGACGATCAGATGCAGCAGCCCGTTGAGCAGTGCTAGATCGGTTCCGGGCGCGATCTGCAAGAACAGGTCGGCCTTCTCCGCGGTGGCAGTGCGGCGTGGATCGACGACGATCACCTTGGCGCCGGCCTTGACGCGGTCCATCATCCGCAGGAACAGAATCGGGTGGCAGTCGGCCACATTCGCACCGATCACGAAAAACACGTCGGCGTGATCGAAGTCCTGATAGGAGCCGGGCGGCCCGTCGGCACCCAGTGACATTTTGTAGCCGCTGCCCGCGCTGGCCATACACAGCCGCGAGTTGGACTCGATCTGGTTGGTGCCGATGAAACCCTTGGCGAGCTTGTTCGCCAAGTATTGCGCCTCGGTGGACATCTGCCCGGAGACGTAGAGCGCGACGGCGTCGGGCCCGTACTCGTCGATGATCGCCCGCAACCGGCCGGCGCAATGGGTGATGGCGGTATCGATGTCGGTCGGCTCGACGGGCTCATCGCGGCCGGGCCGCATGAACGCCGACTCCATGCGGCCGGGCGCGGCGAGCAGATCCGCGGTGGTGGCGCCCTTGGTGCACAACCGGCCGAAGTTGGTCGGATGGGATTGGTCACCGCTGGATTTGGCCACTGCGCGGCGCCCGGTGGCCGGATCGGTTTCGACCTGTAGCACCACGCCGCATCCGACCCCGCAGTAGGCACACAGGGTGGAGACGGCCTCTGCATGCTGCGAGTCGTCTTGCGCGGGCATGGAAGGTCACCTCCTGCGGTTGCGAGCCTCGCCGCCACCTTGCCGGGGCTACGTTTCAAGATCATTTCGGGACCATTACCACGCGTTGCGATATTATTGCAGCGCCGGTGAATATCGGCCCTGACCAGCCCCGATCCGCCGAATGAGGCACTGCGTGACGGCGGCCACAGTTCTCGGCGCGAACGATCAGCGAGTCCTACATCGGAGGTAGGGCGCTCAACGAGCCGGACGCAGAACCGCGAATGTATGCCCCGGAAGTTGGGTGATTTCACGCCCGACCGTCGGTGATCCCCAAGCCAGTACCAGCTCGCCGCTGGCCGGCACACTGACCGTGTCCTCGCTGAGATTGCAGACGACCAGCAGCGGACCGCGGTGCATGGCGATCCATCGCCTGTCCTCGTCGTAGTCGATCACCAGCTGGCTCAACCAGGGGCCGGCCGGATCGATTTCAGTGCGTAGCCCGATCAGTGCCCTGTAGAGGCGCAGCAGCTGCAGGTGGGGTTGCTCCTCGAGCTCGCACCAGGCCAGCTTGGACCGCTGGAAGGTTTGCGGATCCTGCGGATCGGGGATCTCGTCGGCATTCCAGCCGTGCTCGGCGAACTCGGCTTTGCGGCCTTCGGCGGTGGCGCGTGCCACCTGCGGGTCCTCATGCGAAGTGAAGAACTGAAAAGGCGTGCGCGCGCCCCACTCCTCCCCCATGAAAAGCATTGCCGTATAAGGCGACAGCAGTACCAGTGCAGCCTTTATCGCGAGTTGCCCGGCCGTCAGGTTCTGTGATGGGCGGTCACCGAGCGCTCGGTTGCCGACCTGATCGTGGGTGCAGGTGTAGGCCAACAGTCGGGTAGCCGGGATCTGCGAGATCGGCAGCGGCCGCCCGTGACGCCGGCGGCGAAACGAGGAGTACGTGGCCGCGTGAAAAAAGCCGTTACGCAGGGTGGTCGCCAAGGTGGCCATGCTGCCGAAGTCAGCGTAATAGCCCTGCCGCTCACCGGATACCGCGGTGTGGATGGCGTGGTGGATGTCGTCGTCCCATTGCGCGGTGATCCCGTAGCCACCGTCTTCGCGACGGGTGATGGTGCGGGGATCGTTACGATCGCTTTCCGCGACGAGCGACAGCGGACGACCCAACTGCGCTGCCAGCGCGTCGGTTTCGGTCGACAACTCTTCCAGAATATTGATCGCTGTGGTGTCCACCAGCGCGTGCACGGCATCCAGCCGTAGGCCATCGATGTGGAAGACCCGCATCCAGCGCAGCGCGCAGTCGATGATGTAGCGGCGCACTTCGTCGGAGTCCGGGCCATCGATATTGATGGCGTTGCCCCATGGGTTACGTGTGTCCGACAGGTACGGCCCGAACCGGGGAAGGTAATTCCCGGACGGCCCAAGGTGGTTGAACACGGCATCGATCAGTACTCCCAGGCCCCGGCCGTGGCAGGCATCGACAAAGCGCGCCAACCCATTCGGGCCGCCGTAGGGCTCATGCACGGCGTACCACAGCACACCGTCATAGCCCCAGCCGTGCACGCCGGAAAAAGCGTTGACCGGCATCAGTTCTACGAAGTCGACGCCCAGATCGACCAGGTGATCCAGCTTGTCGATCGCGGAATCGAAGGTGCCCGCGGGCGTGAATGTGCCGACGTGCAGTTCATAGATCACCGCACCTTCGGCTGGCCTCCCCGCCCAGTCGTCGTCGGTCCAGGTCAGGCTGGCCTCGTCCCACACCGCCGAGCGGGCGTGCACGCCGTCGGGCTGGCGGGCCGACCGCGGATCCGGGAGAACCTGCGGGTCGTCATCGAGCAGATAGCCGTACCGGGTGTCGGGCGCCACGTCGAGCGTCGTTCGCCACCACCCATCAGCCGAACGGGCCATCGGGTGTGCCACCCCAGCGATATCGAGGCCGACAACTGCTGGTGTCGGTGCCCAGACGGCGAAGTCAGTCATCGACACGCTCCAGCAGCACAACCGGTAGTTCGGCGAACAAGTCGACGGCCCGGACCGGTCCGCTGTGCCTGACGCCGGAGAGCGCGTCGGACCATGTACCGGGAGGCAGCGTGACAACCGTATCGCCCCATCCGGTGCCCTGCAGGCGCACCGTCCAACGGCTGACCGCCACCATCACGTCATCGCCGCGGCGAAAGGCCACGACATGTTCCGACGCCGGTCCTGCCGCCAGCACTGGGTGGTAGCCGCCGTGGAGGAAACTGTCGGGGCGGGCTCGTCGCATCTGCAATGCCGCAGCGACCACCCGCATCTTCGGATGATGCAAGGACTCCAGCGCTGCCCGGCGCGCGTCGTAGTCGACCGCTCGCCGATTGTCCGGGTCGACCAAACTGTCATCGCAGAGCTCGGTGCCCTGATAGACGTCCGGGACGCCGGGGACGGTCAAGGACAGCAGTTTCTGCCCCAGGATGTCGCTTTCGATATGCGGAGCGAGTTCGGCGACGAACTGCGTCAGTTCCTGCGCGATAGGACCATCCAGTATGTCGTCGAGCCACTGGTGCAGCGCGCCCTCGAACGCCGCGTCGGGGTCGTGCCACGACGTCCGCCGGTCCGCCTCGCGAGCCGCCTTTTCGGCATAGGCGTGCAGTCGCTCGCGCAGTGCGGTGGTCACCCGGCCGTCGAGTGGCCACACACCGAAAATGTTCTGCCACAGGAAAAGCCCGGTTGTCAGATCGCGTGAGGGCGTCCTGGATTCCCAACGAGCGACGAACTCCGCCCACAGCGACGGCACCTGCGACAACACCCCGATGCGGGCCCGCACATCCTCGCCGCGTTTGGTGTCGTGGGTGGACAGCGTGATCATCGTGTGCGGCCAGCGGTGTGCGCGGGTGGCGGCCCGGTGATGAGACTCGGCCGAACCGACGCCGAAATGCTGCGGGTTGCCGCCCACCTCGTTGAGCGACACCAGTCTGGCGTCGCGGTAGAACATGCAGTCTTCGGTCGCCTTGGCGGTGACCGCTCCGCACAGCTGCTGCAGCCGCACTCCCGCTTCCCGGGCTTCCCGGTCGCCGGCGATCGCTGCGGCCAGCAGTGCAAGCGGCTCGTCGAGTTCCGGCCGCTGCGCATGCGTGTGTGCCAGCGCCACCGGCAATAGCGCCCCCGACCCGCGATAGTCGCTGCGATAGACACCGATGTGTCCGAGCAAGGTCACGATGGCGTCAGCCAGCAGCGGATGATCAGCGCCGGTAGCGCTGGCCACACAGCGGCACAGCCGCGCCAGCTCGCTGCCCAGCGTCTCAGCAGCCGCGATCTCCTTCTGCTCGGCCAGCAGGGCCGGCATCGCGCGATAGTCGATGCCAGCGGTCTCGCACAACTCGGTCAGCGCCGGCTCACCGTTCGGGTCGATGAACAGCCCGCCGATCTCCCGCAGGGCGTCGTACCCGGTGGAGCCGGCCACCGGCAGGCTTGGGTCAAGCGACTCGTCAACGGCCAGAATTTTTTCCACGACGATCCACGCGTCAGGTCCGGCCAACTCACGCAGCCATTCCAGGTACCCTCGCGGATCTGACAGTCCGTCCGGGTGATCGACCCGCACGCCATCGACAAGACCGGCGTCGAACCAGCGCACCAGCTCGACGTGCCAGGCGTCGAAGACCGCTCGATCCTCTTGACGCAGGCCGGCCAGCGACGTGATCGAAAAGAAGCGACGGTATCCACAGCTGCCGTTGCGCCAACCGACCAGACGATAGTGCTGTCGATCGTGGACTTGGGCGCCGCTGCCGGCGCCGGTTCCGGGCGCGATCGGAAACACCAGATCTCCCAGGCGCAGCGACTCGCCGTCGACGGCCAGATCCGCGACATCGTCATCAGATCCCAGTACCGGCAGAATGATTCGGCCGTCACCGAGGCCCCAATCGATGTCGAAAAATGCGGCGTACCGCGAGGAACGGCCGTGCTTGAGCACATCCCACCACCACGGGTTCTGCTCTGGCCTTTGCACCCCGACATGATTGGGCACGATGTCGATGATCAGACCGATACCGCGGGCACGTGCCGCCGCCGACAGCCGCGCCAAACCCGGCGCGCCGCCCAGTTCGGCAGAGACCGTAGTCGGATCGACGACGTCATAGCCGTGCGTCGATCCGTGCACCGCGGTCATGATCGGTGAGAGGTAAAGGTGCGAAATGCCCAGTGCATCGAAGTAGTCGAGGAGGTTCTCGGCGTCGGCGAAGGTGAACGCGAAACCGCTGTCTGCGCCCCGCAGCTGTAACCGGTATGTGGACAGCACCGGGCGGGCCATGCGTTAGCGCACTTTCCGCAGGACGAGCAGCGCACGCCCAGGAACGGGTAGCTCGTCCCCGGCCTGTGCGCCCGGCCCAGCCTGGGATGTCGGCTCAGCGGTGTCCAATTCGACGGTCCATTCTTGGGCGTAATCCTTGCCGGGAACGGCGAACTCGACCGTCTCCTCGTGCGCATTGAAGCACAGCAGGAACGAGTCATCCACCACCCGCTGGCCCCGCATGTCAGGTTCGCGGATCGCCTCGCCGTTGAGGAAGACCATGATGCACTTGTCGAAACCGTTGTCCCAATCGTCTTGGCTCATCTCCTGGCCGGCGGGGGTGAACCACGCGATGTCGCCGATCTCGTCGTCGTGGCGTACCGGGCGGCCCTCGAAGAACCGGCGACGGCGAAACACCGGATGCTCTTTGCGAAGCTGCGTCACGTGGCGGGCGAAGGCCAGCAGATCGGCATTGGTGTCGGCCAGCGACCAATCCATCCAGGCGAGTTCGGAGTCCTGACAGTAGGTGTTGTTGTTGCCCTGCTGCGTGCGCCCCAGCTCATCACCGTGCGCGATCATCGGCGTGCCTTGGGACAGCAGCAGGGTGGCCAGGATGTTGCGTATCTGGCGAGCCCGCAGCTCTTGAACTTCTGGATCGTCGGTGGGGCCTTCGACGCCGCAGTTCCACGACCGGTTGTGGCTCTCGCCGTCGGAGTTGTCGTCGCCGTTGGCCTCGTTGTGCTTTTCGTTGTAGGAGACCAGGTCGCGCATCGTGAACCCGTCGTGGGCGACGACGAAATTGATGCTGGCACCCGGCCGGCGCCCGGTGGCCTCATAGAGGTCTGACGAGCCGGTGAGCCGCGAGGCGAACTCCCCCAATGTCTCCGGTTCGCCGCGCCAGTAATCGCGCACGGTGTCGCGGTATTTTCCATTCCATTCGGTCCACAGTCCGGGAAAGTTGCCGACCTGATAACCGCCCTCACCGACGTCCCACGGCTCGGCGATCAGCTTGACCTGGCTGACCACCGGGTCCTGCTGGATCAGGTCGAAGAACGCCGAAAGGCGGTCCACATCATAGAATTCGCGCGCCAAGGTCGATGCCAGATCGAAGCGGAACCCGTCGACGTGCATCTCGGTCACCCAATACCGCAGCGAGTCCATGATCAGCTGCAGCGCGTGCGGATTGCGCGCATTGAGGCTGTTGCCCGTTCCGGTGTAGTCCATATACATGCTTCGGTCGTCGTCGACGAGCCGGTAGTAGGCGGCGTTGTCGATGCCACGGAAGTTGATGGTCGGGCCCAGGTGGTTGCCTTCGGCGGTGTGGTTGTAAACCACATCCAGGATCACCTCGATGCCGGCTTCATGCAAGGTGCGCACCATGGCCTTGAATTCCGCGACCGCCGCCCCTGGCTGCCGGTTTGCCGCGTACTGGCTGTGTGGGGCGAAGAACCCGAAAGTGTTGTAGCCCCAATAGTTTCGTAGGCCCATCCGAAGCAAGCGGTCGTCGTGCATGAACTGGTGTACCGGCATCAGCTCGACAGCAGTGACATTGAGCGCCTGCAGGTGATCGATGACTACCGGGTGAGCCAAACCGGCGTAGGTGCCGCGCAGTTCCTCGGGGATGCCGGGGTGCGTCTGCGTCATGCCCTTGACGTGAGTCTCGTAGATGATCGTCTCGTTGTAGGGGGTCTTCGGCGGCCGATCGGTTGCCCAGTCGAAGTACGGGTTGATCACCACGCTGGTCATGGTGTGCCCGAGCGAGTCGACCCTCGGCAGCGTCTCGCTGCGGGGCGGGTCGTCTCCGGCTGCCATGTCGTAGGAGAACAGCGCCTGGCCGAAGTCGAAATCGCCGGTGAACGCCCGGCCGTAGGGGTCCAGCAACAGTTTGCTGGAATCACAGCGATGTCCGGCCGGCGGATCGAACGGCCCGTGCACCCGAAAGCCGTAGTTCTGTCCCGGCGACACCGTCGGCAGGTAGGCGTGCCAGACGTAGCCGTCCACCTCCTCGAGCGGTACGCAGGTCTGGTCACCGTCCTCGTCGATCAGGCACAGATCGACCCGCTCGGCGATCTCCGAGAAAAGGGCGAAGTTGGTTCCCCCACCGTCGTAGCTGGCCCCGAGCGGGGCACTGCTGCCCGGCCAGACGGTGTGCGACACAGGTGGGGCCTCAGCTGAATCCCCGGCCGCGGTGACCACCCTCGCCGGATTTCGGGTAGTGCCCATACTCGCCCAATCTCGTCACGACATCTGATTCCACGTGCCTTTGCCGAGGGTGGCTACCCGCCTGCCGGGCGGTCAAACTATCGCCGGCTACGACACTACGGTCCGGTTCGCGGGGGTGGGGAGTTGAAATGCGTCCCAGGCGGGTATAGGCGTTGTTGTGGCGCCCGATGACCTACGCCGGCTGGCAGCGGCGCACGGCGTAGCCACCGCCTATCGCAACGAACGGCGCGAGTTGGTGCAGGTGGATGCCGACGTCGTGGTCCAGATCCTGCGGCTGCTCGAAGTCGAGGCCGGCAGCGAAGCCGATCGTCGTGCCGAATTGGTCAGACTGGACGAACGCGAGCGTGCGGGGGTTTCGGCTCCCACGCTCGCCGTGCGGCTGACCGGGAGTGCCCTACCGTTCTCCGGGGCCGCCGCTCTGGTGAACGAAACCGGCGAACAAACGGTGGTGCGCGAGGAACTGCCCGCCGATCTGTCGCCGGGCTGGTATCAACTTCACCTGCGCAATGGCCAGGAAGTCACGCTGGTGGCGGCTCCCGCCCGGGTGCCGCAGGCGCCGGTCGTATGGGGATGGATGCTGCAGCTCTATGCGTTGCGGTCCGCGCATTCGTGGGGCATCGGCGACCTGTCAGACCTTCGGGATTGGGTGGCCTGGACAGCAGCCGAGCACGGCGCCGGGGCGGTGCTGCTCAATCCGCTGCACGCGCCGGGGCCGACGCATCCCGTGCAGCCGTCGCCGTATACGCCGTCGAGCCGGCAGTTCGCCAACCCGCTGGCCCTGCGCATCGAAGACCTCGACGCCTACCACCGTTGCGACCCGGACACCCGTTCGGAAGTCGATGCGCTGCGAGTCGCCGCGGACACCGCGAAGATCGACTACGACCTGGTCTGGGCGGCTAAACGCTCGGCCCTGGAGTTGCTCTGGCGTGCTGAAGGGCGGCCCGGCCCGCTCGACGAGGCGTCGGAGACCCGGGCGTTGCGTGACTGGGCGACCTACTGCGCGCTGGCCGAACGCCATGGCGGTCGGTGGTCGAGTTGGCCGGTGCCGCTGCACGATGCAACCGGCGCCGCGGTAGCGGCCGCGCGGCGGAAGCTTGCGCCGAGGGTCGCGTTTCATGCCTGGGTGCAGCAGCGCTGTGTGGAGCAACTGCTGGCGGTACAGCGCGCCGCCAAAGATTCCGGCATGGCGCTGGGCGTGCTGCACGACCTGGCAGTCGGCGTCGACGGCGATGGCGCCGATGCGTGGGCACTGGCCGACGTACTGGCCGTTGAGGCCAGTGTCGGCGCGCCCCCGGATACGTTCAGCCCTCGCGGGCAGGACTGGTCTCTACCGCCCTGGCGGCCAGACCGCCTGGCGGACACCGGCTACCAGGCGGTACGCGACATGCTGCGGGCCGTCCTGGCCCACGCGGACGGTGTGCGCATCGATCACGTCGCCGGCTTGTGGCGGCTGTGGTGGATCCCGCCTGGCGAGAGCCCCGATCGCGGCACCTACGTCCACTACGACGCCGACGTCATGCTCGCGGTGCTGGCGCTGGAGGCGCATCGCGCCAACGCCGTGGTCATCGGCGAGGACCTGGGAACCGTCGAACCGGAAGTCACCCGCGCCCTGGCCGACAACGGAATGCTGGGCTGCGCGGTCTCCTGGTTCACCCGTGACGAATCGACGCCCAACCAGCCGTTGCTTGCACCGTCGGCGTGGCCTTCGCGAGTGGCTGCCAGCATTTCCACCCACGATCTGCCCACCGCAGCTGGATTCTTCCGCGGCGAGCACGTACGGGCCCGCGCCGAGCTGGGTCTGCTCGACGACGTGGCGGCCGCCCAAGGCGCCGCCGAACAGGAACGAGCCGAGTGGCTCGCCCTGCTGCGCTCGGAAGGTTTTCTTGAGCAGGACGACATGACCCCGGAAGAACCGCAGATCATCGATGCCATGCACCGCTTTCTGGCGGCCACCCCGAGCCGGCTGAAGCTCCTCTCCCCCTACGACGTGCTGGCCGAGCCTTGTCAGCCCAACCTGCCGGGCACCGTCGATCAATATCCGAACTGGCGTCTGCCCCTGCCGGAGTCTCTTGAGCAGTTGCAGGCCGACCCGAGGATCGCCCGCACCGCGGCGTTCTTCTCACCCGATCAAGGTCACCAATCGTCTGCCAGGTAATCACGTCCGGAATGGGGTACATGTCGAGATATGGCCATCGACGCTGACGACGAATTTGGTCAGGACCTAGACCCGGGGGCGGGTAGCCATGTCGAGGACGGGATCGTCGAGCACCCGAGCGCGGACGACTTCGGCGATGCCGCGGCCCTGCCCGCGGATCCCGTCTGGTTCAAGCGAGCGGTGTTCTACGAGGTGCTGGTCCGGGCGTTCTACGACTCCAACGGGGACGGCATCGGCGACCTGCGCGGCCTGACCGAGCAGCTGGACTATCTGCAGTGGCTCGGCGTCGACTGTCTGTGGCTACCGCCGTTCTACGACTCGCCGCTGCGTGATGGCGGCTATGACATCCGGGATTTCTACAAGGTGCTGCCGGAGTTCGGCACGGTCGATGACTTCGTCGAGCTGCTCGACGCGGCGCACCGGCGCGGCATCCGGGTCATCACGGACCTGGTGATGAACCACACCTCCGACAGCCACCCCTGGTTTCAACAGTCGCGGCAAGACCCGGACGGCCCCCACGGCGACTACTACGTGTGGAGTGACACCAGCGAACGGTACGCCGATGCCCGAATCATCTTCGTCGACACCGAGGAGTCCAACTGGACGTTCGACGCGGTACGCAAGCAGTTCTATTGGCACCGGTTCTTCTCCCACCAGCCCGACCTGAACTACGACAACCCGGCGGTGCAAGAGGCCATGATCGACGTGCTGCGGTTCTGGCTGAACCTCGGCATCGACGGGTTTCGCTTGGACGCGGTGCCGTACCTGTTCGAAAGAGAGGGCACCAACTGCGAAAACCTGCCCGAGACACATGATTTCCTGAAACGCTGCCGCAAGGTGGTCGACGACGAGTTCCCCGGCAGGGTTCTGCTGGCCGAAGCCAATCAATGGCCCACGGATGTGGTCGAATACTTCGGCGATCCCGACACCGGCGGCGATGAATGCCACATGGCATTCCACTTCCCGCTGATGCCACGCATTTTCATGGCGGTACGGCGCGAGTCACGCTTCCCGATTTCGGAGATCATGGCGCAGACGCCACCGATACCTCACCTGGCGCAATGGGGAATCTTCCTGCGTAACCACGACGAACTGACCCTGGAGATGGTCACCGACGACGAGCGCGACTACATGTACGCCGAATACGCGAAAGACCCGCGGATGAAGGCGAATGTGGGAATCCGGCGCCGACTGGCCCCACTGCTGGACAAGGACCGCAACCAGATCGAACTGTTCACCGCGCTTTTGCTGTCGCTACCCGGATCCCCGATCCTCTACTACGGTGACGAGATAGGAATGGGCGACATCATCTGGTTGGGCGACCGCGACGCGGTGCGCACCCCGATGCAGTGGACACCCGACCGCAACGCGGGCTTCTCCACCGCGAACCCCGGCCGCCTTTACCTGCCGCCCATTCAAGACGCGGTCTACGGCCATCAGTCCGTCAACGTCGAATCGCAGCGCGACACCTCCACGTCGTTGCTCAACTGGACCCGCACGATGCTCGCCATTCGACGCCGGTATGAAGCCTTCGCCCTCGGCGGATTCCGCGAACTGGGCGGGTCCAATCCGTCGGTGCTGGCCTACGTGCGAGAGATGGTGCCAGAGACCTCCGGCGGCGACGGGAGCGTCCAGGGGGACACGGTCTTATGTGTCAACAACCTGTCCCGGTTTCCCCAGCCGATCGAATTGAACCTGCAGCACTGGGACGGCCACATACCGGTGGAACTCACCGGTTCGGTGGAGTTTCCGCGAATCGGAAAACTGCCCTACCTACTCACGCTGCCCGGGCACGGCTTCTACTGGTTTCAGCTGTGCGAGCCATGCGAGCCGAGGGAGGACATGCCATGACTGGTGGCACCGGCGAACCAGCAGGCCTGCCGTGGGCGGAATGGCTACCGACCCGACGCTGGTATGCGGGACGGAATAGGCAACTGGCGCAGGCAGATCCCTTCCTGGCGGTAGAGCTCGGGGGCGGATTGCAGCTGGTGCTGATCGACGTCGGCTACACCGACGGCACCGCCGATCGCTACCAGGTGATAGTCAGCTGGGACATTGATCTGGCACCGGAGTACGCCCAGATCGCGACGATCGGAACCCACGCGGGCCATACCGCCTCCGACGCACTATATGACGCTTCGGCAATCCGAGTGTTGTTGTCACTGATCGATTCATCAGCCCAGCGGGGCGACGTCACATTCACTCCCGAGCCGGGGGTAACGCTGCCGGTTCGCGCCGATTCGCGCGTATCAGAAGCCGAGCAGAGCAACACCAGCGTTATCGTCGAGGAAGAAGTGGTCCTCAAGGTGTTCCGCCGAATCAGAGATGGGATCAATCCGGACATCGAACTCAACGCAGCGCTGGGCCGAGCCGCCAACCCCCACGTGCCGCGACTGTTCGGCTCTTACCAGATTGAGTTGCCGGGCGACTCCGGCGTGCTGCCCTACGCGCTGGGCATGGTCAGCGAATACGCGATGAACTCCGCCGAGGGCTGGGCGATGGCCACCGCGAGCGTGCGCGACCTGTTCGCCGAAGCCGATCTGTACGCCCATGAAGTGGGCGGCGACTTCGCCGGCGAGTCGTACCGACTCGGCGAGGCTGTCGCATCGGTGCACCGGTCCCTTGCCGACACCTTGGGGACTTCGCAGTCGGTCTTCCCTGCCGATGCGCTGTTGTCGCGATTGTCGGCGACCGCGAAGACCGTGCCCGAAGTACGCCCCCACCTGTCGGCTATCGAAGAGCGATTCGCCGCACTCGCCGGTGAGGCCATCACGGTGCAACGAGTCCACGGCGACCTGCATCTGGGCCAGGTGCTGCGCACCCCGAACGGGTGGCTGCTGATCGACTTCGAAGGCGAGCCCGGCGCACCGTTGTCGGAACGTCGCAGGCCGGACTCGCCGCTGCGCGATGTCGCCGGCGTACTGCGGTCCTACGACTACGCCGCGTACGGGAAACTGGCCGACCTGTCGCGAGACGGCCAAGACCGGCAACTGGCCACCCGGGCCCGTGAGTGGCTGGACCGTTGTCGCAGCGCCTTCTGTGAAGGCTACGGGGCGGAGTCCGGCACCGACCCACGTGATCACGCAACGCTGCTGGCCGCCTACGAATTGGACAAGGCGGTTTACGAGGCCGGCTACGAGGCCCGTCACCGGCCCGCCTGGCTACCGATTCCGCTGCGGGCGCTGAGTCGACTCAGCTAGCGGGATCGGGTTCCAGCCACAACGCCGACAGTGGCGGCAGCACCAGCACCGCAGAGGCCGGGCGACCGTGACGTGGCTCGTCGACGGCGTCGACGCCACCGAAATTGCCTGCGCCACCGCCGTTGTAATCGACGGCATCGGTATTGAGTATCTCGCGCCACCGGCCCGCGAACGGCAGGCCGAGGTGGTAGTCGGTATGGGTCACACCGGAGAAGTTGAACACCGCCGCCAGCACCGATCCGTCCGACGCGTAACGCAGGAAGCTCAGCACATTGTTGGCGGAGTCGTTGGCGTCGATCCAGGAATAGCCGGCCGGGTTGATGTCTTCGCTCCACAGCGCGGGACGGCTGCGGTAGACGGAATTGAGATCGCGTGCCAGGCACTGAATTCCCGCGGAGAAGCCGTCCTGCCCTCCCGAAGAGTCGAGCTGGAACCAGTCCAACCCGCGCTCCTCGGACCATTCGGCACGCTGACCGAACTCCTGGCCCATGAACAGCAGCTGCTTTCCGGGATGCGCCCACTGGTAGGCCAGCAGACTGCGCACCCCGGCCGCCTTGGCATGGTCGTCACCGGGCATGCGGCTCCACAGCGTGCCCTTGCCGTGCACCACTTCGTCATGGCTGATCGGCAGCACGAAGTTCTCGCTGTAGGCATAGAGCATCGAGAAGGTCATCTCGTGGTGATGGAAGGAACGGTGCACCGGATCGTGGCCGAGGTAGGCGAGGGTGTCGTGCATCCAACCCATGTTCCACTTCATCGAAAATCCCAGTCCACCAAGGCTGGTCGGCCTCGACACGCCGGGCCACGAAGTCGATTCTTCGGCAATGGTGACGATACCGAGCGCCGATTTATGTGCGGTGGCGTTCATCTCCTGCAGGAACTGCACCGCCTCCAGGTTCTCGCGACCGCCGTAGACGTTGGGCGTCCAGCCGCCCTGGGGTCGCGAGTAGTCCAGATAGAGCATCGATGCCACGGCGTCCACTCGTAACCCGTCGATGTGGAATTCCAGCAGCCAGTACAGCGCGTTGGCCACCAGAAAGTTGCGCACCTCAGGTCGGCCGAAGTCGAACACATAGGTTCCCCAGTCGAGTTGCTCACCGCGTCGCGGATCGGCGTGCTCATACAGCGGGGTGCCGTCGAACCGGCCCAACGCCCAGGCGTCTTTCGGAAAGTGCGCCGGCACCCAGTCCACGATGACTCCGATGCCGGCGCGGTGCAGCGCATCGACCAAGTAACGGAAATCGTCGGGCGTGCCGAAACGCGCGGTCGGCGCGTAGTACGAGGTCACCTGATAGCCCCACGATCCGCCGAACGGGTGCTCGGCAACCGGTAGCAGCTCGATGTGGGTGAACCCTTGCTCCACAACGTAGTCCGTCAGCTCGGTGGCAAGCTGCCGATAGCTCAGCCCAGGCCGCCAGGACCCGAGGTGCACTTCGTAGATGCTCATCGCTTCGAACGCCGGATTCGCGGTGGCCCGCCGATTCATCCAGTCGCTGTCGCTCCAGGTGTAGCGACTGGTAGCTACGCGTGAGGCAGTGTGCGGCGGGGTTTCGGCCGCGAACGCCATCGGGTCAGCCCGCTCGGTGACCACATCGTCTGCGCCGTGAACCCGGAACTTGTACAGGCCGTCGACCGGAAACCCCGGCCAGAACAGTTCCCACACACCGGAAGAGCCGAGTGCCCGCATGGGTGCTCCGATACCGTCCCAGCCGGTGGCGTCACTGATCAAACCTATTCCCTTGGCGTTGGGCGCCCACACCGCGAATGACACACCGGTCACCGTCCCGTCCGGGGTGGTGAACGTGCGCGGATGGGCGCCAAGGGCGTCCCACAGCCGTTCGTGCCGCCCCTCTCCGAACAGGTGCAGGTCGATCTCGCCCAGCGTCGGCAGAAAGCGATACCCATCGGCCACCACGTGCGGTTCCGCGGCACCGGGATAGTCGATCTGCAGCCGATAGTCGATCAGGCCCGCGAAGGGCAGTGTCGCGGCAAACAACCCGTTGCCCAGGTGTTGCATCGGGATCCGGTCACCGCCCACCAGAACCGCCACCGCACTCGCGCCCGGGCGCAGGGCTCTGATCACGCTGCTTTCACCGTTGTCGTGGGCGCCCAGGATCGCGTGCGGGTCGTAGTGCACGCCGGACATCAGCCGATCGAGGTCCTCGGGGTTCACCTGAAGCTCACTGGGTGGGTGCTTGATTCGGGTCATCGGGTCTTCACCTCCGATGCAGCAGCTCGGTTCGCGCGGGTGTACTCATCTCCGGCATGTTGATGATGTGGGCGACCGCCCGGCTCGGGTCGAGTCGCACGTAATTGTCCTGCCCCCATTGGTATTCCTCCCCGCTGATCTCGTCACGCACCCAGAACCGCTCGTAGGGCTCCATACCCAGCGCCGTCATGTCCAGCGACAACGTCGCTTCCTCGGCGGCGAACGCGTTCAGCGTCACCACCACCAGCACGGTGTCACCGCTGGCCGGATCGAACTTGCTGTAGGCCAACAGCGCGTCGTTGTCGACGTGATGGAAATGCAGGGTGCGCAGTTGCTGCAGGGCAGGGTGCCGGCGGCGAATGGCGTTGAGCGCAGCGATGAACGGCTCCAGCGATCTGCCCTCGCGGCGCGCGGCGGCGAAATCGCGCGGTCGCAGTTCGTACTTCTCTGAGTTCAGGTACTCTTCGCTTCCCTCGTGCAGCGCCTCGTGTTCGAACAACTCATAGCCGGAGTACACCCCCCAGGAGGGGCCCATCGTCGCGGCCAGTACCGCCCGAATGGCGAACATGCCGGGGCCGTGATGCTGCAGACTGGCGTGCAAGATATCCGGCGTGTTGACGAACAGGTTGGGGCGGCGAAAGTCCGCGAATTCGGCGATCTCTTCGCCGAATTCGACGAGTTCGGCCTTGGACGTTCGCCAGGTGAAGTAGGTGTAAGACTGGGTGAAGCCGAGCTTGGCCAGGCCGTACTGCCGCGCCGGCGGGGTGAAGGCCTCTGACAGGAACAGCACATCGGGATCGGTGGCCTTCACCTTCGTGATCAACCATGCCCAGAACCCAGGCGGTTTGGTATGGGGGTTGTCAACCCGAAATATTGTGACCCCGTGCGAGATCCAGAACTGCACCACCCGATGCACCTCGGCGTACAGGCCGGCGGGATCGTTGTCGAAATTCAACGGGTAGATATCTTGGTATTTCTTCGGCGGATTCTCCGCGTAGGCGATTGTCCCGTCCGGTAACTCGGTGAACCACTGACGGTGTTGACGTGCCCATGGATGATCCGGGGCGCACTGCAACGCCAGATCCAAGGCGACCTCCAGGCCGAGTTCGCCGGCGCTGGCAACGAATTGGTCGAAGTCATCGAGTGTTCCTAAGTCGGGGTGTACCGCGTCGTGGCCGCCCTCGTCGCTGCCGATCGCCCATGGCGACCCGACGTCGCCGGATTCGGCCACCGCGGCATTGTTGCGGCCCTTTCGGTGCA
This sequence comes from Mycolicibacter sp. MU0102, assembly GCF_963378105.1. Taxonomy (NCBI): domain Bacteria; kingdom Bacillati; phylum Actinomycetota; class Actinomycetes; order Mycobacteriales; family Mycobacteriaceae; genus Mycobacterium; species Mycobacterium holstebronense. The sequence continues at coordinate 4,195,331 of NZ_OY726398.1, forward strand.
CCTTTCCGATCGGGTGGATCGGCGGCAGATACACCACGTCGAATCCCATCTCGGCGATCCGCGGCAGCGCCGACGCCGCGGTGGCCAGCGTGCCGTGCACCGGAGCGCCCGCGCTGTCCCATCCGCCGGTGGAGCGCGGAAACATTTCGTACCAGGCGCTGAAACGCGCTAATGGCCGATCCACCCAGACCCGATACTGCTGCCCGCGAGTGAGCAGGTCACGCAGCGGGTAGCAGGTGACCAGCTGAGAGATCTCGTCGGACAATGCCGGCGCCACGCGAACCATCGGGTCTCCCGGATCGCGCAACGCCGAAGCCGCCGCCACGACGGGCTCTCGCTCGCTGCGGGGCATCGCCGCAGCGGCACGGTCCAGCAGCTCGGCGCCGATCAGCAGATCGTTGGACAGCTCGGCCTCGCCCTGGCCGGCGTCCAGCTTGGCAACCAGCGCGTCACGCCAGGTGCGGATCGAATCGGTCCAGCCGTCGACCCGAAATGCCCACATTCCGGTCTGGTCGGGAACGAACTGGCCATGAAGGACGTACGGCTCGTCGCCCTCGCGCATCGGAAGCAGCGCCGGCCCTATTCGGCAGGAGTCCGCACTGCCGAGACAGCACACCACCAAAGTCGCCGCGACCACTTCGTGTCCGTCACGCCACACCGCAGCGCGGACCGGCACGGTCTCCCCGACCACTGCCTTGGCGGGTTGCCTGCCGCAGGACACAACCGGCGTAACGCCATCGACCACGATTCGGCCCGGCACCCAGCACTCCGTTCGTCGGCAGCGATTCCGACAGTGGGTACCCGCGGCGACGGAAAGCTACGCGAGGCGAAGAACGGCGCGACAGTGGACAGCTAGCCCCGCGGCAGCCCCAGCAGCCGCTCGGCGGCCAGCGTCAGCAGGATCTGCTCGGTGCCCCCGGCGATCGACAGGCACCGGGTGTTGAGGAAGTCGTGCACTTCGCGCCCGGCCACCGCGCCGGCCCCGTCGGCCACATCCATCCGGAACTCGGCCAGCTCCTGGCGGTAGCGCACCCCGATCAGCTTGCGCACCGAGGACTCCGAGCCGGGGTCTTGGCCGCCGACAGCAAGCTGGGCGATGCGTTGATCCAGCAGCGAACCCGCCTGCGCGGCGATGATCAGCCGCGCGAGCCGCTCGGCGGTGGCGGTGTCGGGTTCCCGATCCGCCAGGGTTTTGAGCAGTTCCTCCATCGGGTTGCCCAGCGCGGTTCCGCCGGCGATCGCGACGCGCTCGTTGGCCAGCGTGGTGCGGGCCAGCCTCCAGCCGTCGTTGACGCCGCCCACCACGTGCTCGTCGGGAACGAATACGTCGTCGAGGAAGACCTCGTTGAACAGGGCCTCGCCGGTGATCTCCCGCAGCGGCCGGATGTCGATGCCCTCGGCGGCCATGTCGACCAGGAAGTAGGTGATGCCCTTGTGTTTCGGAGCTTCGGCATCGGTTCGGGCCAGGCAGACGCCCCACTGCGAGTCGTGGGCTCGCGACGTCCAGACCTTCTGACCGGTCAGCCGCCAGCCGCCGTCGACCTTGACCGCCTTGGTGCGCAGTGCCGCCAGGTCCGAGCCGGCGCCGGGCTCGGAGAACAGCTGGCACCAGAACACCTCGCCGGTCAGGGTGGCCGGGATGAAGCGCTCGATCTGCTCGGGCGTGCCGTGTTCGAGAATCGTCGGGGCTGCCCACCAACCGACCACCAGGTCGGGACGCCCGACGCCGGCTGCGGCCAGTTCCTGGTCGATCACCAGCTGCTCGGCGGGGCCGGCCGCGCGTCCGTAGGGAGCCGGCCAGTGCGGCGCCAGCAGACCGGATTCGGCCAGCGCCACTTGGTGCTGGTCGGTCGGCAGCGCCGCGATGCGCGCGACCTCCGCGGCGATCTCGGGCCGGATGTCGGTGGCCTCACCGAGGTCGACCTCCAACCGGCGGCGCAGGCCGTCGCGGGTCAGTGCGGCGGTGCGGCGCAGCCACCGCTGCGGCCCGCCCAGCGCCTGACTGATGCCGTAGGCCCGGCGCAGGTACAGGTGCGCGTCGTGCTCCCAGGTGATCCCGATGCCGCCGAGCACCTGGATGCAGTCCTTGGCGTTGGCCTTGGCGGCGTCGATGCAGATCGCGGCGGCAACCGCGGCCGCGATCGCGAACTGCTGGTCATCGGGGTCGGCAGCGGCACGCGCCACATCGCTGGCCGCCACTGCGGCCTGATCGGCGCGGCACAGCATCTCCGCGCACAGGTGCTTGATGGCCTGGAAGCTGCCGATCGGCTTGCCGAACTGTTCACGGACCTTGGCGTATTCGACCGCGGTGTCCAACGCCCAGCGGGCGACCCCGGCTGCCTCGGCGGCCAGCACCGTGACCACCAGATTCTCTACCCGGTTGCCGGCCTCTAGGACCACTGCCGGCGCTGCGGTCAACGTCACCTTGGCCAGCGGTCGGGAGAAGTCGGTAGCGGCGAGGGGCTCGACGTTCACCCCGTCCGCGCCGGCGTCCACCAGGATCCAGTCCTGTCCGGCCGGCAACAGCAGCAACCCGTCGGCGGTGGCGCCGAGTACCCGCTCAGCGGTGCCGGAGGCCTGCCCGGCTGCGGCGTCGAAGCTCACCGTCGCCGCGGACGGGTCGGTGACCACGCCGGCAACCCGCTCGCCGGCTGCCAGAGCTTCGATCAGCGCCGGATCGGTGATGACCAGGGTGGCCAGCGCGGTGGTCGCTACCGGCCCGGGGACCAGGGCCTTGGCGGCCTCATCGACCATCGCGCACAGGTCCTCGAGTCGCCCACCGGCCCCGCCGGACTCCTCGGGCACCGCCACACCGAACAGGCCCAAATCGGCCAGCCTCGCGAAAACGGCTCGCCAGGAATCAGTTTCGCCCAATTCCGCAGCGCGAACGGCCTCGGCGGTGCCCGCGGCGGCGGCCCAGTCGCGGACCAGCTCGCGAGCGGCGAGCTGTTCGGCGGCACTGGTCTCCGTGGTACTCACTGACACGCTGGGCTCCTCGGGGTCGAGATGGGCTTGAGAGAGGCGGGTCACGAACGCCCCCACCAACCACTAGAACGTGTTCTAATAGTGCCAGCGTCCGAGCGTCAAGTCGAACCGTAATGGCTGGACACGTTGGGTCCGGCCGATGTCGGGAGTAGAAAAATTCAACTACGCGGTGCGTATCGTTATGGGCCAGTAGATCGACGGAGGGAGCCGCGCAGCACATGTCGTCACAAGCTGAGGGCACCACAGGCCGCGGATCGACCAGCCAACCGCGTGAGGTGGTCAACGTCGCTGTGCTGACTGAATCCGACCTGGGGTCCGAAGCGCAGCGCGAACGGCGCAAGCGCATCCTGGACGCGACGCTGGCGATCGCATCCAAGGGCGGCTACGACGCGGTGCAGATGCGTGCCGTCGCCGACCGCGCGGACGTGGCCGTCGGCACCTTGTACCGCTACTTCCCGTCGAAGGTTCACCTCCTGGTCTCGGCGATGGGCCGAGAGATCGCACGGGTGGACACCAAGACCGACTCGGCGACGTTCGCCGCAACCACCCGCCACCAGCGGCTGAACCTGGTGGTCAACAAACTCAACCGAGCCATGCAGCGAAACCCGCTGCTCACCGAGGCCATGACCCGGGCGTATGTCTTCGCCGACGCCTCGGCGGCCGGCGAAGTCGACCACGTGCAGAAGTTGATCGACGGGATGTTCGCCGGGGCCATGAGCGACGGCGAGCCGACCGAGGAGCAGTACCACATCTCCCGGGTCATCTCGGATGTGTGGCTGTCCAACCTGCTCGCCTGGCTGACCCGGCGGGCGTCGGCCACCGATTTCAGCACCCGACTGGACCTGGCTGTCCGGCTGCTGATCGGCGACGACGACAGTCCCAAGGTCTAGCCCCACTTCCGCGAAGATGCGCATCGGTTCGACAGATTCAGAACCGGTGACGGATCCGATCCCGCGCCGGCTGGCGCACGCGCTGGACCTGTTGAACTTCACCCTGGCCGACGTGCGCGACGGGCTGGGCCCCTATCTGTCGGTCTACCTGCTGGTGACCCACCATTGGGACCAGGCGTCGATCGGCCTCGTGATGGCGATCGGCGGAATTGCCGCGGTCATAGCGCAGACGCCGGTGGGTGCGCTGGTCGACCGGACCGCGGCCAAGCGAACGCTGCTCGTTGTCGGTGCGCTTGCGGTAACCGCGGCGGCCTTGGCGATGCCGCTGTTCCCCGGCTTCTACAGCGTCGCCGCCTTGCAGTTGCTGACCGGGATCGCGGGTTCGGTGTTCGCACCGGCGCTGGCCGCGATCACCCTCGGCGTGGTCGGTCCACGGATGTTCGCGAAACGGCTCGGCCGCAACGAATCGTTCAACCACGCCGGCAATGCCGCGACCGCAGCGGCCACCGGAGCCCTGGCCTACTTCTACGGCCCGATCGTGGTGTTCTGGATGCTGGCCGCGATGGCTGCGCTGAGCGTCGTGGCCACCCTGCGGGTCCCCGAATCCGCGATCGATCACGACGTAGCGCGGGGCATGGACCATCTGGCCGGCGAGCCCCATCCGCAGCCGTCGGGGTTCGCGGTGCTGCTGCGCAACCGGCGACTGCTGGTGTTCGGCGCGACGGTGGTGATGTTTCACTTCGCCAACGCGGCGATGCTGCCGTTGGTCGGCCAGGAATTGGCTCTGGTCAACACCGAAGTCGGCACCGCACTGATGGCGGCGTGCATCGTGGCCGCCCAGCTGGTGATGGTGCCGGTGGCCTATCTGACCGGCACCAAAGCCGATGTCTGGGGTCGGAAGCCGATCTTCCTGGTGGGGTTCGCGGTGCTGACCGTCCGCGGGCTGCTCTACCCGGTCTGGGACAACTCCTACTGGCTGGTCGGGGTGCAGTTGCTCGACGGGGTGGGAGCGGGGATCTTCGGTGCGCTGTTCCCGTTGGTCGTCCAGGACGTCACGCACGGCACCGGCCGCTTCAACGTCAGCCTGGGGGCCATCACGGCGGCCTGCGGCGTCGGCGCCGCATTGTCGAACTTCATCGCCGGCCATATCGTCTCCGCCGCCGGCTACAACGCGGCGTTCATCGCATTGGCCGCGGTGGCCGGCACGGGTTTCGTGCTCTACCTGACCGCGATGCCCGAGACGGCCAGGCTCAGCGGCGCCAACGCACCCCCGCTAGCCTAGGCGAATGCGCCTCAAGCTCGGCCGCCCCGACATCGCCCGGTACGCCGACCGGTTCGACGTCACGCCCGCGGCGCCGGGCGCGCCGCTGTCGGTGACCTGGCTCGGCGTGACCAGCATGCTGATCGACGACGGGTCATCGGCGCTGATGACCGACGGCTATTTCTCTCGCCCCAGTCTGGCCCAGGTGGCACTGCGCAAGGTATCGCCGTCGCCCGCCCGCATCGACGCCTGCCTATCCCGAGCCGGCGTGCATCAGCTGGCCGCGGTGATCCCGCTGCACTCACACATCGATCACGCGCTGGACTCCGCGGTGGTGGCCGAACGTACCGGTGCGTCGCTGGTGGGTGGCGAGTCGACGGCCAATGTCGGCCGGGGACACGGACTCTCGGACGATCGCCTGATCGTCGCGGCGTCGGGAACGCCCATCACGCTGGGTGCCTACGACGTCACCCTGATCGAGTCGCGGCACTGCCCACCGGACCGTTTCCCCGGCGTGATCAGCGCCGCGGTGGTCCCACCGGTGCGGGCGTCGGCCTATAAATGCGGTGAGGCGTGGTCCGCGCTGGTGTCCCACCGCCCCTCGGGGCGCAACCTGCTGATCATGGGCAGCGCGGGCTACATCCCGGGGGCGTTGGCCGGCCACACCGCCGACGTGGTCTACCTGGGCATCGGCCAGCTCGGCATCCAGCCCCGGCCATACCTGGTCGACTACTGGAATGAGACGGTCCGCGCCGTTGGCGCGTCGACGGTGGTGTTGACCCACTGGGACGACTTCTTCCTGCCTTTGTCAAAGCCGTTGCGCGCCTTGCCCTACGCCGGCGACGACCTCAACGTCACGATGCGGGTTCTGTCCGAGCTGGCCGAATCCGACGGGGTCGGCCTGCACCTGCCCACGGTCTGGCGTCGTGAGGATCCGTGGGCCTGAACCTGGCACTTGCGCTGCTGCTGCTTGCCGTGGTGCTGGGGTTCGCGGTGGCCCGCCCGCGGGGCTGGCCGGAGATGTTCGCGGCGGTGCCCGCCGCCGCCATCCTGGTTGCCACCGGCGCGATCTCGATGCACGACGCACTCAGCGAAGCCGCCACGCTGCTGCATGTCGTCGCATTCCTGGGCGCGGTGCTGGTGCTGGCGCAGCTCTGTGACGACGAGGGCCTGTTCGAGGCCGCTGGTGCGGCGATGGCACGTGCCGACGTCGGTCCGCCGCAACATCTGCTGCGCAGGGTCTTCGTCATCGCCGCCGGTTTGACCGCGGTGCTGAGCCTGGACGCGACGGTGGTGCTGCTAACGCCGGTGGTGCTGATGATGGCCCGCCGCCGCCACGCCCCCATCCGCCCACACGCGTATGCGACCGCGCACCTGGCCAACACGGCCTCGCTGCTGCTGCCGGTGTCGAACCTGACCAATCTGTTGGCGTTCAACCAAGCCGGCCTCTCGTTCGTGAGGTTCACCGCGCTGATGGCGGCGCCGTGGCTGGCCACCACCGCGGTCGTCTACCTGATCTTCCGCTGGTTTTTCCGGGCCGATCTGCGGGCCACACCGGTGCACCAACACGCCGGGCCACCGCCCCCAGTTCCGGTGTTCGTCCTGGTGGTGCTGGCGCTGACGCTGGCCGGCTTCGTGGTCGCCGAGACGTTCGGCGTCCCGGCGGCATGGGCAGCCGTCGCCGGTGCGGCCGTGCTGGCCGTCCGTGGTCTGGCCCAGCGGCGCAGCACCCCGGCCGGCATTCTGCGGGCCGCCAACCCCGGCTTCCTGGTGTTCGTGTTGGCCCTCGGCGTGGTGGTTCGGGCCGTCGTCGACAACGGCCTGGGCGCCCAGATGTCTACGATGCTGCCGGCGGGCTCGAGTCTGGCGGCGCTGCTGGGCATCGCGGCGGTCGCCGCGGTGCTGGCTAACGTGGTCAACAACCTGCCTGCGACGCTGGTGCTGGTGCCGTTGGTGGCATCGAGTGGCCCACTCGCGGTGCTGGCGGTGTTGATCGGGGTCAACATCGGACCCAACCTCAGCTACACCGGCTCGCTGTCGAACCTGCTGTGGCGCCGAGTGTTACGCCGCTACGAGGTACCGGCCGGAGTCGGCGAATACACCCGCCTGGGGTTGTGCACGGTTCCGGCCACGCTGGTGGTGGCCGTGTTGGCACTGTGGGCGAGCGCTCGGCTGATCGGGGTCTAGCGGCTCGGGTACGACGGCGGCAGCGGCATGCCCAGCTCGGCCAGCACCGTGCGCAGCCGGTTCGGATAGTCCGTGATGAGCCCGTCGACTCCCGCGGCAATCTGCTGTCGCATGGCGTCGGCATCGTTGACCGTCCACGGGATCACCCGCAGCCCGGCCGCATGGGCACGTTCGGTGAACGCTCGATCGACCACCGCGTAATCCGGCGACACGATGTCGGCCCCGACTGACACCGCCCCAGAGATCGGGTCAGGCCCCTGCTCCCACAACGCAACCAACGGAATGGCCGGCTCCGCGGCGCGCACCAACGGCAGTGTGCGCCAGTCGAAACTCTGGATCTCGACGGCGTCCTGCTTGCCGGCGGCCCGCACGGCCGCCAGGATCACGTCGACGATCTGCTGCTGGTTGTCTGCGTCGACCTTGGTCTCGATGTTGTAGCGGACGCCCGCGTGACCGGCGAGCGCGAAGACCTCCGGCAAGGTGGCGATCACGTTGCCCGGCACTACTTCCGCATCCGGGAATTCCGGCAGCAGGTGTCCGCAGTCCAGGGTTCGGATCTGAGCGAGGGTCAGTTCGGCTACCCGCTTGCCCACATACGGGTAATCGGGATCGCCGGCAAACGCCGGTCCGGTGTCGGCACACTTCGCCGGCTCGATCACCGGGTCGTGCCACACCAGGGGCTGTGCGTCGCGCGTGAGCACGATGTCCAACTCCAGGGTGCTGACGCCCAACTCGAGCGACTTGGCGAAGGCGCGCAACGACTCCTCGGTGGTCTCGCCCCTGCCGCCGCGGTGCGCCTGAAGATCAAACGCCGACGGCTGCGCGGCCGCAGTCGCCGAGGGATTCACCACCGCAGCCATCAGCACCACCGCAACCAACGCGCGGCGAATCACCGCCGCTGACGGGCGATCTCGGCCAGCACCACCCCGGCGGCCACCGATGCGTTGAGCGACTCAGTGGGTCCGGACATCGGAATCGACACGATGGCGTCGCAGTTCTGCCGGACCAGACGGGACAGTCCCTTGCCCTCGGATCCGACGACCAGCACCATCGGGCTGGTGCCGTCCAACTCATCGACCACGGTGTCACCGCCGGCGTCGAGCCCGACGATCTGCAGGCCGCGGTCTGCCCACGCCTTCAGCGTTTGGTTCAGGTTCGGCGCCCGCGCGATCGGAACTCGTGCTGCCGCACCGGCACTGGTACGCCAGGCCACCGCGGTCACCGACGCCGACCGACGCTGCGGGATCACCACACCGTGTCCGCCGAACGCCGCGACCGACCGCACGATGGCGCCGAGATTGCGCGGATCGGAGATGTTGTCCAGTGCGACCAGCAACGGCGGCGCCACATCGTGGCGCGCGGCGGCGATCAGGTCGTCGGGATGCGCGTAGCTGTAGGGCGGGACCTGCAGAGCGATGCCCTGATGCAGCCCGTTGGTGGTCATCTTGTCCAGGTCGGACCGCGGGACCTCCAGGATCGGCAATCCGGAATCGGCTGCCCGAGTAACCGATTCGGTCAGACGCTCATCGGCCTCGGCACCCAGCGCCACATACAGCGCGGTGGCTGGGATTCCGGCACGCAGGCACTCCAGAACCGGGTTGCGTCCCAGTACGGTCTCGTTCTCGTCGGTCTTCTTGGAGGTCCGGTAGGCGCGTTGCTTTGCCGCGCGCTTGGCCGCCTTGGCCGCCGGGTGATATTCCCGCTGGTGCGCCGGCGGGGTGGCGCCACGGCCTTCGAGCCCGCGGCGGCGCTGCCCGCCGGAGCCGACCGTCGGCCCCTTCTTGGTGCCGGGCTTGCGCACCGCACCCTTGCGCTTGGAATTTCCGGCCATCTACTCAGACCCCTCCACCAGTAGTGACCATTGCGGACCATCCCCGGTGTCGGTGACATCGATACCGGCATCCTTGAGCCTGCAGCGGATCTCGTCGGCCAATTGCCAATCCCGTTCCGCGCGAGCGGTTTCCCGGCGTTCCAGCTCGGCACGCACCAAGACGTCGACCGCAGCCAGCGCCGCCGAGGTTTCATCGCGCGATTCCCAGCGCTCGTTGAGTGGGTCGCAGCCCAGCACATCCATCATCGCCCGGATCGCACCGGCCGCGGCCAGCGCGCCCTCGTGGTCACCGGTGTCCAGCGCCCGGTTGCCTTCCGCGCGCGTCCGGTGCACTTCTGCCAGGGCGATCGGCACCGACAGGTCGTCATCGAGGGCTGCGGCGAAACGGTCCGTCCAGGTGGTGGGGACCACCGCGCCCACCCGGCTGCGCACCCGGTGCAGGAAGTCTTCGATGCCGACGTAGGCGTTGACGGCGTCGCGCAGCGCGGTCTCGGAGAACTCGAGCATCGACCGGTAGTGCGCGCTGCCCAGGTAGTAGCGCAGTTCGGCCGGCCGGACCCGTTGCAGCACTGCCGACATCGACAGCACGTTGCCCAGCGACTTGCTCATCTTCTCGCCACCCAGGGTGACCCAGCCGTTGTGCAGCCAGTAGTTCGCGAATCCATCTCCGGCGGCGCGGCTCTGGGCGATCTCGTTCTCATGGTGCGGGAAGACCAGATCCATCCCGCCGCAGTGGATGTCGAATTCGGCACCCAGGTAGGAGCGGGCCATCGCCGAACACTCCAGGTGCCAGCCGGGACGGCCCGGGCCCCAGGGCGTGGGCCAGCTGGGCTCACCGGGCTTGGCGCCTTTCCACAGCGTGAAGTCGCGCGGATCGCGCTTGCCGGTGGCGACCCCCTCACCCTGGTGCACGTCGTCGATGCGGTGACCGGACAGCTGGCCGTAGTCGGGGTAGCTGAGCACGTCGAAGTACACGTCGCCGCCGCCGGCATAGGCGTGCCCGCGCTCGATCAGGCGCTCGATCAGCTCGACCATCTGAGTGATGTGCCCGGTGGCGCGCGGTTCGGCCGATGGTGGCAGCACCCCCAGCGCCTCATACGCGGCGGTGAACTCACGCTCGTGGGTGGCGGCCCACTCCCACCACGGCCGACCCGCTGCGGCGGCCTTGGTCAGGATCTTGTCGTCGATGTCGGTCACGTTGCGCACGAAGGCGACGTCGTAGCCGCGGGCGGTGAGCCACCTGCGCAGTACATCGAATGCCACGCCGCTGCGGACATGGCCGATATGAGGCGCCGCCTGGACGGTGGCACCGCAGAGATAGATAGACACATGGCCGGGCCGCAGCGGGACAAATTCACGCACGGCGCCGGTTGCCGTGTCGTGCAGCCGCAGGCTGGGGCGATCGGTCACGACGGGCCAGCTTACCGGGCGCTGAGCATGCAACCGCCACGCGCGCCGCTAGCAGGGGCTTCCCAGCATGGGATACCGGCCGCCGCATCGGTGGACAGGGGGTGTGACGTGGCATATATTGCGGCAGTGAGTAAACGTCTGGTGGCAGTCTCTGGAGCGGTCTTGGCTGCGGTCGCATTTGCAGGTAGCGCGACGGCATACGCCGATGAGCCGAACAACAACCAGCAGCAGCCTCAGCCCGCGGAAGTTGTAGCCGCGGTTACTCCCGCGCCGGCCGAGCACGAAGCCGTGCAAGGCGCCCAGGCCCAGAGCGAGGCAGTCCAAGACCCCCAGGCTCACACCGAGGCTATGCAAGACGCCCAGGCCGAGCAGCAGCGGCAGCAGGCCGAGCAGCAGGCCGACCAGGCGGCCATGGGCGCCTCTACCGCCGGCGCGACCCAGGCCAGTGCCATGGGTGGCCAGATCGGTATGTCGATGGCAATGATGGCGCCGATGCTCGCGATGATGGTCCCGTCGCTGGCTACGCCCCTGATGACTCCGCTGCTGTCCGGTCTCGCCACCTCCGGCGCCAACAATGCCGCAAACGCGGCTACCGACGCCGCTTCGGCCGCTGCGACCGACGCCTTCAACTCAGGTGCCCCGGAAATCGGCTCGGCCGCCGCAAGCGAGCTCTTCAGCTCGTCCTCCGCTGCGGATCTGCCTTTCGACCTGGGCAATATCGACTTCTTGTCTAGCCTGGACCCCGACCTGGTGGCGGGGGCAACCGGGGACGTAGTCAGTGGCGCCCTAGCCGACGTCGCTGGTGACGTCGCTGGCGACACCGCGGTCACCACTTCCGGCGCGCTTCTCGACGCAATCCCCGACCTTGGCGCCAACATCGGCGCGGACGCCGCCACCCTTGGCGCGGACGCTGGCGTGCAGATTGGCACGACGGTCGCCACCGAGGTTCCGTGTGGCATCCTCGGCGCGATCTTCGGCTTCGGCTGCTAAAGCCCCGCCGAGCTAACTATCCCGGCACCACCAACGCGGTAGCCACCGCGGCCAGTCCCTCACCTCTACCGGTGAGCCCTAGGCCGTCGGTGGTTGTTGCCGACACCGAAACCGGTGCGCCCAGCAATTCCGAGAGCAGCTGCTGCGCTTCAGCGCGGCGTGGTCCCACTTTCGGCCGATTGCCGATGACCTGCACCGCGGCATTCCCGATCACGAAGCCGCTCTCGGCGAGCAGTTCGCGCACATGGCCGAGCATCACAGCACCGGTTACTTGTGCCCAGCGGGGCTCGTCGACGCCGAACACCGCTCCCAGGTCCCCCAACCCTGCCGCCGACAGCAGCGCGTCACACAGGGCGTGTGCGGCCACGTCGCCGTCGGAGTGCCCGGCACAGCCGTCGGCGTCGGGAAACAGCAACCCCAGCAGCCAGCACGGCCGGCCCGGCTCGATCGGGTGCACGTCGGTGCCCAACCCGACCCGCGGCAGCACACTCACCGGTTCACCACCGCCTCGGCGAGCACCGCGTCCAGTGCGGTGGTGATCTTGAAGGCCAAGGGATCGCCTTCGACGGTCTGGACCTGGCCGCCGACGTGTTCGACCATCGAGGCGTCATCGGTGAACTGCGTGCCCGCACCGGCTTGCTGATAAGCCCGCAGAAGCAGGTCGGCGGCGAATCCCTGCGGGGTCTGCACGGCCCGCAGGCCGGCCCGCTCCGGCGTGCCCAGGACGGTTCCGTTCGCGTCGACCGCTTTGATGGTGTCGGCGACCGGAAGCGCCGGGACGACGGCTCGGTACCCGGCATGCAACGCCTCGACCACCCGGACCACCAGTCCGGGCGGGGTCAACGGACGTGCGGCGTCGTGGACCAGCACGAAATCGGGCTCTCCGGCGCTGGCCAGCGCCAACCGGACTGAATCGACGCGGTCGGCACCGCCGGCAACGACGGTGGCCGTTCCACCGAGGATCAATTTGGCCTCGTCGGTGCGATCCGGCGGCACCGCGACCACGACCTGATCGATGACCCCGGACTCGCGTAGACCCGCCACCGCGCGCTCAACCAGCGTTACGCCGCCCAGCAGAAAGAAGGCCTTCGGCATTCCAGCGCCCAGCCGCACACCCGAACCGGCGGCCGGCACCACGGCTACTGTGTTTGGCACCGGATCCCCGGTCGCTCAGAACGACGCGGTAAGGACACTGCGGTCAGGATGCTGCGGCCAGCACCTCGTCGAGAATGATCTCCGCCTTGGCGTCATCGGTGTTCTCGGCCAGGGCCAGCTCACCGACGAGGATCTGACGTGCCTTGGCCAGCATCCGCTTCTCACCGGCGGACAGGCCGCGCTCCTGGTCACGCCGCCACAGGTCACGAACGACCTCGGCTACCTTGTGCACATCGCCGGAGGCGAGCTTCTCCAGGTTGGCCTTGTAACGACGCGACCAGTTGGTCGGTTCTTCGGTGTGCGGGGCACGCAACACCTGGAAGACCTTGTCCAGGCCTTCCTGGCCGACAACGTCACGCACACCGACATATTCGGCATTTTCAGCGGGAACTCGAACGGTGAGGTCGCCCTGCGCCACCTTAAGGACCAGATAGTCCTTTTGCTCGCCTTTGATGGTCCGGGTTTCAATCGCCTCGATCAACGCTGCACCGTGGTGTGGATATACGACGGTGTCTCCGACCTTAAAGATCATCTGATTTGAGCCCCTTTCGCTACCCCATGCTAACACGTCGCCACAACACTCGACCACCAACGGTGCAGGTCAGGGGCACCGCGACCCCAGGAGGGGGGTTGACACCGCGACGGAAGCGTGCTGGGTCGAACCTGATCGGAGCCTGATCCGGGCTGGTCGGTGGGGTCTCGGTGGGGGTCGCGAGCGACCGGTAACCCTGCGCTACCGCCAGCAGATGGTTGCTACTACAGTGCATAGTCACAAGTCGTGACGGCCGAGCAGGAGACCACACGTGAACTCGTTCAGCAGGGCCTTCAACAAGGCTGCGATCGCGCTGATTGCTGCGGCGGCGCTGGCCGGCTGCGGTACCGGACAGATCTCTCAAACCGCTGACCAGGCATCCGCGGTCAACGGCGCCTCCGCGACCATCGGTGATCTGGCGCTGCGCGACGTGCGCATCCAGGCGACGCAGACCGGCGACGCGTTGGAGCCCGGCCAGACCGTCGACCTGGTGTTCGTGGTCAGCAACCAGTCGACCGACGCCAACGACGAGCTGAGCGACATTAAGACTTCGATCGGCAAGGTGTCGCCGACCGGCAGCAAGACCGTGCCCGTCGGCGGTGTCCTGGTGGTCAGCGCTCCGGCGGGCCCCGACCTGCCGACGGCTCCCGCCGCCAAGGCGCTGCCCGAGGTGGCCAACGCCAACACCGCCACGGCGACGGTGACCCTGGACAAGGCGATCCGCAACGGCCTCACCTACGACTTCACCTTCACCTTCAAGAAGGCCGGCGAGGTGCGCGTGGACGTGCCGATCTCGGCCGGCCCGGTTTCGCACCACTGACGTCGCATCTGACGTCGCGTCGCGGCCCGCACTGTCGGACCTAGCCGATACGGTCGCCGAGTGGCCAAGGCACGTTCGCTCTTTCGCTGTTCGGAATGCGGGAACACCACCGCGAAGTGGTTAGGCCGCTGCCCGGAGTGCGGCAGCTGGGGCGGTATCGACCCGGTAGGCGAAGCCGCAGCACCGGCAGGTGGGCTGCGGCCGGCGGCCCCGGCACGGCCCGCGGTGCCGATCAGCTCCATCGAGGTCGGTCGCGCACGGCCGGCGTCAACCGGTGTCACCGAACTCGACCGGGTCTTGGGCGGCGGGGTGGTCCCCGGCTCGGTCACCCTGTTGGCCGGCGATCCCGGTGTCGGTAAATCGACGCTGCTGCTTGAGGTCGCTCACCGCTGGGCGCTGGCCGGGCGCCGAGCGCTGTACGTCTCCGGCGAAGAGTCCGCGGGGCAGATCCGGCTGCGCGCCGAGCGCACCGGATGCAGCCACGACGAGATCTATCTGGCCTCCGAATCGGACCTGCAGACGGTGCTGGGGCACATTGAGGCGGTGCGCCCCACCCTGGTGGTGGTCGATTCGGTGCAGACGCTGGCCGCGGCCGACACCGACGGCGTGGCCGGCGGGGTCACCCAGGTGCGGGCCGTGACGGCCGCTCTGACCGCGGCCGCCAAGACTGCCGATGTGGCGCTGGTCCTGGTCGGGCACGTGACCAAGGACGGCGCGATCGCGGGCCCACGTTCCCTGGAGCATCTCGTCGACGTGGTGCTGCACTTCGAGGGCGACCGCAACACGGTGCTGCGAATGGTGCGGGCGGTCAAGAATCGTTTCGGCGCTACCGACGAGGTGGGGTGCTTCCTGCTGCGCGACGACGGCATCGAACCGATCGCCGACCCGTCCGGGCTGTTCCTGGAGCAGCGCAGCGAGCCGGTGGCCGGTACCGCAATCACCGTCGCACTGGACGGCAAGCGCCCGTTGATCGGCGAAGTGCAGGCATTGTTGGCCAAGCCGGCGGGGGGCTCGCCACGCCGCGCGGTCAGCGGCATTGACCACTCCCGCGCCGCGATGATCACCGCGGTCTTGGACAAGCACGCCGAACTTCCGATCGCAGCCGGCGACATCTACCTGTCCACGGTGGGCGGTATGCGGTTGACCGATCCGTCCACGGATCTGGCTGTCGCGATCGCACTGGCATCGGCCTATGCGGATCTGCCGCTGCCGGCGACCACCGTGGTGCTCGGCGAAGTGGGCCTGGCCGGGGACCTGCGGCCGGTCAGTGGAATGGACCGCCGGCTCGCCGAGGCGGCCCGGCTCGGCTTCACCACCGCGCTGACTCCCCCGGGCGCTCCGGCCACCGTGGGTGGCCTACGCACAGTGCCGGCAGCCAACATCGTTGCCGCGCTGCACCACCTGGTCGAGATCGCCGACCGGCGCGGCGGTCACGTGGCGCCTCCGCAGCTACTCGATCGGGCCTAAGGAGCGGTCAGTTGCCCGGCGGCGGCGCGTCCGGCGGGGGCACGTCCTGCCCCGGCGGCGGTACGTCCGGCGAGGGCTCGGTAAGCATGAATGGCACCGTTGCGGATCTCAGATTGCCGAGTTGGACGACGAGGTTGTAGGTCCCGGGCCCGATCGGCTGCCGCGGCAGCGGGCACTGCGGAGCCGAACCCATTCCGGTCCAGGTCACCGTGGTGGTCACCTGCTCGCCGGGGTCGAAGGTCTTCACCAGGGTCTCGTTGGACGGCGCGCAGTCCAGGTTCGACCACAACCGCTGGTTGTCCAGTGAGTAGACGTAGGCAGCCAGTACCGCGGCACCCACATCCCGCTTGCAGGCCACCAAGCCGATGTTGGTGACAACCATGGTGAACTGCGGCTGCTCCCCCACCGTGTACTGCGGACCGGTCAGACCCTTGACCGCCAGCGTCGAGTCGGGGCAGTCGTCGCCCTCCTTGAGCACCGGAGGCGGCGTCACCGCGGCGGTCGGGGTCGGCACTTGTGGTGGCGCCTGCTCCGCGGGAGCCACCACGGGCGTCTTGACCTCTTCAGGCGACTGATTCTGCGGCTTGGCCTGCTGCGCGGAGGTGGACTTCTTCCCGCCGGCATTGTCGGCACCGGCACTGCTGCCGTGAACGACGCCGAAGATGATGGCCGACACGACTGCAATCACGATGAGCGCAATGCCCAGCGCGAGGCCACGTCGTCGCCAATAGATCTGCGAAGGCAGCGGACCCTGCGGTTCCAAATCGAGCACGTTCTCACGGTAGGACGACCTCACCGCGAGTTGTCCGACCCGTCCCGGCGTGTCGTAGCCGCGTTGTGACCTTCGGCGACTATTCGGCGCCGAAATCGCCGATGTCGCCCAGATGGTTGCGCGCCGATACCCGTCCGTCGGCCAGGTGATAGGTGGCGCCGACCACCGCCAGCGAACCGGCCTCGATCCGATCGGCGACCGCCTTGGAGCGGGTCGCCAGCTGCGTCACCGTCTCGTCGACGTGGCGGGCCTCGAACTCGTCGACGGCACTGAGCCCGTCGCGGCGGCCCACCAGGATGGACGGCGTCACCCGTTCGACGATGTCGCGCAGGTAGCCCCCCGGCACAGCCCCGTCATCCAACGCCGCCAGCGTCGCCTTGACCGCGCCGCAGCTGTCGTGGCCGAGCACGACGATCAACGGAACGTTGAGCACCTCGACCGCGAATTCGATCGAGCCCAGCACCGCCGAGTCGATGACGTGGCCGGCGGTGCGGACCACGAACATGTCGCCCAGGCCCTGATCGAAGATCAGCTCGGCGGCCACCCGACTGTCACCGCAGCCGAAAACCACTGCGGTCGGCTTCTGTCCAGCGGCCAGTGCGGCGCGCCGCGCGACATCCTGGCTCGGATGGCTGGGCTCGCCAGCGACGAAGCGCTCGTTACCCTCTTTGAGTGCTTTCCACGCTGAGATCGGGTTGGAATTAGGCATGTCCGATATTCTGCCTGCGAATCCAGCGCAGCGCGCGGCGAGGATCGAATTTCACCAGCTGTTCAACTGGTTCGCGTCGGCTGAACGCGATCTGCCTTGGCGTGCCGGCGATGTCACGCCGTGGCAAATCCTGGTGAGCGAGTTCATGCTGCAGCAGACTCCGGTCGCACGAGTGCTGCCGATCTGGCCGGACTGGGTGGCGCGCTGGCCGACCCCGTCGGCGACGGCGGCGGCAAGCCAGGCCGACGTCCTGCGGGCCTGGGGAAAGCTCGGGTATCCCCGCCGCGCCAAACGGCTGCACGAATGCGCGACCGTGATCGCCCGGGACTTCGCTGACGTGGTGCCTGACGATGTCGACGTGCTGCAGCAGCTGCCCGGGATCGGCAGCTACACCGCCAGGGCGGTGGCCAGCTTCGCCTACCGCCAAGCGGTTCCGGTGGTGGACACCAACGTGCGCCGGGTGGTGGCCCGGGCCGTACATGGACAACCCGACCCCGGCGCCCCGTCGACGAAGCGCGACCTCGCCGACGTGGAGGCACTGCTGCCCAATGCCGACCAGGCCCCCCGGTTCTCCGCGGCGCTGATGGAGCTTGGCGCCATCGTGTGCACCGCACGGTCGCCACGCTGTGACGGCTGCCCGCTGCGGCACAGCTGCAGCTGGCGGCTTGCTGGTTCACCGCCGGGCACCGGACCCAAGCGTCCCGCCCAGCGCTATGCCGGCACCGATCGTCAGGTCCGCGGACGACTACTGGATGTGTTGCGGGACAACGCCGTTGCGGTGACACGCGCAGACCTTGACCTGGCCTGGCCGGCGGACGCCGTGCAACGCGAACGCGCCCTGACCTCACTGCTGGGCGACGGCCTGGTGGAGCAGCTCGCCGACGGCCGCTTCGCGTTGCCCGGTCAGGACAGGAACGACTCGACGGCCTCGCGGTAGATCTGCGGCGCCTCGTCGTGCACCAGGTGCCCTGCATCGGGAACGTGCAGATAGGTGCTTTCGGCCGCGAGACGGTGCATTTCGCGCATCTGCCCCGGCGGGGTCACCGAGTTGCCGGCCTCGATCAGCAACGTTTCGCAGCGCACGTTCTGCCACTGCTCCCAGTAGTCACGGGTGCCCCATTCGGCGGCGATCTGCAACCACCACTCGGGTCGGCCGTGCAGCCGCCAACCGGTCTCGGTGCGGTCGAAGGCTTCCAGGAAGTAGCGCCCGGCGATCTCGCCGAATTCGGCGATCACCTTTTCGGCACTGGTGAACTCGACGGGAAGGGCATGCGCCCACGGCTCCCACGCCCCGGTGGTGAAAGCGGTGAAGTCCGGCGCCATGTCCTCGACCACCAGCGCGGAGATGAGCTCGGGGTGCCGGGCAGCCAGGCACCACGAGTGCAGTCCGCCCATCGAGTGCCCGATCAGCCGCACCGGGCCCGGCAACTGCTCGACGGCGACGGCCAGGTCGGCGACGAAGCGTTCGGTGGAGATCGGATGCGGGTCGGCGACCTCACGACCGCGATGCCAGGGGGCGTCGTAGGTGTAGACGGCACCCAGCCTGGTCAGCCACGGCAGCTGCCGCGGCCAGGTGGTGCCACGGCCCATCAGTCCGTGGACCAGCACCAGCGGCGTCCCGTGTCCACCGCGGTAGGTCAGCAGCTCGGTCGACGCGATCCCCACCCGGGGCACGGTAGCCTAGGCCCATGTCAGTGGTGAAGATCAATGCAATCGAGGTGCCCGCCGACGCCGGGCCCGAACTGGAGAAACGGTTCGCAAATCGGGCGCACGCTGTGGAGAACCAGCCCGGTTTTCTTGGCTTCCAGCTGCTGCGCCCCGTCAAGGGCGACGACCGCTACTTCGTGGTGACGCACTGGGAGTCCGACGAAGCGTTCCAGGCGTGGGCACAGGGGCCCGCCGTCGAAGCTCACGCCGGACAGCGGGCCAAGCCGGTGGCGACCGGAGCATCGTTGCTGGAGTTCGAGGTCGTGCTTGACGTCGCCGGAACCGCCGCACAGGCCTAGCCCCGTGCGGCGCCACCTGGCGACATGGACGACCGCTCTGACCCTGGTCGCCCTCGCTGCCGGGGCAGCCGCCGGCTGCGCCCCTTCACCTGCATCGCCCGCCGATGCCGGGTCCGACAGCGGCGTGACGATTTCGACCAAGACTCCGCCGGGTCTGCGCGCCAAGCAGACCATGGACATGCTGAACTCCGATTGGCCGATCGGTCCGATCGGGGTGGCGACCCTGGCCGCACCGGACAAGGTCGAGCAGGTGGTCACGACCATGGAATCGCTGTGGTGGGACAGGCCGTTTCACCTCGACAGCGTCGACATCCGGGCCGGCGCGGCAACCCTGCACCTGACCACCTCCTACGGTGCGCGCCAAGACATCAGGCTCCGCACCGACGACAACGGGATGGTGGACCTGTTCAAACCGACCACCGAGGCACCGACCATCGGCTCCTGGCACGACCTCGATGCGGTGCTGAACAAGACCGGTGCGCGGTACTCCTACCAGGCGTCGCGGATCGAAGGCGGCGTCTGTAAGCCGGTCGCCGGTGCCAACACCGCCCAATCCCTGCCGCTGGCATCGATTTTCAAGTTGTATGTGCTGCTGGCGGTGGCCAACGAGGTCAAGGCCGGGACGGTGTCGTGGGACGACCCGCTGACCATCACTGGCCGGGCCAAAGCGGTCGGCTCGTCCGGCTTGGAGGAGCTGCCCGACGGCGCCCATGTGTCGGTGCGCAGGGCCGCCGAGAAGA
The DNA here is from genome assembly GCF_963378105.1 of Mycolicibacter sp. MU0102. Taxonomy (NCBI): domain Bacteria; kingdom Bacillati; phylum Actinomycetota; class Actinomycetes; order Mycobacteriales; family Mycobacteriaceae; genus Mycobacterium; species Mycobacterium holstebronense. The sequence continues at coordinate 4,215,086 of NZ_OY726398.1, forward strand.
TGATCGCCACCAGCGACAACATGGCGACCGATCTGCTCATCGGCCGGGTAGGCGCCCGCGCGGTCGAGCATGCACTGGCCGCGGCCGGTCACCACGACCCGGCCAGCATGACGCCGTTTCCCACCATGTACGAACTGTTCTCGGTGGGTTGGGGCAAGCCCGATCTGCGCGAGCAGTGGCAGCACGGTTCACCGCAGGAGCGGGCAAAGCTGCTGCAGCAGGCCGATTCCCGGCCCTATGAGCCCGATCCGATCCGTGCGCATATCCCGGCGTCCGCCTATGGCGCCGAGTGGTACGGCAGCGCGGAGGACATCTGCCGGGTACATGTCGCACTGCAGGCCGCTGCGGTGGGTAAGGCTGCACCGGTGCGGGAGATCCTGTCCGCGGTGCGTGGCATCGATCTGCCGCGTACCGACTGGCCCTACATCGGTGCCAAAGCCGGCGGTCTGCCCGGCGACCTGACCTTCAGCTGGTACGCCGTGGACCGGGGCGGTCAGCCGTGGGTGGTCAGCTTCCAGCTCAATTGGCCGCGTGATCACGGTAAGAGCGTCGGCAGTTGGATGCTGCAGGTCGCCAAGCAGGCGTTCGGCCTGCTGCCGACGCAGCGCTAGCCCAGGAAGGGATTCCATGCGACCACTGGTCCGGGTGCAGAACTTCAGCGTCTCCAGCGACGGGTACGGCGCCGGGGAAGGGCAAAGCCACGAGCGTCCGTTCGGTCATGCCGATCCGGCGGAATTCATGTCCTGGGCAGGAGCCACCGCGCACTGGGTCAACCGGACCGATCCCGGCGGCAGCTTCGGACTCGATGACTACATCACCCGCGACTGGGCCTACAACATCGGCGCAGAGATCATGGGGCGCAACAAATTCGGTCCGCAGCGCGGCCCGTGGGAGAACTACGACTGGCAGGGATGGTGGGGCGATGAGCCTCCGTTCCGCACCCCGGTGTTCGTCCTCACCCACCATGCGCGACCGTCATTCACCTTGGGCGACACCACCTTCCATTTTCTCGATGCCTCCCCCCAGGACGCACTGGCGCGGGCGTTGGCTGCCTCTGAGGGCAAAGACGTGCGCATCGGCGGCGGCGTTGCGACGGTTCGGGAGTTCCTCGACGCCGATCTCATCGACACGATGCACGTCGCGGTCGCACCGGTCGAGCTCGGCCGCGGGGAAAGATTGTGGACGAGCCCCGAAGAGCTAGTCGACCGTTTCCATCTTGAGCAGATCCCAAGCCCCAGCGGGATGGTGCACCACTTCTTCTGGCGGCGAGGCCTGCGCTGACAGACCTGTTGAACGCGAAACGGGCGGCACCTCGCAAGGTGCCGCCCGTTTCGCGTCAGTAGCAGTTACTCCGCGCCGGCCTTAGCCAGATCGGATGCCTCCGCCGTCGGCTTCGGGCTACCGGCAAAGGTGAACACCGCGTTCTCGTGTGCACCCTCGCCGTCCCAGTTCTCGACGTCGACAGTGACCAGTTGGCCAGCACCCAGCTCATCGAACAGGATCTTCTCCGAGAGCTGGTCTTCGATCTCGCGCTGGATGGTGCGTCGCAGCGGACGCGCACCCAACACCGGGTCGAAGCCGCGCTTGGCCAGCAGTGACTTGGCCTTGTCGGTCAGCGCGATGTCCATGTCCTTGGCCTTGAGCTGCTTGGCCACCCGGCCGATCATCAGATCGACCATCTCGATGATCTCTTCCTTGGTGAGCTGGTGGAAGACGATGATGTCATCGATGCGGTTCAGGAACTCCGGGCGGAAGTGCTTCTTGAGCTCGTCGTTGACCTTGAGCTTCATCCGCTCGTAGTTGTTCTCCCCGCCACCCTGGGTGAAGCCCAGTCCGACCGCCTTGGAGATGTCGGAGGTGCCCAGGTTGGAGGTGAAGATCAACACGCAGTTCTTGAAGTCCACCGTGCGGCCCTGCCCGTCGGTGAGCCGGCCGTCCTCGAGAACCTGCAACAGGCTGTTGTAGATCTCGGCGTGGGCCTTCTCGATCTCGTCGAACAACACCACCGAGAACGGCTTGCGCCGCACCTTCTCGGTCAGCTGACCGCCCTCTTCGTAGCCGACGTAGCCCGGAGGGGCACCGAACAGCCGCGACGCGGTGAACCGGTCGTGGAACTCGCCCATGTCGATCTGGATGAGCGCGTCGTCGTCGCCGAACAGGAACTCGGCCAGCGCCTTGGACAGCTCGGTCTTACCGACACCAGACGGGCCGGCGAAGATGAACGAGCCCGACGGCCGCTTGGGGTCCTTCAGCCCGGCACGGGTACGCCGGATCGCCTTGCTGACCGCCTTGACGGCGTCCTCCTGGCCGATGATCCGCTTGTGCAGCTCGTCTTCCATCCGCAGCAGGCGGGTGGTCTCGGCCTCGGTGAGCTTGAACACCGGGATACCGGTCCAGTTGCCCAACACCTCGGCGATCTGTTCGTCGTCGACCTCGGCCACGACATCCAGATCCCCGGAGCGCCACTGCTTTTCCCGCTCGGCGCGCTGCGCGACGAGTTGCTTCTCCCGATCCCGCAGGCTGGCCGCCTTCTCGAAGTCCTGCGCGTCGATCGCGGACTCCTTCTCCCGGCGCGCGTCGGCGATCTTCTCGTCGAACTCACGCAGGTCCGGCGGCGCGGTCATCCGGCGGATTCGCATCCGGGCACCGGCCTCATCGATCAGGTCGATCGCCTTGTCCGGCAGGAACCGGTCGTTGATGTAGCGGTCGGCCAGGGTGGCTGCCGCCACGATCGCCGAGTCGCTGATCGAGACCCGGTGGTGGGCCTCGTAACGGTCCCGCAGACCCTTGAGGATCTCGATGGTGTGCTCGACAGTGGGCTCACCAACCTGCACCGGCTGGAACCGGCGCTCCAGTGCGGCGTCCTTCTCGATGTACTTGCGGTACTCGTCGAGGGTTGTGGCGCCGATGGTCTGCAGTTCACCGCGAGCCAGCTTCGGCTTGAGGATCGAGGCCGCGTCGATCGCGCCCTCGGCCGCACCGGCACCGACCAGGGTGTGCAACTCGTCGATGAACAAGATGATGTCGCCGCGAGTGTTGATCTCCTTGAGCACCTTCTTCAGGCGCTCCTCGAAGTCACCGCGGTAACGGCTGCCGGCCACCAGCGAACCCAGGTCCAGGGTGTAGAGCTGCTTGTCCTTCAGCGTCTCCGGGACCTCACCGGCCACGATGGCCTGCGCCAGACCTTCGACCACAGCGGTCTTGCCGACGCCGGGCTCACCGATCAGCACCGGGTTGTTCTTGGTGCGCCGGCTCAGCACCTGCATGACCCGCTCGATTTCCTTCTCGCGGCCGATGACGGGGTCGAGCTTGCCCTCCATGGCGGCCGCGGTCAGGTTGCGACCGAACTGGTCGAGCACCAGCGAGGTGGACGGTGAGCCGGACTCGCCGCCCCGTCCCCCGGTGCCGGCCTCCGCGGTCTCCTTGCCCTGGTAGCCACTCAGCAGCTGAATCACCTGCTGGCGGACCCGGGTCAGGTCAGCGCCCAGCTTCACCAGAACCTGGGCGGCGACGCCCTCACCCTCACGGATCAGGCCGAGCAGAATGTGCTCGGTGCCGATGTAGTTGTGGCCGAGCTGCAGCGCCTCACGCAGGCTCAGCTCAAGCACCTTCTTGGCGCGCGGGGTGAACGGGATGTGCCCGGACGGCGCCTGCTGGCCCTGGCCGATGATCTCCTCGACCTGGCTGCGCACCCCTTCCAAAGAGATGCCCAGGGACTCCAGCGACTTGGCGGCGACGCCTTCACCCTCGTGGATCAGGCCCAGCAGGATGTGCTCGGTCCCGATGTAGTTGTGGTTGAGCATCCGGGCCTCTTCTTGGGCCAGGACGACAACCCTGCGGGCGCGGTCGGTAAATCTCTCGAACATCGGTGGCTACCTGCTCTCCCTCGCGATCGGCACTTGATCGGCCTCGGCTCGGCCGGCGTGCCTGCTGTCCACTCTAGTGGGCGGCGCAGCGCGCTGTGACCTGCCTTGCAGTGCGTACTGAATCGACCATCCGATGGCCCGTCTCGAAAGACCTGACACCGGATGCAAGGGACCAACGTCTAAACCCACCGAATGTGTTCCGACGGGCGCAAGGTTCGCCAGCAGCGAAACCTATCGGGTCCACGCGACGGTCCCAGGTTCGCCGATCCTGCGTCGAAGCCTCGCTGAACCGCCGGCTAGGTTGCGGCGTGAAATGCGTCGATGATGTCGGCCGGGATACGCCCGCGGGTCGACACATTGTGCCCGTTACGGCGGGCCCATTCGCGGATCGCGGCGCTCTGCTCGCGGTCGATGGTTCCACGGCGACCGCCACCGGAGCGGCCACGCCGGCGGCCTCCGACCCGACGGCCCGCATCGGCCCACTTCTTCAGTTCTGCGCGCAGTTTCGTAGCATTCTTGCTTGAAAGGTCGATCTCGTAGGTCACCCCGTCCAGGCCGAATTCGACCGTTTCGTCGGCGGCACCCTCACCATCGAAATCATCGATCAAGGTGACGGTCACTTTTTTCGCCATTGGTACCCCTTGGTTAGCTTTCGTGCGCGCAATCGGTGCGCAAGCCGTATTCGACCTCGCCGACTAATCTGCCATAAAGATACGCCTGCTTCAACACAACAGGCTTCGGCGCAGTTCAGTTACCTTGGCGACGAACAATCGGAAACAAAACGGTGTCTCTAATTGATAGACCCGTCAACACCATCAACAGGCGGTCGATACCCATTCCGGTACCTGTGCAGGGCGGCATCGCGTGTTCCATCGCCGCCAGGAAGTCCTCGTCGAGGGCCATCGCCTCGTCATCTCCGGCGGCCGCTGCGAGGGCCTGGGCAGCGAAACGTTCGCGCTGCACCACCGGGTCAATGAGCTCGGAATAGCCGGTGGCCAGTTCGACACCGCGCATATAGAGGTCCCACTTCTCGGTGACACCCTCGATGCTGCGGTGCTGGCGAGTCAGCGGCGTCGTCTCGACCGGGAAATCCCGAACGAATGTCGGGGCACTCAGTGCATGGCCGACAGCGTGTTCCCAGAGTTCCTCGACCAGTTTGCCGTGTCCATAGCCGCGATCTTTAGGTATTTCCACGCCGAGTCGATCCGCGATCGCCCACAGGTCGGCCACCGAGGTCGCGGGGGTGATCTCCTCACCGAGTGCGGACGACAGTGATGGATACATTTCAACCGTCGCCCATTCACCGTCAATGTCATAGATGCTGCCGTCGGGCAGCGGCAGTTGACGGGTCCCGATCACCTCATCGGCGACCTCTTGAATAATCTCGCGGGTAGCCACTGCCGAGTCGTCATAGGTGCCGTAGGCCTGGTAGGTCTCCAGCATCGAAAACTCGGGCGAATGCGTGGAATCGGCGCCTTCATTCCGGAACACACGATTCAGTTCGAAGACCCGGTCGAACCCACCGACAACGCAGCGTTTCAGGAAAAGTTCTGGTGCGATTCTCAGGAAAAGGTCCGCGTCGAGGGCGTTTGAATGGGTGACGAAAGGCCGGGCGGCCGCTCCGCCGGCCAATGTCTGCAGCATCGGCGTTTCGACCTCAAGGAATCCGCGACGCTCAAGCGCGTTGCGCACCGCGCGAATGACCGCGATGCGCTGGCGGGCCACTGTACGCGCCTCCGGCCGGACGATCAGGTCGACGTAGCGCTGCCGAACCCGCGACTCCTCGCTCATCTCCTTGTGCGCCACCGGCAGCGGGCGCAACGACTTGGAGGCGATCTGCCAGGAATCCGCCAGCACCGACAACTCGCCGCGGCGGGAGCTGATCACTTCGCCGCGCACGTAGACGATGTCACCGAGGTCGACGTCGGCCTTCCACGCCTCGAGCTCCTGCTCCCCGACACTGGCGAGGCTGATCATCACTTGAAGCTGGGTGCCGTCGCCCTCCTGCAGGGTCGCGAAGCACAGCTTGCCCGAGTTGCGGGCGAATACCACTCGCCCCGCGATGCCGACGACGTCGCCGGTGGCGGTGTCGGCGGCCAGGTCGGGGTAACCGGCCCGGATCTGGGCGAGCGTGTGGGTACGGTCCACCGCCACGGGGTAGGGGTCGCGGCCTTCGGCCAGCAACCGAGCCCGCTTGTCGCGGCGGATCCGGAACTGCTCGGGGAGGTCGGATTCGTCCTGCGTGGCGGGGGAAACGTCGGCGGAGCTCACGACCCGCCAGCTTAGAGGAACAGGGGCTACAGAACGAAAAGCCGGCGGCGCTCAGCGCGCCGGACGGAGCCTGCCCCGCTGGCTGTCCCGGTTGCGTTCGAACACCAGCCGCAGTCCGTCCAGCGTCAGATTGGCGTCGTGATGGTCGACCGTCTCCAGATCGGCCAGCAACAGCGGCGCGGAGTGGCCTGTGGCGACCACGGTCACGTCGTCCCCGGCGCCCGCGGCCTCCTCGCGAACCCGGCGAACCAGACCGTCGACCAGGCCGGCGAACCCGTAGACCGCGCCGGCCTGCATGCATTCGACGGTGTTCTTACCGATCACCGAGCGCGGCCGGGTGAGCTCGACCCGGCGCAGGCCGGCGGAGCGGGCAGCGGCGGCGTCCGAGGAGATCTGGACGCCGGGCGCGATGGCACCGCCCAGGAACTCCCCCTTGGCCGAAACCACGTCGACGCAGATCGACGAACCGAAGTCGACGACGATCGCTGCCGTCTTGAACTTGTGAAACGCGGCCAACCCGTTGACGATCCGGTCGGCGCCCACTTCCTTGGGGTTGTCCACCAGCAGCGGGATCCCGGTGCGCACCCCGGGCTCGATCAATACGGCGGGGACCGAGGGCCAGTACTGGTCGAGCATCAGCCGAACTTCGTGCAGCACCGACGGGACGGTGGACAGCGCGGCGGCGCCGGTGAGTTGTTCGCCGTCGTCGCCGATGAGTCCATCCAGCGTCAGCGCCAGCTCGTCGGCGGTGATCTCCGCCTCGGTCCGAATCCGCCACTGCTGCACAACGTTTCCGTTGTCACCGGAACCGGAGATCAGACCGATGACGGTGTGGGTGTTGCGGACGTCAATCGCCAGCAGCACGGTTAGTGCACGCTTCTGGGCGAGAGCAGATCCGAAACGTCGTCGGGAACGAAGGCCGGGTCGTCACCGAGGTCCACCTGCTTGTTCTCGGCGTCGACGAACACGATCCGCGGCCGGTAGCGACGGGCCTCGGCGTCTTCCATGGTGCCGTAGGCGATCAGGATGACCAGGTCGCCGGGGTGCACCAGATGCGCTGCCGCACCGTTGATTCCGATGACACCGCTGCCCCGCTCGCCGGTGATGGCGTAGGTGACCAGTCGGGCACCGTTGTCGATGTCGACGATCGTGACCTGCTCGCCCTCGAGCAGGTCAGCAGCGTCCATCAGGTCGGCGTCGATGGTCACCGAGCCGACATAGTGCAGGTCAGCATGAGTGACCGTGGCACGGTGAATCTTCGACTTGAGCATCGTCCGAAACATCAATTCCTCCGGGTTTGTGCGGCTAACGCCACATCGGCGTCGATGGGAATTCCGAGCGTGATCGCCGCATTGTCGAGCAGTCGGGTCGAGCCGACCCGGGCGGCGATCAGCAGGCGTCCGGCTCCTTCGGCGGGTGCCGGGCCGAGGTCGACGCCTCGAACCTCCAGGTAGTCGACGTCGACGGCAGGTACCGCGGACAACACCGCGGCGGCGGCATCCAGGGCCGCTTGCGCACCGGCCGCGGCCGCGCGCTCGCCGGCAGCCAGGGCGGCCGACAGAGCCGTCGCGGCTTCGCGCTGCGCGGGGTCGAGGTAGCGATTGCGCGAGGACAGCGCCAGGCCGTCGGACTCGCGCACGGTGGGAACTCCCACCACCGTCACATCGAGGTTGAGGTCGGTGACCATCTGGCGCACCAACACCAACTGTTGATAGTCCTTCTCCCCCAAGAACACCCGGTCGGGGTTGACGATCGACAGCAGTTTGCAGACCACGGTGAGCATGCCGGCGAAGTGGGTCGGGCGCGCGGCCCCTTCGAGTTCGGCTCCCAGCGGTCCCGGATGTACGGCGGTGCGCGGGCCGTTCGGATACATGGCAGCGGCAGTCGGCGTGAAAACCAGGTCGACCCCCGCGGCACGCAGCGCAGCCAAGTCGTCGTCCAGGGTGCGCGGGTAGGCGTCGAGGTCCTCTCCGGCGCCGAACTGCAGCGGGTTGACGAAGATCGACACCGCCACCACCGAACCGGGCACCCGTTGCGCCGCGCGAACCAGCGACAGGTGACCCTCATGCAGGGCGCCCATGGTCGGCACCAGCACCACCCGGCGGCCGGTCGACCGCAGGGCCCGGCTGACTCGGGCGACATCGTCCGGGCGCTCATAGACGTTGAGCCCGCCGGCGGTGAAGGTGGGCTGCGGGCCCCGGACCGTATTCGAGCTCATCGAGCCAGCACCTCCAGCACGTCGTCGGCGGCACCGGCGCGGTGCGCCGTGCGCAGGGCGTTGGTGCGATAAGCCTCGGCCAGGTCGGGGTCCACGGCGGCCAGCGCCCGCAGGTGCCGGGCCACGGTGGCCGAGTCGCCGCGGGCCACCGGACCGGTCAGTGCGGCCCGGCCGTCACGCAGGGTGTTGGCCAGCGCGGCGCGCACCAGCGGTCCGAGCACCCGCTCGGCGATTCCGTCGGGGTCATCGGCCACGGTCGAGCCGAGCCGCCCCGGCAATGCCGCCCGCAACGCGGCCAGCGCGTCGTCGATGACGGTGACCACGTGGTTTCCGCCGTGGCACAGTGCGGCGTGGTAGAGGGTGCGGGCGGATTCCTCGACGCGGAACGGCTCAGCGCCGATCTCGAGCGTCAGTGCCTCTGCGATGGCGAAGCCGATCTCGTCGGCAGCGGTGATACCGAAACAGCTCTCGGACAACCGGTCGATGTCCTCGTCCGAGCCGGTGAAGGTCATCGCGGGATGAATGGCCAGCGGCAGGCAGCCCTGCTCGGTCAGCGGCGCAAGCACGCTGATCCCGGTGGCCCCGGAGGTGTGGACGACGATAGTGCCGGCGCGCACTGCCCCCGTAGCGGCCAGACCGGCCACGATGCCGGCCAGTTCGGTGTCGGGGACGGCGAGCAGCAGCAGTTCCGCGTCCGCGGCGACATCGGGTACCGGCAGGATCAGGCTGTCGGACAGCCGGCGCGCAGCGCGCTGCCGCGACTCCTCGGAGATGGCACTGCACGCCACCACGACATGCTCGGCGCGCTCCAGCGCAACACCGAGTGCGGTGCCGACGCGGCCGGCCGAGATGACGCCGACCTTGAGCCGGGCGGGCCGCAGTCCGTCGAACTGCGCCATGCAGACGACCTCACAGGTTCTCGTGGTTTTCGTTCCAGTCCCGCGCTGCGGGTACCGGACGGTCGCCGGTGAGTCTATCCCGATCGGTCCGGGCGCTGCGAGTGACGTTGGTCGCAGTTGAGCGGGGATCAGTCCTCGCGGCGGCGGTGCCGGCGGCCTTCGGTCGAGGCGGGCTGCAGCCGGGCCAGCAAGTCAGCCACCGACTGGCCGCCAGTGCTGGGGCCGTCAGCGCTCCCATCGGCGCCGGCCGAGTGCCGGGACGCGGCCGCACTGACGTGGGCGGGAGCCGCCGGCTCGGCCACCTGCGGCTCAACGACTACCGGCGGTGCCGGGTTGACCGGAGTCGGCTGGACTTGCTCGCCGGCAGGCTCCGCCGCGTGCCGAGAGCGCGCCCGACGACGACCGCCTCCCTCGTGGCGTGCGGCTTCGGCGCCGTTCACCGGACCGGCGGCGGATTCGGCCGAGCCGGAGTGGCGACCGTGGCGGCTCGGCGTTTCGGTGCTCTGCTCGGGCACGCCGTGCCGTCCGGCTTCCGCCGGAACATCCGCGGACCAGTGGCTGCCGGGAGCGCCCGGGGGCAGCCATTCCCCTTCGGCGCCAACGGGTTTCCAGGACGGGGCCGGCGCTGCGGACCGAGGAGGCGCAGGCTGCGGGGCCGGTGGCGGCTGCGGCGGCTCCGGCTCGCGGCGGGGTTCGGGCGCGACGAAGGGCTGCGGCGGCTGGGCCCAGCGGGTGGCGGCCGGTTGTGCCGGCGGGGTCTCCTCGGGGATCCGGGGTGATTCGTCGGCGCTACGGCGATGCGAACCGCGGCGGCCCTCGACGTGCTGCGCCTGCGGTTTCTGCGGAGTCTGGGGCGGGGGGCTCCCGGCGGCCGGGATCCGCACCTCCGGAACGTCGATGATCGGGTTCTCCGCGGTCGCGGTGACCGAGTCCGGCGGGTAGCTCGTGGTGGCCGCCGACGCGACCCGGGTGGCACCGGTGTGGGGTTGCTCAGCGGAGCGCGCCCAGTCGCTGTAGGCACGGACCGGGGTGCGCTCAGGCTCGAGGGCCGGTCGGTGACTCAGGTCGGCGTCGAAGAGAATCTCCAGGTTGGTGCGCAGCGCGGACAGCTCGGCGCGCAACGCGGCGACCTCGTCGGCGGCCTGTGCCCGCAGTTCGGAGGCCAGTTCGCGGCGCAGCTGGGACTCCACCGTCAGCTCGTATTCGCGCCGCGCGGAAATCTCCCGGTCCAGTTGTAGGTCGTAGACCAACTTCAGGTCTCGGGCGCGGGCCTGGTCCACATCGCTTTGCCGCCGGTAGATCACCGAGACGAACGCCGCCGCGACTGCGGCCCACAGCGCGATGATGACGGCGAGTTTGAGCAGCTCCACCCGACTGGTGAACACCAGCGCCGAACTCGCGGCGATCGCGAGGATCAGCAACGCCGTCATCAATGTCCAGCCCGGCCTGCGAACTCCACGCCGACCCGGGGCGCGGGACAGGACCGAATTCATCTGCGCCGCTCCACCTCGTCGCTCTGTCGGGTACCGCTGCTGGCGCGCATTGCCCGACTGTACCTGTACGAGGTCAATCCGCGTGTCGCCCCACTCCGGCGATTCTTACCCGGGTTGGTTTCCGGTCAGCTCGGCGGACGGGCCCGGATCGTGCGGCGACTTGCAGCGGTTCTGCAGCCACAGCGCGGCGATGAGCAGAGCCAGCGCGCTGGCCGCGGCGACCACGGCGCCGCCGGTGTCCTGGGCCGCAACCTGCAGCGTGGACCGGCGTGGCAGCAGATAGCCGAGCACACCCAGCCAGAAGCCGAGCACCAGCGCCCCCATCCAGGCCGATGCCTTGGCGACCACCACGGTGCGAGCCACCGCGAGCGGATGCAGCCGGCCGGACCCGACGCCGATCTGGCCATCGTCGATCTTCACGCCGACGTAGCGACCCCAGGCGCCCTCGGCAATCGCGGCCGCCAGCAGCGATATCCCGGTCCACACGGTGATGGGCGGAAACCATCGGTACAGCAGCGGGACCGCCAAGCAGCTGATGATGGCGACCGCGACTGCCGCGGCGGCCACGTCACGCTTGCGAGTCGGGCCCATCAGAGCTGCAGCACCAGGTCGGTCAGCGAGACCCCGGCACGCTCCGCCGGGTCCAGTTCGTCGAGCAGATCCGTCACCGCGCGCGGCCGGCTGTCTACGGTCAGTCGTGCCTGCGGCTCGACCGACAGCCAGGGCACCAGTACGAATGCACGCAGATGGGCCCGGGGATGGGGCAATGTCAGCTCGTCGTCGTCGGACAGCACCTCCATCCCGTGCGGATCGCGGCAGCTGATCACGTCGACATCCAGGGTTCGCGGCCCCCAGCGCTGCGTGCGCACTCGCTCAGCCGCCTGCTCCAGTTCGTGCGCGCGGCGCAGCCAGACTTCTCCGTCGGCGGCCGGATCGTCGACGATCAGCACCGCATTGAGGAACGGGCCCTGTTCGACGCCGCCCCACGCCTGCGTCTCGTACACCCCCGATACCGCGCGCACCGCGGGACTCAGGCCATCAACTGCCGACTGCAGCAGGGCCAGTCGGTCACCCAGGTTGGACCCAATGGAAAGCACGGCGCGACTCATGCCGGGACCACCTTGCCGCGCCGGTCGGTGCGCGAGCGCCGGGCCACCACCGCAACGTCGGCGAAGGTGAGCGGGATCGGGGCGTGTGGCTTGTGCAGCGTCACCTCCACGGCCTGCACCCGCGCGTCGCCCATCACCTCCTCGGCGATCTCGGCGGCGACGGTCTCGATGAGATCGCGAGCCGGGCCCGCGACGATATCCGCGGCACGCTGAGCGAGCTGTCCGTAGTCGTAGGTGTCGGCCAAGTTGTCGCTGGCCGCCGCAGCGGCGAGGTCCATCCAGACCGTGATGTCGACGATGAAGTCCTGACCGTCGGCACGCTCGTGCGCGAACACACCGTGGTTGCCGCGAACCTTCAAGCCGCGCAACTCGATCCGATCAGTCATCGCTTGCGCCTCCTTGATTCCAGGCTTCCAGGACTCGTAGCGCGTCGACCGAGGCCCGCACGTCGTGCACCCGCACACCCCAGGCGCCGTGCAGCGCGGACAACGCCGATATCACCGCGGTGGCCGTTTCGCGCTCGTCGGGCGGCCGCGGCGTGCCGTCCTCGCTCGCCAGCAGCGTACCGAGAAAACGCTTGCGTGACGCGCCGACCAGCACCGGCAGGCCGAGGTCGACCAATCGTGGCAACCCATGCAGCAGGGCCCAATTGTGTTGCGCGGTCTTGGCGAAGCCCAGACCGGGATCGACGATCAATTGCGCCGGGTCCACGCCGGCGGCCACCGCCGCGTCGACGGCGGAGAGCAGATCCCGACGAACCTCGGCGGCGATGTCGCCGTAGCACGGCACCCGATGCGGATTGTCGGGATCGACCGGCCGCCAATGCATCAGCACCCAGCGGGCACCCGAAGAGGCCAACAGCGGAGCCATGGCGGGGTCCGCCGCTCCCCCGGACACGTCGTTGACGATCGCGGCGCCGGCGTTCAGTGCCGCTTCAGCGACGGCGGCGTTCATCGTGTCGATACTGACCGTAATACCGTGGTCAGCCAGTTCTTTGACGACCGGAACCACTCGCTGCGCTTCGGCTCGCGGGTCGGTGCGCACCGCGCCGGGCCGGGTCGATTCGCCCCCCACGTCGATGATCGCCGCACCCTGGCCCGCTAGCGCTCGGCCGTGCTCAACGGCGCGATCGACGTTGAGGTAGCGCCCGCCGTCGGAGAACGAATCGGCGGTGACGTTGACCACCCCGACGACCAGCACGCGTGTCTGGCTCACTTGCGCCGAATGAGTTCCAGGGCCTCAGCGCGCGACGTGCTGTCGGTTTTGAACTGCCCGCGGACCGCCGAAGTGGTGGTGATCGCACCGGGTTTGCGCACTCCGCGCATCGCCATGCAGAGGTGCTCGGCCTCGACCACCACGATGACTCCGCGCGGATTGAGTTTGCGCATCAGGGCGTCGGCGACCTGTGCGGTCAACCGCTCCTGTACCTGCGGCCGCTTCGCGTAGAGGTCCACCACCCGCGCCAGCTTGGACAGACCGGTGATCCGGCCGTCGTAGCCGGGGATGTAGCCGACGTGCGCGACACCGTGAAAGGACACCAGGTGGTGCTCACAGGTCGAGTAGAGCGGGATCTCCTTGACGATCACCAGCTCTTCGTGCTGCTCGTCAAAGGTGGTCTCCAGCACCGCATCCGGGTCGGTGTAGAGCCCGGCGAACATCTCCTGATAGGCCCGCGCCACCCGAGCCGGGGTGTCGAGCAGACCTGGGCGGTCGGGGTCTTCGCCCACCGCGAACAGCAGCTCGCGCACGGCGGCCTCAGCCCGCGCCTGATCGAAAATTGTCGACGTCATCGTCGACCCCGCTTTCTCAGTCACCGGACGGCTGCTCGGACCGGTTGTTCTCCGTGCCATGACCGCCGCCATCTGCCTCACCGGACGATGCCGGCGGTGGCGGTGGCTGACCCGCACCGGGATACGGCTGGGGCTGGTGCTGATACGGCGGGTAGTGCTGGGCGGGCGGGTAACCACTCTGCGGCCAGTGCTGGGGCGGGTACCAGTAGCCGCCCTGCTGCGGGGCCTGCGTCTGCTGCTGCGAAGGCGGCCAGCCGGGTGCGTGCCAGCCCGCCGGCGCCCCATAGTCGGGTTGGGTGCCCGCGTCGCCACCGGCAGGCACACCGTTGCTGCCGTTGGGGCCGGATTCACCCGCCCGGGCCGCCGCCTCTCGCGACGCCTGAGCGATGGCGGCCTTGAACGCCGGTTCCGGCTTCGGCTGCGGCCACGGCTCGCCCCGCTCGATGGCCAGCTCACCGGGGGTCTTGATCGGCGGCTTCTCGGACGGGACCCGCCCGCCGAAGTCGTCGAACGCCGTCAGCCGGGGCCGCTTGTTCACGTCGCCGAAGATCTTCTCCAGGTCGGCGCGGTGCAGCGTCTCCTTCTCCAACAGCTCGCCGGCCAGCACATCGAGCACATCGCGGTATTCGGTGAGGATCTCCCAGGCCTCGGTGTGCGCGGCCTCGATCAGCTTGCGAACCTCGTCGTCGATGTCGCGGGCCACTTCGTGCGAGTAGGCGGACTGCGTACCCATCGCACGCCCGACGAACGGGTCGCCGTGGTCGGTGCCGTAGCGGACCGCGCCGAGCTTGGCACTCATGCCGTATTCGGTGACCATGGCGCGCGCGACCGCGGTGGCCTTCTCGATGTCGGAGACCGCGCCGGTGGTCGGCTCGCGGAACACCAGTTCTTCGGCGGCACGCCCACCCATGGCGAAGACCAACTGGGCGATCATCTCCGAGCGCGTGCGCAGCCCCTTGTCCTCTTCGGGCACCGCGACCGCGTGCCCGCCGGTACGGCCGCGGGCCAGGATGGTGACCTTGTAGACCGGGTCGATGTCGGGCATCGCCCACGCCGCCAGGGTGTGGCCGCCCTCGTGGTAAGCGGTGATCTTCTTCTCGTGCTCGCTGATGATCCGGCCCTTGCGGCGCGGACCGCCGATCACCCGGTCCACCGCTTCTTCCAGTGCCGCTCCGGTGATCACGGTGCCGTTCTCGCGCGCGGTCAGCAGCGCCGCTTCGTTGATCACGTTGGCCAGGTCGGCGCCGGACATGCCGACGGTGCGCTTGGCCAGCCCGTCCAGGTCGGCGTCGGGGCCGATCGGCTTGCCCGCCGAATGCACCCGCAGCACCGCCCGCCGCCCGGCGATGTCGGGGTTGGTCACCGGGATCTGGCGGTCGAACCGGCCGGGCCGCAGCAGCGCGGGGTCGAGGATGTCAGGCCGGTTGGTGGCCGCGATCAGGATGACCCCGGCCCGCTCGCCGAATCCGTCCATCTCCACCAGCAACTGGTTGAGGGTCTGCTCGCGCTCGTCGTGTCCGCCGCCCATGCCGGCACCGCGCTGGCGGCCGACCGCGTCGATCTCGTCCACGAAGACGATGCACGGGCTGTTCTGTTTCGCCTGTTCGAACAGGTCCCGCACCCGGGAGGCGCCGACACCGACGAACATCTCCACAAAGTCCGAGCCGGAGATGGTGAAGAAGGGCACGCCTGCCTCACCGGCGACCGCGCGGGCCAGCAGCGTCTTGCCGGTGCCGGGCGGGCCGTAGAGCAGCACACCTTTGGGGATCTTGGCGCCCAACGCCTGGTAGCGGCCCGGGTTCTGCAGGAAGTCTTTGATCTCGTAGAGCTCTTCGACCGCCTCATCTACGCCGGCGACGTCGGCGAAGGTGGTCTTGGGCATGTCCTTGCCCAGCTGTTTGGCTCGTGATTTGCCCATGCCGAAGCCCATCCGGGCGCCGCCCTGCATTCGGGAGAACATCACGAACAACCCGATCAGCAGCAGCATCGGCAACATGTAGATCAGCAGTGAACCGAGCAGACTGCCCTGGTTCACCGTGGTGTTGATCTCGGCCTTCTTGGCGGTCAGCGCGGTGTAGAGCGGAACCGCGTACCCGGTCGGGTACTTGGTGATCAGCTTGTCGACCTTCTCGGCCCGGCCGGGTTTGTCGGCTTTACCCGACTTTCCGGCTTTGTCGGTCACGTCAACGCTGGTGAGCGGGGTCTTCAGGACCAGGCGCAGCTGTTGCTCGCGATCGTCGAGCTGGGCGCTCTTGACGTTGCCACTGTGGATCTGGGCCACCGCCACCGAAGTGTCGACCGGCTTGTATCCGCGGGTGTCGTCGCTGAAATAGAAGAACGACCAACCGAGCAGCAACACCACTGCGATCGCGGTTACGGTGCGGATCACGTTTTTGCGATTCATCAGACATCGGCCGGGCGCGGCCAAATCCTTCCAATACATGCAGCTGGGCATGTTCAGGCTACCGTCCCTTGCGGTTAACCTGCCTGGCCGGACTCTGGAACCCTGTTCGATGGCGGCCCGGTTGTGCTTTGGTGTGACGGTGGCTCCCGCAATCGAACGAGCAACTCAACGATTCGTCGACACCAACGGCGTGACCCTGCGGGTCACCGAGGCCGGCGAGCGCGGCGCCCCGGTGGTGTTGCTGGCTCACGGATTCCCGGAATTGGCCTTCTCGTGGCGCCATCAGATCCCGGCACTGGCCGACGCGGGATTCCACGTACTGGCACCCGATCAGCGCGGATACGGCGGCTCGTCACGACCGGATGAGATCGCGGCCTATGACATCGCTTCGCTCACCGGGGATCTGGTCGGCCTGTTGGACGACGTCGGCGCCCAGCGTGCGATCTGGATCGGCCACGACTGGGGCGGCCCGGTGGTGTGGAGCGCCGCGCAGCTGCACCCGGACCGGGTGGCCGGCGTGGTGGGGCTCAGTGTGCCGCCGGTGCCCCGACCGCAGGCTCCTCCGACGGAGGCGTTCCGCAATATCTTCGGCGAGAACTTTTTCTACATGCTCTATTTCCAGGAGCCGGGCGTCGCCGACGTGGAATTGGATTCCGATCCAGCGCGCACCATGCGCCGGATGATGGGCAGCCTCAGTCCCGGCGACCGCGAATCGGCGTTGCTGATGACGGCTCCCGGGCCGATGGGCTTCATAGATCGGCTTGCCGAGCCGGCGGCGCGTCCGGATTGGATCAGCGCCGACGAACTGGACCACTACATCGCCGAGTTCACCCGCACCGGGTTCACCGGCGGGCTGAACTGGTATCGCAACCTCGACCGCAACTGGGAGATCATGACCACTCCGCCCGCCGCCACCATCGACATTCCCACGTTGTTCATCGCCGGGTCCGCCGATCCGGTGCTGGCCTTCACCCGCCGTGACCGGGCCGCCGAGCTGGTGACCGGCCCCTACCGCGAGGTGATCATCGACGGCGCCGGCCACTGGCTGCAACAAGAGCGGCCCGACGAGGTCAACGCCGAGCTGTTGGAATTCCTGGCGGGCCTGCCGACCGGAGCGGCATCGTGACCGCCCGGCCGCTGCGCTTCGGGGTCTTCATCACCCCCTTTCACGCGCTGGGTCAATCACCGACGGTCGCACTGGAATACGACCTGGAGCGCGTCGTCGCACTGGACCGGCTGGGCTTCGACGAAGCCTGGTTTGGAGAGCATCATTCCGGCGGGTACGAGCTGATCGCCTGCCCCGAAGTGTTCATCGCCGCCGCCGCCGAACGCACCAAGCACATCCGGCTGGGCACCGGCGTGGTTTCGCTGCCGTATCACCACCCGTTGATGGTGGCCGACCGTTGGGTACTGCTGGACCACCTGACCCGCGGCCGGGTGATGTTCGGCGCGGGACCGGGTGCGCTACCCACCGACGCCCACATGATGGGCATCGATCCCGTCGAGCAGCGCCGGATGATGCAGGAGTCCCTGGAGGCGATCCTGGCGCTGTTCCGGGCCGAGCCGGGCGAGTTGGTCACCCGCCATTCGGACTGGTTCACCCTGCGTGACGCAGCCCTGCACATTCGCCCCTACACCTGGCCGTATCCAGAAGTCTCTGCGGCCGCGATGATTTCGCCGTCCGGGCCGCGGCTGGCCGGTGCGCTGGGCACCTCGCTGCTGTCACTGTCGATGTCGGTGCCGGGCGGGTTTGCGGCCCTGGAGAACACCTGGGAAGTGGTGCGCGACCAGGCCGCCAAAGCCGGCCGCGACGAACCGGACCGGGGTGACTGGCGGGTGCTGAGCATCATGCACATCGCCGACACCCGTGAGCAGGCGGTGGCCGACTGCACCTACGGACTGCAGGACTTCGCGAACTACTTCGGCGCAGCCGGGTTCGTACCGCTGGCCAGCGAAGTCGAAGGCTCGCCGCAGACGCCGACCGAGTTCGTCGAGGCCTACGCCGCGGCCGGGAGTAGCTGCATCGGCACCCCAGATGATGCGATCGAACACATCACCGGGTTGTTGGAGCGCTCCGGCGGATTCGGGACCTTGTTGTTCCTCGGGCACGACTGGGCCTCACCCGAGGCCACGTATCACAGCTACGAGCTGTTGGCCCGCAAGGTGATTCCCCACTTCAAGGGCCAGCTCGCCGCACCCAGGGCGTCGCACGAATGGGCCCGCGGCATGCGCGACAAACTGTTCGGCCGGGTCGGCGAGGCGATCACGAACGCCGTCGTCGAGCACGTGACCGAGTCCGCGCCCCCCGAAACGGATAGTTCGCACTGATGCGCGCGGCGGTGCTGCGCGACGGGCGGATGATCTACCGCGACGACGTGCCGGAGCCGACGCCGGGTCCGGGCCAGGTGCTCGTTGCGGTGACCGCCTGTGGAATCTGCGGATCAGACCTGCATTTCGCCTCGCACGGCGAGCAGGTGCTGGCCGCGACGCAGGCCATGTCCGGCAGCCCGTCGTCCCGTGCGTCCGTCGATCTGGGCGCCGATATCTTCATGGGCCACGAGTTCAGCGCGACGGTGCTCGAAGCCGGTCCCGGCACCGACACCTTTGCCGCCGGAACTCCCGTCACCTCCATCCCGATCTTGCTAGCCGCCAAGGGCATTGAACCGATCGTCTATTCCAACACCACGTTGGGCGGCTACGCCGAGAAGATGCTGCTGTCGGCTCCGCTGCTGGTGCCGATCCCCAACGGACTGGATCCCCGCCACGCCGCACTGACCGAGCCGATGGCCGTGGGACTGCATGCGGTCAACAGATCCGGCATCGTGGCCGGCGAGACTGCGCTGGTGTTGGGCTGCGGACCGATCGGGATGGCTATCGTCGCAGCCTTGCGCACCGCAGGGGTGGAAGACATTGTGGCAGCTGACTATTCGCTCGCCCGGCGAGACCTTGCGACGACCATGGGCGCGCATCGCACCCTCGACCCGGCGCAGGGGTCGCCGTTCGACACCGTCACCCCGAACGTGATCTTCGAGGCAGTCGGTGTGCCGGGCATCATCGACGACGTGCTGCGGCGAGCGCCGGCGCGCAGCCGGCTGGTGGTGGCCGGAGTGTGCATGGAACCCGACACCGTGCACCCGTTCTACGGCATCGCCAAGGAGATCAGCGTGCAGTTCGTACTGGCCTATGAGCCGGCGGAGTTCGCCGCGTCACTGCGGGACATCGCCGAGGGCCGGATCGACGTAGCTCCGCTGATCACCGGCGAGGTCGGACTCGACGGCGTGGGTACCGCTTTCGACGAGCTGGCCGACCCTGGCCGGCACTGCAAGATCCTGGTTACGCCCTAGGGCTCGTCACGCTTTAGTCAGATGGCGCTAGCCCGCTGCGCCCGGCTCCGCCGCGCTTGCGACTAGCCCCTGGGGAAGGCACCG
The DNA here is from genome assembly GCF_963378105.1 of Mycolicibacter sp. MU0102. NCBI lineage: Bacteria > Bacillati > Actinomycetota > Actinomycetes > Mycobacteriales > Mycobacteriaceae > Mycobacterium > Mycobacterium holstebronense. The sequence goes on from NZ_OY726398.1 coordinate 4,234,564, forward strand.
GCGTCGACCAGCTGCTTCGACCACCCGCCCACCAGTTCCACCAATTCACCGAGGTCGTCGCCGAGGCGGGCCACGATCGGGGCACATGCCGCATCCGTTGCGGCCTCGACGGCCTCGCGAGCGGCGCGTCCGGCATCGCTGAGCACGCCGTCGCGCGCCAGGCCACGCTCGGCCAACCGCTCCTCGCCGCCGGTCAACTGGTCATCACTCCACGCCCGGGACCGGACGTAGGTACGCGGCGGGAGTCCGCGATAGAGCTCGGTGATCAGGCCGATCTCCACGGCATCGAATCCCGCTGCAACCCAGGCGTTGATGTGTGCGTCGCCGCGGAATTCGCGGAGCTGGTCAGCCAACAGCCAGGCATCGGTCAGCGGCTCACCGACCAGCCCGTCGGCAACCAGTCCGGCGAACAGCGGCTTGCCCGCCACCGAGAGACCGTCCACAGCGCGGCGCAGCAGTTCCACCGCGCGGTCGATGCCCTCGGGAGCGGCCCCCAGAACTCGGCGCAGTTGGCCCACCGCACCTTCGGTGCGCGCCGCCCGGATGGTCGGCGCGTCAGTCAGCTTCCAGCCGTAGCCGACGGCGGGAACGACCACCGCCGGGTTGAACACCCCGAACGTTGCGGCGATCACGTCGCCGGGCGCCTGCCCGAGCGCGGAGCCCCGACTGCAGAAGTACGCTGGCCCGTCCGGCATTTCGACACCACCGGAGGTTGCGGGGCTGGCGCCGAAACCGAGTGCAGCGTAACCGCGGTGACACTCCGGGGAGAAGTACACCTGGCCGGCGAACGGCTCAATGGCGCTGGACAGTACTCGCGACGGCGCGGTGGTCATCGCCTCAGTGTGCCGCACGAGGCTTTTCCGCCGGCGTGCGCGTCGACTCCGATAGGGTGCCAGTCATGCCGACACACAGTGCCCGGATGGTTCTCCGCTGGTCCATGACGATGGCGCTGGCCGGCGTGGCCGCCCTCGCGATGGCGGGCTGCGATGCCGCGCCGGGCGGCGGAACAGACATCCCGCGCCAGGTGACCGTGGTGGGCACCGGCGAGGTCCAGGGGGTTCCGGACACGCTGACCACCGAGGCGGGCATCGAGTTCGTCGCCGGAGATGTCACCAGCGCGATGAACCAGACGAGCGAGCGTCAGCAGGCGGTGATCGACGCCCTGGTGGATGCCGGCGTGGATCGCAAGGACATCAGCACCACCCAGGTCAGCCTGCAGCCGCAGTACGGCAATCCCGATTCCAGCGGGTCGTCCAACATCACCGGCTATCGGGCCGGCAACACCATCCGGGTCAAGGTCGAGCGCGATTCCGCCTCCCAGGTGCTGGCGGTGATCGTGCGAGCCGGCGGGGACGCCACCCGGATCAATGGGGTGAGCTACTCCATCGAGGACGATTCGGCGCTGGTGCGCGGCGCCCGGGAGCGGGCCTTCAACGACGCCAAGGACCGCGCCGAGCAGTACGCCCAGCTGTCGGGCCTGCGACTCGGTCAGGTGATCTCGATATCCGAGATCGCCGGCGAGACGCCGCCGACGCCGGTCGGGATGCCGATGCCCCGCGCGATGGCCGCCGCTCCCCCAGTCGAGCCCGGCCAGCAGACCGTGAGCTTCACCGTGACGGCGGTCTGGGAGCTGAGCTAGACCCCTGACCTTCTGATCCGTAGTCAGCCCGAGGTTTCTTGTCGGACGGCCCCTATAATATCGAACGTATGTTCGAATCGTCGATGTCGCGGCTACCTACGCCGGGTTCGTTGACGGAGTTCAGGGCGTGGTTTCTGCAGCGCCACCCGCGCACTACGCCGGAGTCGGCGGCGTTGGTGGATCGGGTTTGTGCGTCGGCGCGGGCGGAGAATCGGGCGGCGGCGGCGCAGTTGGTGGCGATCGGGGAGTTGTTCGCGCTGCGCTTGAGCGCCTGTGGTGAGACCGAGCAGTGGGCGGTCGATACCGAGGCGGCGGTGGCTGCTGAGGTGGCGGCGGCGTTGCGGATCAGTCAGGGGTTGGCGGGCAGTCGGTTGCACTATGCCCGGGCGATGCGTGAGCAGTTGCCGCAGGTGGCGGAGGTGTTCAAGGCCGGCGATATCGATATGCGGTTGTTTCAGACGATGGTGTATCGCACCGGGTTGATCACCGACCCGGAGGTGCTGGCGGTCGTCGATGGGCAGTTGGCGGCGCAGGTGACGCGGTGGCCGTCGCTGACCATGAACCGGTTGGCGGCACAGATCGACAAGATCGTGGCCAAGGCCGACGCTGATGCGGTGCGCCGCCGCAAAGAGCGCCAAGCCGAACGCGAGATCGTGTTCGGGAACTTTGTCGAAGGTGGTCTCTCGGAGATCCAAGGCAGCCTGTTCACCACCGATGCCCGTGCGGTGGACAAGGCGCTGGATGCGCTGGCCGCCACGGTGTGTGAACACGATCCACGCACTCGTGAGCAGCGGCGTGCCGATGCGATGGGGGCGTTGGCTGCCCGCGCGGATCGGTTGGGTTGTCGCTGCGGTCGTCGCGATTGCGTGGCGGGCGGTCGTGCGGCCGCCTCACCGGTGGTGATTTATGTGATCGCCGAGCAGGCCACCGTCGACGGGACTGGTGATGCGCCGGGCTCGTTAGTCGGGTCTGACGGATTGATCCCGCCGGAGTTGATCGCCGAGCTGGCCCGATCGGCCCGGTTGGTGTCGTTGGTGCATCCCGGCGATGCCCCGCCCGAGCCGGGGTATGTGCCCTCGAAAGCATTGGCGGATTTTGTGCGGTGCCGGGATATGACGTGCCGTTGGCCCGGTTGTGACCGCCCGGCCCTGGACTGCGATCTGGACCACACGATTGCCTACGGTGACGGCGGTTTTACGCATGCGTCGAATCTCAAATGCTATTGCCGCACACATCATTTGGTGAAGACGTTTTGGGGCTGGCGAGATCAGCAGCTGCCCGACGGCACGGTGATCCTGACCTCGCCATCGGGGCAGACCTATGTGAGCACCCCGGGCAGTTCCCTGCTGTTCCCGCACTTGTGCGCACCCACCGGGGAATTGCCGACACCACTGCGCCGCGATAACGACCGCTGTGGGGAGCGCACCGCGATGATGCCCCGCCGCCGGCGCACCCGCGCCCAGAACCGCGCGGCCCGCATCGCCACCGAACGCAACCAAAACCACAAAGCCCGCCAAGCCCGACGCGCCGCATTCGACACCGTCTGGTTCCCGAAAGTGGCCCCCGGCATCGACCCCGACGACCCGCCGCCCTTCTAACGGCGGTCAGCCCAGGCATGGGAACTTTCCATGTGCCTCATCCGACTCATTAGGCGATGACTTACGCCGACCGCCTACTGCTGAAAACGACAGGTGTCCGAGCAGAGCGGAACAGCGCTGCGGGAAATGTCCGTCCCAGGGGTTATGAACCACGCCATCTATTAGTGGTGCCCACGGGAAGTTGCCGTCATCGATGACAGCCGCTGCTGGCCCTGAGATCGCCTCGCCTGCACCGCCCCCGCCTCTCCAAGCAGAAGGCTCCGGCGTTGCCACATGGATTCGGCGGCTCGCCGTCCCGATCATCCTCGGATGGCTCGCAATCGTCGTCGTCCTCAGCACCGCGGTGCCGCCGCTCGAAATCGTTGGCCAAATGCGCTCGGTGCCCATGAGCCCGGAGTTCGCGCCGTCGGTCACCGCGCTGAAGCGAATCGGCCACGTCTTCGGCGAGTACACCTCCGACAGCTCGGCGATGATCCTCCTCGAGAGCCAACAGTCACTCGGCGACGATGCACACCGCTACTACGACGCTCTTGCCCGCAGGCTCAACGCCGATACCGCCCACGTGGAGCACGTCCAGGATTTCTGGGGTGACCCACTGACTGCGGCCGGCGCGCAGAGCAACGACGGCCGCGCTGCCTACGTGCAGGTCTACCTGGCCGGAAATCAGGGCGAGACGCTGGCGAACGAGTCGCTGGAGGCGGTCCGCAAAATCGTCGCCGAGGTCGAAGCCCCACCGGGAGTACGCACCCATGTCACCGGCCCAGCGGCTCTGGCCGCCGACGAGCAGGCAGCCGGTGACCACAGCGCGCAAGTCATTGTGGCCCTGACCTTCTTGGTCATAACGGCGATGATTCTGTTGGTCTACCGGTCAATAGGCACCGGGCTGATCGTCTTAGCGTTGGTGTTTCTCGCCCTCGCAGCGGCCCGTGGCGTGGTGGCCGGGCTCGCGTACTTCCATCTCATCGGCCTGACCACCTTTGCGACCAACCTGCTGGTCACCTTGGCCATAGCGGCCGCGACCGACTACGCGATCGTTCTGGTCGGCCGCTACCAAGAGGCCAGGACCGCCGGCGAAGACCGCGAAACGGCCTACCACACGATGTTCGCCGGAACGGCGCACGTGATCCTCGCCTCGGGATCGACGATCGCGGGTGCCACGTTCTGTCTGCACTTCACCCGGCTCCCCTACTTTCAGACGCTCGGTATTCCGCTGGCCGCTGGAATGGTCGTCGCCATGCTGGTGGCGTTGACGCTCGGTCCGGCGATCATCACCGTGGCCAGTCGGCGGGGGCTCCTGGAACCCAAGCGCGCCATGCGGATCCGCGGCTGGCGCAAAATCGGCGCGGTGATCGTCCGCTGGCCGGCTCCGGTGTTGGTGGCCAGCACCGCGCTGACCCTGATCGGCCTGCTGGCGCTGCCCGGCTATCGCACCAGCTACAACGAACGCCGCTACCTACCTCCGGATCTTCCCTCCACGGCCGGCTATGCCGCAGCCGAGCGGCACTTCTCCACGGCGCGGATGAATCCCGAGGTCTTGCTGGTGGAGACCGATCGAGACCTGCGCGATCCGGCGAGCTTCCTGGTGATCGACAAGATCGCCAAGAGGGTCGTACGCGAACCGGGGATAAGCCGGGTCCAGACGATCACCCGACCCGATGGCACGCCACTGACGTTCAGCACGCTGCCGGCTCAGCTCAGCCTGCAGGGCACTCTGCAGGTTCTGAATCAGGGCTACCTGCGGGACCGCATGAACGACTTTCGCGCCAGCGCCGAAGATCTGCAGCGCGGCGTCGACGCCATGGAGCGGATGCAGCTGGTGATGACCGAGATGGCCGCCACCACCCACAGCATGGTCGACAAGACGCATCAACTGGCTTCCGACACCGCGGAATTGCGGAATCACCTGGCGGACTTCGACGATTTCCTGCGCCCGCTGCGTAGCTATCTGTACTGGGATCCGCACTGTTTCGACATCCCGACCTGCTGGGCCCTGCGATCGGTCTTCGGTGCCCTCGACGGGATCGACGTGTTGAGCGGCGACATCGACCAGGTGCTGCCCGACCTTGATCGGCTCGACGCACTGATGCCACAGCTGCTCCGGCAGCTGCCGGCGCAGATCCAGACGCTGACGTCGACGCGGACGACGATGCTCACCATGTATTCCGCCCAGAACGGCCTGCTGGATCAGACCGCGGCGATGCTGGACAACCAGTCCGCTATGGGCACGGCGTTCAACGACTCGAAGAACGACGACACGTTTTATCTGCCACCGGAGGTCTTCGACAACCAGGACTTCAAACGCGGCTTGAAGGTGTTTCTGTCACCGGACGGCCACGCCGTTCGGTTCATCGTCACTCACGACGGCGATCCCCTTACCCCCGAAGGGATCACACATGTCGACGGCATTAAGCACGCAGCCAAGGAGGCCATGAAAGGCACTCCGCTGGAAGGTTCGAAGATCTACGTCGGCGGTACGGCGTCGGTATTCAAGGACATGCAGGAGGGCAACAACTATGACCTCATGGCCGTCGGTATAGCCGCACTGTGTCTGATCTTCATCATCATGCTGATCATCACCCGCAGCGTGATCGCCGCCGCGGTGATCGTCGGCACCGTGCTGGCGTCGCTGGGGGCGTCGTTTGGTTTATCGATCTTGTTGTGGCAGCACATTATCGGTTTGGAGCTGCACTTTATGGTGATGGCGATGTCGCTGATCATCCTGCTGGCCGTCGGCTCGGACTACAACCTGCTGCTGGTCGCCAGGTTCAAAGAAGAGATCAACGCCGGGCTGAACACCGGAATCATTCGAGCGATGGGCGGCACAGGTTCGGTGGTGACCTCGGCCGGAGTGGTGTTCGCCCTGACGATGCTGTCGATGGCGGTCAGTGATCTGACCGTGGTGGCACAGATCGGCACCACCATCGCTATCGGCCTGCTGTTCGACACTCTGGTTATTCGCTCATTTGTGACGCCCTCGATTGCCGCGCTGCTCGGCAAGTGGTTCTGGTGGCCCCTGGTGGGTCGAAAGCAGTTGAATTGACGGGAAGTCAGAGGCGGGCGCCCAATGATGTTGAGGGCGCCCGCCTCCGTCGCTCACCTGACGAAACACTCCGTGCGTCAGCTCATCCCGCCCGCAAACATCTCGACGAGACTGACCAACGACGCGATGAGACCAACACCCTCGCCCGGGGCCGAGTACGGCATTCCCATCCCTACCATCTGCAGGTCGAGACCGAGCGAGTTATAGATCGAACCACCGATGCTGCCGGAATCTGTTACTCCGGGTGAGAGAAGACCGCCGAAATCGAAGCTGGCGCCGAGGACCGCGTTGCCTTCCGGGACCTGCAAAGCATCGTTCAACAACGGCACCAACGCATCCAAATTCAAGGTGGCGCCGTTGAAGAACGCACCGACCATGTTCGCGGGCGTGGCCAGAAGCCCTTGCAGCGCCGCCTCAAAATCGCTGTCACCAATACTGTCGACGATCGACCCGACGCTGTTGATCAGCTCCACCCCGGGGCTCAGCAGCGGGCCGATCAGTCCCATCAGGACGCTGCTCAACGGTGACGACAAGAGCGTCAGAATTGTGGCCGCGGGCTCGGCGGCTTCTACCGGCACGACCCCCATACCCATGTCCATCCCGGCCAGATACTGCAGACCCCAGAGATGGCTCCAGTCCAGAGTTTGTGCCGCCAATTCCGAGCCCTCAGGGGTGGCGATGTCGACACCGAGGAAGGTCACCGCGGCAAAAGCCTCTTGCAGAGAACTGGGGAACCCGAAGTCAGCATCTTTGATCGCGTCGAAAATCTCAGTGGCGTTGGCAGACGCGGTGTTGAAAACATCAACCCAGGGTCCGATCAGGTCGAGTGACGCAGTGAGCTGCACTGACGGCATCGCCGAGACGGGAAGCGCTGGCATCACTGGGTTTACCGCGATCAACCCGGAAACGGCCAGGGCAGTTCCCCCGGCCATGAGGCCACGGAAGCCGATGCGCGGTGCAAGGTGCTGAGAGTCACGAGACGGTGTCATGCCTAGTTTGTCGCGCGGGAGAGGGGGTTAGTTCCTGCTTCAGAAGAAATCCTGAAGTGATGTAGATCAAACTTTCAGGGTCCGCCGAAGTCAGCCGAACTCGACGAGAGTGGTCGGCGCCCGAAATCGTCTCAAGCTACGCATGCGGTAGATCAACGGAACAGCTCTTCCTAGTACCGTGCCCCGCCCGCGCGGCATGCCCAATTCCGATACCGCACGAACCCCGGGCACCGCACGCAGCTCGTCATAGTCGTTCGCCGTGAACCAGAACGGCATTGGCGGCGCGGTGTAGTTCGCGCTGAGCTTGAAACCTCGGCGGCACGAGTACGCACTCAACAACTTCGGGACACTGTCGAAGATCATCCGGCCGCCGGGAAACCGCTCTGCGCAGGCGGCGAACAGTGCGAACACCGCTTCGCGATCCAGGTATTGCAGCAACCCCTCGACAGTGATGAACACCCCAGCGGAGTCGTCGACCTCGTCCATCCACGAGTAGTCGAGTGCCGACTGGGCACAGTACCGCAGCCGATCTGAGTTCGGCAGTAACCGCTGACGCAGTCGCGTGATAGGTTCCAAATCCACCGAAAGCCAGCTCAACTGGCCGTTGTCGACCCGCCAGAAGCTTGTCTGCAAACCCTCCGCAAGGGCGACCACGGTCGCGCACGGATGCACGGCCAAGTACTCCCGCGTGGCCTGGTCGAACACCAGGGCCCGCATCGCGGTGGCCTGGTGGGTCCTGCCGAAGTCGGCGTAATCGTAATCAAGTTTGTTGCGCAACTCGATTGCCAACGTGTCGTCGATCACACCGTCGGGCCGCTCCGCCTCGGCTGCCCGCTGATACAAGGTGAGTAGCGCGGTCTCCGATATCCCCTCGAGATGGCGGGCGTCAATGACTGGCACGCCTTCAGACCGTACCCGCCGGGCCCCCGCGAGTCGCTGCGAGAAACCTAACCGCAATCGGCCGGAACTTTTTGATTCTCTTGTCCGACCACCTCGTTGGCGGGTACTGGCCCGCGCTTTGCGTTCCGCGCAATCCACAACATCAGAGGAGGTGCCATCCTGACCGCCCCGATCTGGATGGCAATGCCTCCGGAGACACACTCCGTTATGCTCGCGGCTGGCCCAGGGCCAGGACCTCTGTTGGCAGCCGCCGCGCAATGGCAGCAGCTCAGTGTCATCTACGACGACACCGCCGCTGAATTGACGCAGGTACTGGCTGCGGTGCAGACCGGCCACTGGCAGGGCCCCACCGCGACGGCGTATCTGTCCGCGCACACGCCGTACCTGACCTGGTTGGAACAGGCGGCCGCTGACGCTGCCACGACCGCCGCACAACACCAGACGGCTGCCTCCGCATATAGCGCCGCAGTGGCCGCGATGCCCAGTCTCGAAGAACTGGCCGCCAACCATACGATCCACGCGGTGCTACTCGCCACGAACTTCTTCGGAGTGAACACCGTCCCGATTGCCGCCAACGAGGCCGACTACACCCGGATGTGGGTGGAGGCCGCCGAGACCATGTCCGTATATCAGGGCACCGCCACCGCAGCCGTCGCAGCGACCCCGCAGATCCGCCCCGCTCCACCCATCGTCTCCAGCCCCGCCAAAGCGACCTCCCCAGAAGGCGTTGGAGACGGCAATTGGCTGCAAGCACTTACCCGCCTCGTCACTGAGCTTCTCAACAATGCCGGCAATGTCGAAGAGCTGTTGCGCATCTTCGAGGACTTCTTCAAAAACCTAGGCTTCAACCCGGTGATCGCTGCCTTCCTGGCGGCGGTCGCGTTGATCGCGTACGACGTGTTGTGGTACCCCTACTACGCGTCATACGGCCTGTTGCTGTTGCCGTTCTTCGCTCCCGCGCTCAGCGCGCTGAGCGCCTTGAAGTTGCTACCGCTGCTGAACGGCCAACAGATCCCGACGGATCAAGGACCAGACATCGTCGCCCCGTTAGCTGGTCAAGGAAGCTTGGACATTCCAGTCGCGACGATTGTGGCACCGCCCGCTGCGGCCGGCTCCTCGGCTGGCTTGGGCGGCACCGCCAGTGCATCAGGACCGAGCACACCCGTCGTCCCGAGCGCCGACGGCGTTGCCGCGCTGATCTCCTATGTCGTCTCCGGCTGGGGACCACCCGGCGTCGAGACCGGCCCCAAAGACGATATGGCTGCCTCCAACAGCGCCGCGGTATCCAGCCGTGCAACCTCTCCGCGGGTCATCGCCGCTGATGCCCGCAGCCGACGCAGTCGACGCAGCAGAGGCCGGGTTCGTATGCACGGCAACCGTTACGAATTCCTCCAGGCTGGCGAAGGCGCGATCGTAGCCGCGGACTCCGATGCCGGCCCCGCCGAACGACCCGCGGCCATCGCAGCAGTGGTCGCCTCCACCCGCGCCGCTGGACTCACAGGGCACGCTGACGAAATCCGGCGAGTACCGATGTTGCCCACCAGCTGGTGCGCCTCCGACGAGGTAGAGCAACTGACACAACCGATGAAGGAGGGAACGGAATAATGAGCAAGGAAAGCCAGATCGGATGACGCTCACCGTCAGAGGCACCGGCCTTGGAGCGGAGATCACCGGGGTCGACCCGAACGATCTGAGCGCCATCACCAGCGACGAAATTCGCGAGATCGTATACGCCAACAAGCTCGTCATCCTCAAAGGCGTTCACCCCTCGCCGGAGCAGTACTTGCAGCTGGGCAGGATCGTCGGCGACATCGTGCCCTATTACGAATCCATGTACCACCATCACGAGTTTCCGGAGATCTTCGTATCTTCCACCGAGGAACACCAGGGCGTTCCGCGAACCGGCGCGTTCTGGCACATCGACTACATGTTCATGCCCGAGCCGTTCGCCTTCTCGATGGTGTTACCCCTGACCGTTCCCGGACCCGACCGGGGAACCTACTTCATCGACCTCAACCGGGCCTGGGAGTCGGTACCCGGCGCTTTGCAGAACGCCGCCCGAGGAACGTTGAGCACTCATGATCCCCGGCGGCACATTAAGATCCGCCCCGACGACGTATACCGGCCGATCGGGGAAGTGTGGGACGAAATTACCCGGACCACACCACCCATCAAATGGCCGACCGTAATCCGGCATCCGAAGACCGGCGAAGAGATTTTGTATATCTGCGCGTCGGGGACCACTCGAATCGAAGGCCAGGACGGTCGGGTGCTCGATCCAGAGTTACTGCAACAGCTCATGTCGGCGACCGGGCAACTGGATCCGGATTTCACACATCCCTTTATCCACACACAACACTACGAGGTCGGAGATATCATCTTGTGGGACAACCGAGTTCTGATGCATCGCGCCAAGCACGGCAGCTCTGAAGGAACTTTGACCACGTATCGACTGACCATGCTCGACGGCCACCAGACCCCGGGATACGCAGCATGAGCGTCACCACTTCATCTCATCCCGCACTAGGCGATGCGGCACCGATCGCCGAGGACGTGCTGGCCACCGTACTAGAGCCTTATACCTATAAGGGTTGCCGATACCTGGTCGATGCGGTGTCGCAAGCGGACACTGATTCTGTTCTAGCTCAGGGTAACTTCTCGATCGCCGAGTCTGCCTACATCCGTAGCACTGGACATTTCAATGCGGTCGAGTTGGTGCTGTGCTTCAATCAGCTCGCTTACAGCGCTTTTGCGCCGGCCATCGGCGGTGGCATCATTCCGGCCTTTCGCGGCTGGGGGCTCGAAGACTATTGCAAGCACCAACTCTCCAGCATGTTCATCAGAAACTCATCGTCACGGTTCAAACGGCCGATCGACGCCAACAAGTTCAGCGCCCGGCTTGAATGCCGAAACTTCGAGATCGTGCAACGCACGGTGCGCTATCTGCGCGTGCCGTGCGCTATCGAGTTCTGGGACGACCACGGCGGCTCGGCCTTCGGCGAGTTCGAACTCGCCGCTCTGAACATCCCCGGCTGACAACCCAGAATAGGCACGCAGGCATGATGATTCCGGCCCCCACGTCCGTACTGGATCGCATTCTCGAACACGTGCGCCACCGCCCCGACGCCATCGCATTACGTCGTTGCGACGGCAGAAGTCCGGTTAGCTACAGGGAACTGGCTGCCGAGTGGGAACGTCTGGCCGCAGCACTGCAGGCTAGGGGGGTTTCGCTGGGCTCTCGCGTACTTGTTGTTTCCGACAACGGACCACAGACATACCTGGCGGTGCTTGCCTGCGCCCGACTGGGCGCCATTGCCGTTCTGGCGGAGGGCAATCTGCCTATGGCCACCGTCGAACGGTTCGCCGAACTCACGCAACCTGCCGCAGTTCTGTGCACCGAAGGCGCCCGACTGTCCCTCTCGAACCCGCCGGAGTCCCTCGCCGCGGTACCGCGGCTGTCGGTTGCCGAGGACACCCCCTCGCTCGCGGCTCCGGGCGTGACCCCGAGGCCGAACGGTGGCGCCGATGACCCGCTGGCGATGATCTTCACCAGCGGCACCACCGGCGAACCAAAGGCTGTGCTGCTGGCCAATCGGACCTTCTACGCCGTCGCTGACATTCTGCGGGAGACCGGCTTGACATGGATCGATTGGGTGACAGGCGAAGTCGCTTACTCGCCGTTGCCGGCCACCCACATCGGTGGCCTGTGGTGGATTCTGAACTGCCTGATGCAAGGTGGTACGTGCGTCACCGGCGGCGAAGGCGGAGCGTCGCTGTTGGAGATAATCACGACCAACGAGGTCGCTACGGTCTGCCTGGTCCCGACTCTGCTCTCGCGTCTGGTAGCCGAGTTGAAGACAACCGGTAGGTCGATGCCACCTTCGCTGCGTTTTCTCGGTTACGGCGGATCGCGGGCCATCGCATCCGACGTGCAGTTCGTCGAGACCGCAGGGATACGCACCGCGCAGGTCTATGGGTTGAGCGAAACTGGTTGCACCGCACTATGTCTTCCCACCGCACCGGGGTCGATCGCCGCCATCAAGGCAGGAGCGGTCGGTCGACCCTACCCAGGCGTGCGGGTTCACCTCGATGGCGATGGCAGCGGACCGGCTGGCCCGCCGGCCTCGTCGGGAACTTTGTGGATCAAATCGCCGGCGAACATGCTGGGGTACTGGAACAACCCGGACCGGACCGACGAAGTACTGAGCGACGGGTGGGTGAACACCGGTGACCTACTCGACGAAGGCAGCGACGGGTACTTCTATATTCGAGGGCGGGCCTCGGAGATGATCATCTGCGGCGGAGTCAATGTCGCCCCCGACGAGGTTGACCGCGTCGCAGAATCCGTCCCGGGGGTCCGCGAGGCAGCATGCTATGAGATCCCCGACCCGGAGTTCGGAGCCCTCGTCGGCCTCGCGGTGGTCGCATCGGAAGAACTGGACGAGGGCGGTGCTCGCAACCTCAAACAGACAATTGCAGCCCGTTACCGCAGCGAGGTGGAATCGGCCGCCCGCCCGTCGCGGATCGTCTTAGTCACCAGGATTCCGCGAACCCAGTCCGGGAAGGTCATGCGCACGTCGTTGGCCGCAGCGATCGATGCGCGCGCACATGGTTGAGTCCATCCGACAGCGGATCCTCGGTGCGGTCTGCGACGTGCTCTACATCGACGAAGCGGACCTCTTCGACGGTGACGACACGGACCTTCGCGATCTTGGTCTGGACTCGATTCGATTCGTTTTGTTGATGAAACGCCTCGGAGTGGACCGCGAGTCTGAGTTGCCGGCGCGCTTGGCGCGCGACCTGTCGATCGCCGGCTGGGTTGCCGAGCTGGAAGATCCCGACCTGCATGCCTGATTCCCAACCCCCAGCGCCCATCCCGCTGTCTGTCTCCCAGCAGAACATCTACCGGGGTGTGCTCCAGGATGCCGATCCCACGCTGTATCTGATCGGCCGCCGGTATCGCTTGTTCCCCATACCTCTTCCCCAGTTCCGGGTCGCGTTGGAAGCCGCTATCCAGCACAACCCGGTGCAATTGTGCGTTCTCGAACAAGCCCAGGCACCATATCCGCACCTGGTTCCGCTACTGCGAGCCGTCGATCTGGTGCAAATATCCGGCGACGACGCGGAACTGCTGGTGCGGGAGTGGGATTCGGGGATTTTGTCCCGCCCCCTGGTGCGCTACACCGTGCAAGTCGATTCGAGCGGCGACGTCGTGGGCCTGGACATGCACGCCCACCACCTTCTGCTCGACGGTGGTGCGACCGGTCTGATCGAAGCCGACTTGGGCCGCAACCTCTCCGCCGGAAGCTCCGAATTGCCCGACATAGCCGCCGGCCTCGAGCGCCTCGCCGAAGCCCACAGCCGGGAAGCCGAACAAGTTGACGCCGCACAACGGCGGCTGACCGAATCGGTGCAGCGGGAGTTGGCAGGCGAGGTAGCCACTGGCGGCTATCCGCAATCGCCACCGACGTCAGGCGGTGCTCGCCGAGGAGTTCTGCGCGAGTCAGTCCAGATCACCGGATCCGGCTATGACGCGATCACGAAGCTGGCCGCTCGGGCACAAGTACCGCTGCACGTGTTGGTTACGGCAGCCTCCGTGGCCGTCGATGCAGGCCGTCGAAGCAGTACCGAGGCCATGGTGGTGCACGCCATCGACAATCGTTTTGGTGAGCCCGCTCTTGATGTGGCCACCTGCATCGTCAACTCAGTTGCTCAGTCCATTCGCTTCCCAGCATTCGCATCAGTGCGAGATCTTGTGGCCAATGTGGACCGCGGATACGTCAAAGCAGTGCGGCGGCGCTGGTTTCGGGAGGAGTTATATCGCCGCATCTATCTGACCATCAACCGGACTCCCCAGACTGATGCATTGGCGCTCAACTTTCTTCCGGACCCCTGCGCCCCCCAACTGCGTCCGTTCCTCGACGGCATGCCCATTACCACAGATATCGGGCCGATCGAGGGCCTGACCGTGGCAGCCGTCCAAGACGATCCGCAGCAGACCCTGACGCTGTCGACCTGGGATGACGATCACCAAAACGACCGGCCCCAATCCCGGGACATCGCAACCCTGATCGCCCAGGTGTTGCTGAAGATGCCGGCCCAGTGGAATCAGCCGGTCGCGATGGGGGTGGACCAGTGGTTCGAGGTTCACACCGACGGTACGTGCCATTCCACCGACATCGCGCCCAGCCCAACAAGACCGGCCGTGGCAGCATGGTTTCTGGACGCGGACACCGACATCGACGGCTGGCGACAACGCCGGCGGTATGTCGATCCTTGGATCGATTGGCTGGTGAGTTCGGGCATCGAGCCCGGTGAACTGTTGGTATTCACTGACGATCAAACCGACAAGACCATCGATCTGTTGGTCGCATGCCATCTGGTCGGTTGCGGCTACAGCGTCTGCGAGCACACCGATGAACTCGAAAGCCGATTAGCGGCCGTCGGACCGGAAAGCGGGCTTTTGGCACGATTGGTCGACGTCAGCAATACCGACCTGCCGACACAGCCCACGCGCCTGAGGGACCGCCTTCAACAGGTCCGCAAAGACGAGCACTTAGCGCAACGGATCGCCTACATCATGCCGACCTCTGGATCGACCGGCAGCCCCAAGCTGGTGCCGATCACCCACGGCGCACTGGCGATCTTCTGCCGGGGAGCGCGCCAGGCCTACGGGTGGGAGCAACACGACACTGTCCTGCAATGTGCGCCCCTGACTTCGGATATCAGTGTCGAGGAGATTTTCAGCGCCGCACAATCCGGTGCCGCTCTGGTTCGCTCTGCGGCAACTCGAACCGGAGATCTCACGCAACTGGGAGAAGACCTGACGCGGCACTGCGTTACCGTCCTCGATCTGCCTACCGCCATCTGGCAGCTGTGCTGCGACGAGCCCGATGTGCTTGCCACCGTGGCGGCATCACGCGTACGCCAAATCGTGATCGGCGGCGAGGCGGTTCGCTCCTGTGCCGTCGAGAAGTGGCAGGCGGTTCGTGGTGTTTCCGACGTCGCGCTGATCTCAAGCTACGGCCCCACCGAGGCGACTGTGGTGGTGACGTGCCTACCACTGGACGGCGAGGGGGCCACTGCCGAGCCAAGCTACCAGCGGCGACTGGGGCAACCGCTGGCTGGAAACACCGTTTTCGTGGCATTCGGTGAGGTTGTTTTGCTCGGCGACGAGGTATCTGCGGGATACGTGGGTATCGCCAGCCCCAACTTTGGCACCGTATTCGGCATCGACGGTTCGCCACTGCGTGCGTTTGCCACCGCTGACCGAGTGATCTTGGACGGCAAGGGCTTCCCAGTATTTGCGGGTCGCAGGGACGCCGTTGTGAAGCTCGCCGGCCAGCGCGTCGACACTGCCGAGATCACCCGGCTGATCGCCGAGGATCCCACGATCTGCGATGTTGCCGTGGAACCCGACCACACCCGGCTCGGAGTCTGGTACACCAGCCTGGGCACCCGTGATGGAGCCGCCGACCCCGCAGCCGAGCAACGAATTCGCAAAGTTCTGCAGGCCGCCCGGATCCCCGGATTTGCGATCTCGGCCGTCTCGGCTATTCCGCGAAAACCCAGCGGCAAGGTTGATTCCGATCGTCTGCCCAAGACTCAACACGAAGACACCGGCACAGCGTCGGCCCAAGCAAACGGCCTGGCTCAACTGTGGAGTCGGCATCTGGACCGCGACCTGCACCCGGAATCGTCACTGCTGGCCGAGGGTGTCGGCTCGCTGGATCTGATCCGCATCCTGCCTGCCACCCGCCGCTACCTCGGCCGGCACGTGTCATTGCTGGATGTGATCAGCGCCGACAGCGCCAGCCGGTTGATCGAAAATACCGACGGGATGGGGATGGACGAGGTCACAGCCGCCGAGATCGACGACGATCTCGCCAGCCTGGCCCCGTCACTGCCCTACCCCGCACCAGGCCCGTGCTCCGAGAACACCGGCACCGTTGTGGTGTTCGGCGCCTCGGGAATCCTGGGCACCGGCTTTGCTCGAGCTGCCGCCGAGCTGCGCGCCCACGGATTCGATTCGGAGCTGGTCTTGGCCACCACCTCGGAACTGCCCGATGCTGGTCCCTGGCCAGAGCTACCCAGGGTCGACGGTGTTCGCATAGAACACATTGCCCCGCAATGCGTTCCTGAGCTTATCCGCACCACCCACGCTGCGACCGTGGTCAACGCCATCGGCAATACCAATGTGGTGGTGCCATATCGGGAGCTGCGGCCGGCCAATGTGGAGGCGGTGTCGAACATTGTTGCGGCCTGCGTGGCACAGGGCACCCAGCTGGTGCAGTTATCGACCTCGGTGGTGAGCCCGCAACCGGCAACACCGCAGGTTGTCGATCCGCGTGCCGCGCCTTATCCCTACGCGGCTTCCAAGGCACTGGCCGAGCTGATTGTCGCGCGCAACGCCGGCCCGCTGGCCTTCTCCCTGGTACGGCTACCCCGGGTGTTGGGCGAGCCGCACCAACTGCGGACATCGGCCGATATTTTGGTTGCGCTCGCCGATGCCTGCACAGCACTGCGTGCTCATCCCGCCGTGCACCTGACCGAGGAGGTCACCAGCAACCGGTCGGCTGCGACGGTGATCCTGGGCATGCTGTCAACACCCCTGGGACGCACCGTCACCGCGCTGCGGGGAACACCCATCGAATACTCGAAATTTCTGGCTCACTTCGGCTCCCACGAATACGACGTCGACCGCTGGAAGCAGCACTTGGACGCCAGTGACTGGGCCAGACGCAACCCACGCCGGTGGGCGGTAATCGACGCCTGGCTCACCTTGGGGATGCGCCTGGGTGAACGGTCCTACGCGCAATACCTCTCCGGACACGCCAGTTTCGAGCTGCAGGTCGATTCGGTCACCGAATTGGCTGCGCCGTCTTCGCGGCTGGTCGAGCTGGTGGCTCACGGTTGCGGCGTGGAACCGGACGGCCCTTTCTGACGACCACTCATAGAGGACCTGAAGAAGGAGAAGCCTTGTCCGACATTCGACGGATCCAACTCGACGTGACCGGTATGACCTGCCGGATGTGCTCTGCGCACATCGAGCTGAAACTGAACTCGATCGACGGGGTTCGGGCCTCAGTGGACTTCCCGAGCGCGACCGCCACCATCGATGCCGATTCCGCCGTGAGCGTCGCAGCATTGTGCGCGGCCATTGCAGACGCGGGTTACCAGGGTGAGCTGCGGTGGGAACGGCCGCGCACCGCTGAGGACTTAAAGATCCCCGGCGGTCCCATCAAGCGAATCGCGCGCCTGACCCGGCTCCTCTCCAGGGGCCGGCGCATGCAAGAAGCCGGTATTCAAACGCCGGACGCAGCAACACCGATTCGCTGATCAGCGGGGCCCCTGACAGGGCCGGCAAAAGGCGGCTAAGCGCAAGAACCGCGCCGCTCACATGGATCCGGTCCCGGGGGCCGACCAAGCTGGCGAGCTGAGACAACGGCCAACTTGTGGCGTACGGTTGATCCCAGCGGTGATGCTCCACTTCATCCGATCGAAACCACATTCTTTGCGGACCCGCTGGGCGGGCACTCCAGCCTCCCAATCGCAACGAGGTGCCATTGCGCCACCGCGACCAGCGGGGTCATCGCCGACCTGAAGATGCGAGGCGAAGGCAACCCTCCGTGGTATCTGGGCCTGAATCAACGAGATTCGCCCAGCCGAACCGATGCTCTCGCCGAAAGCCATTGCTGCACCACTGATGGTGCTCTCTTTCTGCCTGGAGCTGTGCCCTGATGTTGATTCCCATGTCCCCGACCGATTCGATGTTCTTGCTGGCCGAATCGGAGAATCGCCAGATGCAGGTGGGTGGGATTGCCCTGTTCACCCCGCCCGAAGGTGCCTGCGCCTTGGATGTCCGTCAGATGTTCGCGGCGGCTATCGCTCGCGACGACGTCGCCGGCATGTGGCGCAAACGGGCTCGCCGCTCAGTGCTGTCGCTGGGGCAGTGGGGCTGGGACAGTGGCACCGACGTCGACCTCCAACACCATGTGCAGTATTCGGCGCTGCCGCGGCCCGCCGGACTGCGGGAGTTGTGGACGCTGGTGTCGTGGCTGCACGCAATCCCGCTGGACCGGGATCGGCCGCTGTGGGAGATGCACCTGATCGAAGGCCTCGCCGACGGCCGCTATGCCGTGTATATCAAGGTCCACCACGCGCTCACCGACGGCGTTTCCGCGATGGGGATGCTGCGTGCGGCGTTGAGTCCTGACCCGGCTCGCCGCGGTCAGCCTGCGTTGTGGGAGCCGGCCGACACGCGCTCCGCGTCTGCCCCCGACTCAACGTCGAGCAGTTCGCTGGCGGGGCGGGCGACGGCGGCGATCTGGCACGGAGCACGCGATGCCGCGGGGTTGCTGCCGGCGCTCACCGGCACGCTGGTGCAGGCCCTCCGCCAGCGCTGCGGCGCACTGTCGCTGGTCACACCGCACACCATGTTCAATGTGGCGATTGACAGTGCCCGGTCTTCACCGGGGGCTCGTGGCCGCTGGAACGATTGCAGTTGGTCGCCAAACACAGCGATGCAACGGTCAACGATGTGGTGCTGGCCATGTGCGCAGGCGCCCTGCGCAATTACCTGACCACTAGGAAAGCGCTGCCGTTGGCGTCGCTGGTGGCGATGATTCCGGTCTCACTGCGGCTGCCCGGGCCTGCAGCCGGCCGGGACAACACCGGCAACAGAATCGGGTCTCTGATGTGCGGCCTGGCCACCGACCTAGCCGATTCCGGCGAGCGATTGGTGTCGGTGCGGAACAGCATGCGCGAGGGCAAGACCGCGCTGGGCACGCACACTCAGCTGCAGATCCTCGCGATGAGTGCGCTGGGTGCCACGCCACTGGCGTTGGGCATGCTCGTCGGTCAGCACGGGCTGCTGCGCCCCCCGAACGTGATGATCTCAAACGTGACCGGTTCTCCGGTGCCGTTGTACTGGAACGGCGCCCGCCTCGACGAGCTCTATCCCCTGTCGATCCCAGTCGACGGACAGGCACTGAACATCACCTGCACGAGCACCGACGACACGATCGCGTTCGGGCTTACCGGCTGCCGCGAAGCCGTTCCAGGACTGAGTGAGCTGACCAGACTTCTCGACGAAGAACTCCGCCAGCTCGAGCACGCCGTCGGACTCTGATGACTCGGGGCATCGCGGCGGCCGACACCAGTCGGGGGTCGCCCCGGTGGCCGGCCCGCGGCTCGTAAGCGCCCCGAACTGCGAAGTTCGGGTAGGGTATGGCATATCGGCGGTATTCCGCATCTGACCGTTCTAGGTTGTATCGCCGCCGATTTGAAGGTAACCGGCCGATTCGCGGCCCAGTCAGGAGCGTCGTTATGACGCAACAACAGACCCACTTCGCAACAAGCCGGCACCCGACGCCACCGCAACGCAGACCGCGGTTGCGCTTGAAACCAAAGGCAGCGCAGGCCGGACACGTCGACGGGGCCTGGTGGCCATGGAGCGGCACTCTCACCACCGAGCTCCCGGGCCTGCTCTCGGTGTTGTCGGTTCGAGTCGGGAGTATTCAACGCGTGCGGTACAACCTCAGCGAATGGGCGCCGGCACCTTCCAAACTCACTACCGACGGACGAACCGTACGACTCGATGGATATGAACGTCAGCCGGTCAACACTCTGGAGGTCCTCGGTGCTGACCGGAGCCGGATCCTCTTGCTCGTGGTTCCGCCTCGCACCAAGCCCGACCAGGCACACGAGACGATGATGAGCGCGGCGGCACCCAATAACGACTCAAACGTGGACGCACTGCTCGTAATCAGTGACCGCGAAAGAGAATCCCGCACCGCCCGAGCCCACGCGGAACATCGATGGGTTTCCAAAGCCGGCGATCTCAGTTGATTCGTCAGGGCTGACGGTGCCCGGGAGCCGGTCACTATCGAATCGCCCTGTCTGAGCCGTAGTCCACGACGCCCCCCGCAAGATGGTCATGTGTTCGGCTTGCCGTGGCGCTGTCGGGCTCCTGAATATCTCGTAATACAAAGCACTTTCGTGCGCGACACGATCAACAGCAAGGTCAACAAAGTGAAAACCCAACAAGAACAGAAGAAGCGATGAGGTCGTCGGCCACGGCGATCAGGGACACTGACAGCGACAATGCCGGCATCTGGCTATGGCGAATTGTCGATGACTTTACTACTGAGCTCTCTGCCGATGACTGCCACACCATCTACAACACCATCTCCAGCGGCCTGGCTGACGGCTGGCAGCCCACTCGGACTGAGGTTGCGAACCTGGTGGACTTCGCCCGCCAGCAGGCGGTAGCAGCGGAGCACGATTCCTTCGCCAGAAGGCCTCGCCGCCCTTCTGGCCGTGTTCAGCCCTGATAGACCCGCGGGTCCAGGGTGCCGATGTACGGCAGGTCGCGGTAGCGCTCGGCGTAGTCGAGGCCGTAGCCGACCACGAAGTCGTTCGGGATGTCGAAACCCACGTAGGCGATGTCGACGCCGGCGCCCAGCGCGTCGGGTTTGCGCAGCAGGGTGCACACCCGAAGGGACCGGGGCCGGCGGGTGGCCAGATTGCGCAGCAGCCACGACAGGGTCAGTCCGGAGTCGACGACGTCCTCGACGATCAACACGTCGCGGTCGCTGATGTCGCGGTCGAGGTCCTTGAGGATGCGCACCACCCCCGACGACGACGTCGAGGAACCGTAGGAGCTGACCGCCATGAACTCGAACTGCGTGGGCAGCGGAATCGCCCGGGCGAGATCGGTGACGAACAGCACCGCGCCTTTGAGCACGGTGATCAGCAGCAGGTCGCCGCTCTCGGCGCTGCCCCCGGCGTAGTCGGCGGCGATCTGCGCGGCAAGTTCGGCAGTGCGGGTCCGGATCTGCTCCTCGGTCAGCAACACCGATTTGATGTCACCCGCGTACAACTCGGGTTTCTCCCCCGGCAAGATCGCAGCCACCAGCACAGCGTGCCATGGCGGGAGTTCGACAACCAACTGCAGCGGAGGAAATCACGCCCGCGGCTTAGACCGGCTCGCTGCGCAGCCGCAGCAGGCCGTCGCCGCGAACCGCGAACAGCCGCTGTCCGCGCAGGTCCGATCCGATCGCCACTCCCCCTTGGCCGCGCCAGGCGGTCACCAGCCGGTCCACCGCGCGGATCTGCAGGTCGGTCAGGCCGCGCCCGCCTCCGTCGATCAGCCAGCGCCGGATCACCGCCAGGCGCACCGGGCCCGCCAAGGCCGCCAGCGCAGCAGCGTCCAACGCGGCGCCCGCGGTGGCTCCGGGCAGTGCCTGCTCGGCCAAGGCATCGATGAGCTCGGTGTTCTCCCGCAGTGCGATCGCCGTCCGGGCCAGGGCTTCGGCTACCCCGCCGTCCAGCACGTCCTCCAACAGGGGCAGCACTTCGGCGCGCAGCCGCACCCGAGTGAAGCGGTCGTCACTGTTGTGCGGGTCGAGCCACGGCGTCAGCCCCAGTTCGGCGCAGGCTTGCGCGGTCTGCGCACGTCGCACCCCCAGCAGTGGCCGGCACCACGGTGGGTCGTACGGCCGCATCCCGGCCATCGACCGGGCTCCCGAACCTCGGCCCAGCCCGAGCAGCACTGTCTCGGCCTGATCGTCGAGTGTGTGTCCCAGCAGTACAGGGTCCCGGCCGCGAGCATCGGCCAGCGCGGCGTAACGGGCCGTGCGCGCCGCCGCCTCCGGACCGCCCTGGGCTCCGACGGTCACCGGAATAACCTGCGCATCAACGCATCCCAGCTCGAGCGCCTGACGGCGCGCGGTCTCGGCCACCTGGGCCGAATCGGCTTGCAGGCCATGGTCGACGATCAGCGCGGTGGTGGGCCGCATCCGGACTGCGACAGCAGTCAGCGCCAGCGAATCGGGTCCACCGGACAACGCGACCGCCCAGCCTGCCCCCTGCGACAGAAACTGCTCGGCGTACGCCCCCAACGCGGCGCGCAGCGCGGCTACAGCACCCGGTCGATCCACCGCTGGGGCTCTTCGATCTCGGCGGGCAGCGGCAGGGTCTGCGGACCAGACCACACCGCGTTGAACCGGTCCATACCGACGCGGCCGACCACGGCGTCGACGAAGGCCTTGCCGCGGGTGTACTGGCTCATCTTGGCGTCGAGGCCCAGCAACGCCCGCAACAGTCGTTGCAGCGGCGGCTGGCTGCGCTGACGGCGTTCCTCGAAGCGGTTCCGAATGGTCGCCACCGACGGCACCGCCATCGGCCCGACCGCGTCCATCACGTGGTCGGCGTGGCCTTCGAGCAGCGTGCCCAGCATCAGCAACTGGTCCAGCGCGGTGCGCTGCTCCTCGGACTGCACCGCCCGCACCAGGCCCAGGATCCCCGACGGGCCCGGCGACTCGGCATCGTTCTGGCGGCCCCGCAGATAGTCGGCCAGCCGGCCCACCACCTGGGTCAGATCCGGGCTGCTGTCGCCGGTCAGTACCGACAGGGCATCCGACATGTAGCCGGCCAGCCACGGGTTGACGCTGAACTGCACGCGGTGCGTCACCTCGTGCAGGCACACCCACAATCGGAAGTCGGCCGGCGTCACCTGCAGCTGGCGCTCGACGGCGACCACGTTGGGATAGACCAGCAGTAGCGCGCCACCGCCCGCACAGAACGGGTCGTATTGGCCGAGGATGCCCGACGAGACGAAGGCCAGCACCGCGCCGGTCTGCGCCCCGGTCAGCCGGCTGGTGAGGAAACCGGAGGGCCGCTCGGAGGCGCCCATCATCACCCGCATCGATTCGGCGGCCGCGGCGATCCACTGCCGCCGGTCGACTACGCGGGCGTCGGGGACCGGGCCATCGTCGCCGAGACCCGTGACCTCTCGGACCAGCGGTTCTGCCGCGCGGGCGCTGGCGTGCAGTTCCTCGATGACCTGGCGGCGCGTGTAGTCGGTCATCGGCGGTGCGGGCCGTGCCAGCCAGCCACCGACCGTCGCGGCGAACTCAAAGTCCACCGCGCCCCCGACGTCCGATTCGCTCATCCGCATCCGCAGGTTCGCAGCACCGCGGCCAGCGCGTCGATCGCCGTGCGCCCGGTGGGTCCGGCGTCGTTGGAGATGAACGCAAACGTCAGCACCCGCTGGTCCCGGTCGGTGACGATGCCGGCCAGCGCATTGGTGCGGGTCAGCGAGCCGGTCTTGGCCCGCAGCCAGCCGGCCGCGCCGCGCCCGGTCTTGGGGTTGAGGAACCGCTCGGACAGCGTGCCGCTGCCGCCGGCGACCGGCAGCATGTCCAGCAGCGGGCGCAGCTCGGGCAGGTCCGGCCCTGCGGCCGCCTGCACCACCGCATCGAGGGTCCGAGCCGACAACCGGTCGTCGACCGACAATCCGCTGGAGTCCTGCAGGTTGGCTCCGCTGACCGCGATGTGGGCGGTGGCCAGCCGGTTGGTCACCGCGTCGACGGCTCCGGCAAACGAGCGGGGCCGGCCCATCGCCGCGGCCACCTCGCGAGCGATGGATTCGGCCATCACGTTGTCCGAGGCGTTCA
Organism: Mycolicibacter sp. MU0102; assembly: GCF_963378105.1. Classification (NCBI taxonomy): domain Bacteria; kingdom Bacillati; phylum Actinomycetota; class Actinomycetes; order Mycobacteriales; family Mycobacteriaceae; genus Mycobacterium; species Mycobacterium holstebronense. Next base: position 4,258,191 of record NZ_OY726398.1, read on the forward strand.
TCATCTCGCCGAGGCGGACCACCAGCGGTGCCGATCGAACGGCGCCCAGCTCGCGTCCGGTCACCGACGAGGAGGCAATGCTCACGTTGTCGGGGTCGATGCCCAACTCTGCGGCCAAAGCCTTTCCGGCGTCCAGCGCGGGCGTCGTCGATCGCCGGGACTCGACGGTGGTCGGCTGGACCCGCCCGCCGTCGACCATCACCGCCTCGATCGGGGCGATGTCACCGCCTTCGATGTCCTCGGCATCCCACCCCTGGGCCATGGTCGGGCCGGTGAACGCCGACGTGTCGACCTGCACCTCGGTGACGCTCACCCCGCTGCGGCGCACCTGCTCGGCCAGATCGCTGATGCGCGCGGCTTCGCGATACCAGGTGTCCTGACCGACCTCGGCCGTCGACAACGTGGGGTCCCCGCCACCCACCAGCACCACCACTCCGGGCTGATCGCTCGCCGTCACCCGGGTGGTGACCCGGGCGCCCTGATCCAGCGCCAGCAGGGCAGCCGCTGCGGTGAGCACCTTGTTGGTGGACGCCGGCTGCATCGGCAGGTCTTCCTGTTGGGTCCACAGCGCCTTGCCGGTCAGTGCATCGGTGATGCGGCCGGTGAGCCGGCCCAGATTCGGGTCGGCCAACGCCTGGGCCATGGCGGCGGCCAGTGCAGTGCCGACCGGCACCGGGGCGTCGTCGGAGACCGGAACCACCCCGGGTTTGGCGGTCGCCACCGGTGCCGGCGACACGACGCGCGCACCTGCGCCGGATTCGTCCGGGAGCACAACGACCGCCAAGACCACCACGGCGGCGGCCAGCGCCAGCACCGCGGCCGCGATACCCAGATGCGCGCTGCTGTGTCGCCACCGAGTGGGTTGCATGTCTCTCCTCCGCTGTCAGGCGCAATTGTGCCGGACGGGCGGAGTCCGGGCGTGAATCCGGGCCGCTCTAGACTGACCCGGTGCAATTCGACGTGACCATCGAAATCCCCAAGGGCCAGCGCAACAAGTACGAGGTCGACCACGCCACCGGGCGTGTCAAGCTCGACCGCTACCTGTACACGCCGATGGGCTACCCCACCGACTACGGCTTCATCGAGGACACCCTCGGCGAGGACGGCGACCCGCTGGACGCGATGGTGCTGCTGCCGCAGTCGGTGTTCCCGGGTGTGCTGGTCGAGGCACGTCCGGTCGGGATGTTCCAGATGACCGACGAAGCCGGCGGCGACGCCAAGGTGCTGTGCGTGCCGGCCGGTGACCACCGGTGGGACCACATCCAGGACATCAGCGACGTGCCCGCCTACGAGCTGGACGCGATCAAGCACTTCTTCGTGCACTACAAGGACCTGGAGCCGGGCAAGTTCGTCAAGGCCGCCGACTGGGTTGACCGCGCCGAAGCCGAGGCCGAGATCACCCGGTCGATCGAGCGGTTCAAGACCTCCGGTCACTGACCCCCAACACGTCCAGCAGCAGCGCGAGCTGGGCGTCGAACAACGCCCGCGGCGCCGATAGGGTGTCCGCGCCGTAACCACCGAACACTTCCAAGCTGACCGCGCCCACGAGGGCGGCCCACAGCAGGAAGCATTTGGCGACGACGCCATCGTCGCCGGGGAAGCCGAACTCCGCGCGGAGTCGCTCGAAGTCTGCCGATAGCGGTTGCGCTGCACCGCTTTTGCCGGACGCGATATCGCCGGCCGCGATTCCCGCCGCGATCGCTTCGAAGAATGCACCGACAACCCGGGTACCTGGTGCCACGGTCTGCTCAGCCGGCGCGTGGTAGCCGGGAACCGGGCTGCCGTACAGCAGCGTCCACCCGGCAGGATGGGCCAGCGCCCAGTCCCGCACCGCGTGGGCGATCGTCACGATGTCCTGGCGCCACGGCACCGGCGACGCCGATGCGCGGGCCCGGCCCACAGCATCGGCCAGATCGTTGTAGGCGTCGACCAGCAGCAGGGTGATCAACTCGTCGCGGCTGCCCACGTACCGGTAGACCGCCGAGGACACCATGCCCACATCGCGGGCGACCGCGCGCAGCGACAGCCCGGCCGCCCCGTGGGTGCGCAGATGATGCCGTCCGACCTCGATGATCTGCGCCTCGATGCGTTCCCGCGACTCCTGCCGTTTTCCCACGGCACCAGTCTGACAGATAAGAGAGCACCGCTCTTGCTTTGCCCCCTGCGATGTGTCACGATCAGAAAAACGAGAGCGCCGCTCTCGATATCGCGAGTAAGGGGACGACCATGGCCACCGGATACGACCGACCCAATGCCGCCGCCCGGTTCGCCAATACGGTGATCCGCAAGTTGGCCGAGGCGGGCATCAGCATTGCCGGCACCCGCGCGATCTCCGTGCGCGGCCGCAAGAGCGGCAAGCGCCGTGGTGTCGTGATCAATCTGCTGACCGTCGAGGGGGTGGACTACCTGGTCTCGCCGCGGGGCAACACCGAGTGGGTTCGCAATGTGCGCGCCGCCGGTGAGATCGAGGTCGGGCCCCGGTGGCGGCCGCGCTCGGCTCAAGCCACCGAAGTCCGCGACGACGATAAACCGGAGGTGCTGCGCCGCTACCTTCAACGGTGGTACTGGCAGGTCAAGGGATACGTAGCGGGGCTGACGCCGGAGTCCAGCGACGACGAGCTGCGGGCCGCAGCACCGTCGTTCCCGGTCTTCTCACTGCGTTGAGGTCGCCCCACGGGTCCGGTACAGGCTGGCCACCGTCGTCAGCGCCAACACTCCCACCACGACCCCCAGGCTGACCGGGGTGGGGATCTCCGGGACGTTGAGCGGCCGGCCGGAGTTGATGAACCACACCTCGTTGGTGCGCAGCGCATGCAACACCATCCGCACGCCAATGAACCCCAGGATCACCGCCAGGCCTTGGGACAGATACACGAACCGGCCCAGCAACTTGCCGAGAATGAAGTAGAGCTGGCGCAGCCCCATCAGGGCGAACACGTTGGCGGTGAACACCAGATAGGGCTGACGCGTCAGTCCGTAGATCGCCGGAATCGAGTCCATCGCGAACACCACGTCGGTGGTGCCCAACGCCAACCCCACCAGGAACATCGGCGTGACAGCCCAAGCCCCTGAACTGTCCCGGATGAAGAACCGCACGCCGGACCAGCGATCGGTGGCGTTGAAGTGGGTGCGAGCAAACCGCACGATGAAGTTGTTGCCGCCTTCGCCCTCCCCTTCGCCGGTGGGGTCGTCGTGGCGGAGCAGTTTGATCGCGGTGTAGGCCATGAAGGCACCGAACACATAGAACGTCCAGGACAGCCGCTGCACCGCGACCCCGCCGAGCGCGATGAACACCGCCCGGAACGACAGCGCCATGACGATGCCGACGAACAGCGCCTCCTGCCGGTACTTCTTGGGCACGTTGAAGCTGTTCATGATGATCACGAACACGAACAGGTTGTCGACCGAGAGGCTGTACTCGGTCAGCCAGCCGGCATAGAACTGCATGCCGTACTTCGCGCCGTGAAAATGCCACACCCAGACGCCGAACGCCACCGCCAGGCTGAGGTAGAACGTCAGCCATCCCGCGATCTCGCGGATCGACGGCTCGTGCACCCGCCGGCCGATGATCAGCAGGTCGAATCCGAGCACTGCGCCCAGCCCCGCGAATGTCAGCAGCCATTCCAGCAGCGACGGGTCCAACAGCGGGCCTCCGGTCAGCGAGTCAGTTCAGCGGGCTGCCCGACGGTACCCCGCGGCCCGCTTAGTATTTTCGCCGTGGTGACCGATGTGGGTGGTACCGGATCCCCCGGGTTCCCCCGTGGGCTGACCACCGGTCCCGTCGCCCGAGCCAGTATGGCCCGGGTCGGCACCGCAACCCTGCTCAGCGCGCTGTGCGGCTACGCGGTGCTGTATCTGGCGGCGCGTGATCTGGACCCGGCGGGTTTCTCGGTGTTCGGCGTGTTCTGGGGTGCATTCGGACTGGTCAACGGCGCCGCCAACGGCCTGCTGCAGGAGACCACCCGGGAAGTCCGGTTCGCCGGAGACTCCACGCGCGAGCGCCCCTCCACCGCACACACCCGCCCGCTGCGGGTGGCCGGACTGAGCGGGCTGGTGGCGGCCGCGGTGGTCGCCGCCAGTTCGCCGTTGTGGAGCGGCCACGTGTTCGTCGAGGCGCGCTGGCTGTCGGTCGGGCTGCTGTGCTTTGGTCTGGCCAACTTCGCGGTGCACGCCACGCTGCTCGGCATGTTGGCCGGCGCCAACCGCTGGACGCAGTACGGCGCGCTGATGGTGACCGATGCGAGCGTCCGGGTGGCCGTGGCCACCGCGACGTTCGTCGTCGGCTGGGGCCTGGTCGGATTCTTGTGGGCCACCGTGGCCGGCGCGCTGGCCTGGCTACTGCTGCTGGCCGCCTCACCCACGGCCCGCTCCGCAGCGCGACTGCTGACTCCGGTGAGCACGGCGGGATTCCTGCGCGGCGCGGCGCATTCGATAACCGCAGCCGGGGCCAGCGCGATCCTGGTGATGGGTTTTCCGGTGCTGCTGCAGGCCACCTACGGCGAATTGGGTGCTGCGGGCGGCGTGGTGATCCTGGCGGTCACGGTGACCCGGGCACCGCTACTGGTGCCGTTGACCGCTATGCAGGGCAACCTGATCGCGCACTTCGTCGACCAGCGGGGCCGCCGGCTACGGGCACTGCGCACGCCCGCGGCGGCCGTCGCCGCACTGGGCGCGGTGGGCACGGTGGCGGCGGGCCTGCTCGGACCTTGGCTGCTGCGCACGGTGTTCGGCGCGGATTATCGTGCCGACGGGCTGCTGCTGGCCGGACTGACAACAGCAGCCACGGCGATCGCGCTGCTGACGCTGACCGGGGCGGCGACGGTGGCCGCGGCACTGCACCGCGCCTATGCCCTGGGGTGGGTGGGCGCCACGGTGGCCTCGACCTTGCTCCTGCTGCTGCCGTTGGACCTACCGACCAGAACCGTGGTCGCCCTGCTGTGCGGTCCCCTGGTGGGAATCGTCGTGCATCTAGCCGCGTTGCGCACCGATTCGTAAGCCGGGCAGGCGTGTATTTTCTAAACCATCGATACCCGCTACCCCGATGTCTGGATCATCGTCCCGGCGTTCAACGAGGCGACCGTCATCGGTGACGTGATCGCCGGGATCCGTTCGGTTTTCGACTACGTGGTCTGCGTGGACGACGGAAGCGCTGACGACACCGCCGTCACGGCGCGACGCGCGGGCGCCTACGTGGTGCACCATCCGGTCAACCTCGGTCAGGGCGCGGCCATCCAGACCGGGGTCGAGTTCGCCCGCCGTCAGCCCGGCGCTCGACTGTTCGCCACCTTCGACGCCGACGGCCAGCACCGCGTCGCCGACCTGATGCGCATGATCGACCATCTCGACAGCGCCGACCTCGACATCGTGATCGGCACCCGGTTCGCCGCACCCGAAGCTGCCGCAACGGTGCCGCCGCTCAAACGAGCGATACTGCGGACCGCGGTCTGGCTCAACCCGCGAATTCGCCGACTTGGACTCTCCGACGCCCACAACGGCCTGCGGGTGTTCAACCGGCGAGTGGCCGATGGCCTCGACCTCACCATGAACGGGATGAGCCATGCCGGGGAGTTCATCGCGCTGATTGCCGAGAACCGCTGGCGGGTGGGCGAAGAGCCGGTCGAGGTGCTCTACACCGACTACTCGAAGTCGAAGGGGCAGCCGCTGCTCAACGGCGTCAACATCCTGTTCGATGGGTTGCTACGCAAGAGGATGTCGCGATGAACTGGATCAAGGTTCTGCTCATCGCGGCGGTGCTGATGCTGCTGATCTACCTGTTGCTGTCGCGTCGGTCCGCCCAGTCGCGGGCCTGGGTGAAGGTCGGCTACCTGGTGTTCGTGGTGGCCGGCATCTATGCGGTGCTGCGCCCCGACGACACCACCGTGGTGGCCAACTGGCTCGGGGTGCGCCGCGGCACCGATCTGATGCTGTACGTGCTGATCATGGTTTTCGCGTTTACCACGCTGAGCACCTATATGCGATTCCGCGATCTGGAGCTGCGTTATGCCCGGCTGGCGAGGGCGATAGCGCTTACCCAAGCCCAACCGCCCGAGCCGCCTAAGCCGTCTGGGCCGTATAAGACACAGTAATTCGGCAACAGTTGTCCCAGAGGTAACAGCAGGTTTGCCGATCGTCCGATTCCAGCCCTCACCGTTGCAGGTATGCGGACTACCCAAGTCCTGGCAGAACCTCTGGCCGACGCGACAGCGGCACTTCTGACGGTGCCGATGGTCGAGTTGTACGCAGTGCTCTGGCGTGCCGGTCTGCTGGAGGTGCGACTTCGCGCATCCAAGCGACCGCTGCCGCAGGTGACGGTGCTTCAGCCGGCGTAACGGGACAGCCTTAGCGCACCAGCTCCAGCTTCGCGGACGACTTCTTGGCGGGGGCCTTTTTGGCCGGGGCCTTCTTGGCCGGCGTTTCCTTGGCCGGGGTTTGCTTGGCCGCCGGAGCCTTCTTGACCGGAGCCTTCTTGACCGGGGCCTTCTTCACCGGGGCTTTCTTGACCGGAGCCTTCTTGGCGGGGGCCTTCTTGGCGGGGGCCTTCTTTGCAGCTGGAGCCTTCTTGGCCGGTGCCTTCTGGGCCGGAACCGCCGACACCGCCTTGATGGGGGCCTCGATCTCCTGGGCGGGGGCGGCGATCTCCTTGGTGGGAGTTGTCGAGAACCGGCTCGCCACAGCCACCGCGGCGGTGGCCGCCGCGGCCGTGCCGAGACCCTGCGCCCAGCCGATCGGGCCGACCGGCGTGCAACCCAACAGCTGGCTGACCCCGGGCGCGGAGACGATCGCCGCGAACAGCGCGAACGATCCGGCCGCGGTGGCCAGCACCATTGGCGCCCGCGAATCGACCACGGTTTGACAGAGTTCGGTGGTCACCAGCGAGATCAGCGCCACCGTTGCGGCCCGCTGCGGCAGACCCGTCGCCGAGGCCATCGCCCAGGCTGCGGTGCCCGCCGCGGCGGTGACTCCGCCGCGGAACGCCACCGCGCGCCACAGTTTGCGCTCGTCGAGTCCGGGCACCGCGTCACCGATCGGGCCGGCCGGAGTGCTCACCGCCACGGCGGTGGCCGGCAGCGCGTCGGTCAGGGTGTTCATCAACAGCAGCTGCCGGGTGTTCAGCGGTGAATTCCCCGTAATCGCAGTGCCGATGACGGAGAACATCACTTCGCCGGCGTTGCCGCCCAGCAATCCGGAGATGGCCAGTTGCACACCGCGCCACAGTCGCCGGCCCTCGTCGATCGCGTCGACCAAGGCACCGATCTTGCCGTCGGTCAGCACCACATCGGCGGTGGCATGCGCCGAATCGCTGCCGTGCGCAACGACACCCAGACCTACCGTTGCGGCCCGGATCGCAGCGGCGTCGTTGGCGCCGTCGCCCACCATCGCCGATACCCGGCCGGCACGCTCCAGCGTCTGGACGATCTGCACCTTGTTCTCCGGCGACATTCGGGCGAAGATCACCCGCTCGCAGACCACACGCTCTTGTTCCTTGCGGTTCAAGGCATTCCACTCCGAGCCGGTGATGACCTGCTCGGGAGCGACGGTCACGCCCATCTCGGCGGCGATCGCGGTGGCCGTGATCGGGTGGTCACCGGTGATCATCCGGATGTCGACGCCGCGGGCGGCCAGATCGGCCAGCAGCTGCGGCGCGTCGGCCCGGGGGGTGTCGGCCAGGCCGAGGAACCCGAGCAACGTCAGCCCGGAGGCACTGACCTCCACGAGACGTTCCGAATCGTCCTGAACGGCCTGCACCTGGGCGGCGGTCAGCTTGCCGTGGGCGACCGCGATCACCCGCAGGCCCTGGGCGGCCATCGCGGCCACCTGCTGCTCGATCTTGGCGTCGGCGTTCTTGCAGGCCCCCAACACCACTTCCGGTGCGCCCTTGACCAGCAGCTCCGATCCCAACACCGACGCCGAGAAGGCCCGGCCGGAGCGGAACGGCAGGTGAGCGTCGGGCTCGATCCACGGCCGGGCGCCGCCGGCGGCCGCCGCGCCCTCGACGATGGCCTGGTCGGTGGCGTGCGCGTGGGCCGCGCCGTCGGGAGCCGGGGCCGCCTGCGCGGCCGTGCCGAGGACGTCGTCGTCGGAATATCCCGCAAGCGGGCGCACCGTGGCGACCCGCAGCCGGTTCTCCGACAGCGTTCCGGTCTTGTCGAAACAGACCACGTCGACCCGGCCGAGCGCCTCCACCGACCGCGGGATTCGCACCAGCGCACCGGTTTTGGTCAACCGCTGCGACGATGCGTGCTGGGCCAAGGTGGCCATCAGCGGCATGCCTTCGGGGACGGCGGCGATCGCGACCGCGATCGCGTTGCCGAGCGCGACCCGCAGCCCGCCCTGGCGCAGCAGGCCCAGCGCGCCGACGGCCACACCGCCGGCGGCGCTGTACGGGAATGTCCGGTACATCAGCTGGGACAGGTGGTGCTGCAGGCCGACCTCGGGCAGCTCGCCGGAGGCCAGTTCGGAGGCCCGGCGGGCCTGAGTGTCGGCGCCCACGGCGGTCACCATCGCCAGCGCCTTGCCGGCGATCACCGTGGTGCCCGCGTACAGCATGGAGCTGCGCTCGGCCAGTTCGGCGCCGGGAGTCGGGTCCAGCTGTTTGCCGACCGACAGCGATTCGCCGGTCAGCGCGGATTCGTCGACCTCGACGTCGGACACCTCGATCGTCCGGGCGTCGGCGGGCACCACCTCGTTGCTGCGCACCTCGATCAGGTCGCCGGGCAGCAGTTGTTCGGCGGGGATCTCGTGGTAGGTCGGGGTACCGGCCAATTCCCCCTGCGAACCCATCAGTACGACCCGCGCCGGCGGAGCCTGCTGGGCCAGCAGGGTGTTGAGCCGGCTCTCGGCCCGCAACCGCTGATAAGCGGCCAGCATGGCGTTGCCGGTGAGCACCGTGCCCACCATGACGGCGTCGATCGGCGAGCCCAGCATGGCGGTCGCCGCCGAGCACAGCGCCAGGATCGGCGTCATCGGGTCGGACAACTCTTCACGCACGGCGTGGAAGTACGGCCAGAACATGCCTTGCGTTTCCGCGTCGACCGGCGCGCGTTCGGCCAGCGGCAGCACCGCGTCCGGCGTCAACAGCTCCCGCGCCTGCTCGACCGTCATGGCATGCCACTCGTAGGCCGGTGCCGGCTTCGGTGCGTGTGCCCGCAGCACTCGGCGGGCCAGCAGGTAGCCCGACAGCATTCCGGCACCGGCACCGACGGTCACCGGTCCCGGGCCGCGGCTCTGCCCCGCCCCGACACCGGGGATGGTCGCCCGAACCCCGCGGACCAAAAGCAGCCCGGCGATGGACGACGCCCCGATCGAGATCGCGACCCCGCGCTCGGTGGCCGTCCGGGCAGCCGGCAGCGCGCGCAGCACCTGCCATGCGCCGGCCAGGTCGGCCAGCAGCAGGTCGGCATAAAAAGGAGGCGGGCTGTCGGTGTGCTCGCTCGTCGGCATGACACCCAGCGCCAGATCCGCCGCCGCCAGCGCCTGCGCTGCCGAGGTGGACAACACCGCAACCGTGCGGCCGGCCTGCTGCAGGTCGGCCACGGCGGCGGCCAGTGCACCGTCGAGATCCTCACCGGAGACCGGTCGGATGTCGTCAAAGCCGGGGCGCAGCTCGCCGAGGATCTCGGTGTCCACCGTGACCAGCTCCGCGCCGGAGGCACGTGCTTCCAGGACCACCGCCGAGGCCAGCGCGTGGTGCGCGGGCAGGATCAGCGCGTCTACCGGCTCCGTGCGGGTCGAGCCGCGGGCCGTCATCCCGGGAACCCGGTGCCAGCCCGGGCGCAGTCCGGGCTTGTCGAGCAGGTTCTGCGCACTCTGCCACGCCTTCGGCAGCTCGTGCTCACTGGCGCCGCGAATCTGCACCACCCGGCGTTGTTCACCGGTCAGCGCCCGCGGGTCGATGACCACGGTGTCGATCTTGTCGAGGCGGCGCAGACTGTCCGGCCGCAGCGGCAGCACTTCGTGCGAGTCGGCCAGGCCCTGTCCCAGGGTGGCGGCGAACGATTCGCAACTGGTGCGCACCGCTTTCGGCGAGGTGGCCAGGATCGCGCTCGAGGTCATGTCCAGGTTGCGGGTCAGCGCGCCCACCGCCCCAGCCGCGACCACCTGCGCCACCGCGGTGCGCTTGAGGTAGCGCTCGGCTAGACCGTCCGGTCGCGGGACAGGCCGCGCGGCGGGGTGCACGTCCGGGTGCTCGGCGTACCGGGCCAGCTCCGGTTCGTAGCGATTCCAGGCCAGCGCCCCGGCGCGGGTCTCGGAGGCTTTGAGGCCCTCCACCATCAGATCCACCGCCAGGATCGCCGGGGACATGGTGATGACGTGCGACCCGAGCGAGACCAGGGAAAGCACCCTGTCGGTCTTGGCCGGGCCGATCCGGCTCGCCAGGGCGTTGCGGACCAACGGCTGATAGCGGGCCACCGACGCCGCGGCGTCGAACATCTTGGGCGCGGCCGGCCAGCGCATCGCACTGCCCACGGTGGCGATCGCCAGCCCTACCGCGTTGGCACCCACCATCGCGCCCTTGGTGGCCAGCAGTAGCCCATCGCCCGGCAGTGCCGCGGTCTCGGTCGCGGTCAGTTGGACGTTCTTTTCGACCGCCTCCACCTTGGCACACAAGTCGGCCAGCGAAACGTGGTCACCGATCTCGACCACCACCCGGGACAGCGGGCGATTCAGCCGCACCGAGGTGACGCCGGGCTCGGCCCGCAGGGCTTCGGAAACCTCGGCACCGATGTCTACGCCGTCGGAGTCGTCGAGCCCGTGCACCTCGATCCAGGCCCGTCCGGCACCGCGCCAACTGCGTCGGCTGGTCAGATCGGAGCGCTCACCGGCCAGGATCTTGGCGCCTTCACGCAGGGGGATGGCGGCGAGATCCAGGCTGGCTGATGCGACGGCGCCGACGGCGTCCAGTCCGAAACGGCCGATTGCGAAAACATCCATGGATTGCCTCCAGCGTCATAGCAGCGCTGGAGGTCTCTTCCGCCGGCTGCCCGGCCCACAGCCCCGGTCACCCGATGACGGGCGACGTGATGACGACACTGCGAATTGGGGAATACTCCCCTCCGACCGGCCAGTATGCCACAAAGTTCAGACGGTCTTCACCTGCCGGAAGTACTCCACGGTGCGTGTCACCCCGTCGGCCAGCGCGACCCGCGGGCGCCAACCCAGCACGTCCGCGCCCCGCGAGATGTCCAAGCAGGACCGCTTAAGGTCACCGAGGCGCGGCGGATGGAACTCCGGGTCATCAGGTGCGCCGACGGCGGCGGCCACCGCCGTATGCAGCTGCCGGTCGGAGGTTTCCACCCCGGTGCCGACGTTGAACCGTTGCCCGTTGCCCTGCTCCCCCGAAGCCCGGACGAAGGCGTCCACCACGTCATCGACGAACACGTAGTCGCGGGTGTTCGATCCGTCGCCGAACACCTTGGTGGGCCTGCCCTCCAGCAACGCCTGGGCGAAGATCGCCACCACCCCGGCCTCGCCATGCGGGTCCTGGCGCGGTCCGTAGACGTTGGCCGGCGCGATGTGGGAGCACTGCAGCCCGTAGAGGTGGCCAAAGGTGTTGAGGTAGATCTCACCGGCCACCTTCCCGGCGGCGTAGGGCGAGGCTGGGTCGGTCGGCACGTCTTCGCCGGTCGGATAGCTCTGCGGGGTGCCGTAGATCGACCCGCCCGAGGAGGTGTGCACAATCTTGCGCACCCCCGCCGTCCGCGCGGCCTCGGCCAGCCGGATCGTCCCGACGACATTGACCGAGGCGTCGAAGACCGGGTCGGCCACCGAGTGGCGTACATCGATCTGGGCGGCCAGGTGAAAGACCACCTCGGGCTGGTGCTGCGCCAGGATCTCCTGCAGGTCCGCCGAGACGATGTCGGCCTCGACGAAGGTGAAGCCGGCGTCGCCGGCCAGATGCTCGATGTTGACGGCTCGCCCGGTGGCGAAATTGTCCAGCCCGACTACCTGATGCCCGTCCGCCCGCAGGCGGTCGACCAACGTCGATCCGATGAACCCGGCTGCTCCGGTGACCAGTGCTCGCACCGGCCCACCATACCGACAGGTAAGAAAGACTGATGCGCACCCGGATCACCGCCCTGCCGTGGGTCTGCTGGGCGGCGGTGGCATTGATCGCCGCGCAGCTGGTGGTCCGGGCGGTGGTGGCTTTCGGGGGCTACTTCTACTGGGACGACCTGATCTTGATCGGCCGTGCCGGCACCCATTCGCTGTTGTCGCCGGCGTACCTGTTCGACGATCACGACGGCCATGTGATGCCGGGCGCCTATCTGGTGGCCGGGGCGCTGGCCAAGCTGTGGCCGCTGCAGTGGGCCGCGCCGGCGATCAGCCTGGTGGTCCTGCAGCTGCTGTCGTCGTGCGCGTTGCTGCGCGTGCTGTGGGTGATTCTGGGCTGGCGGCCGGTGCTGCTGGTACCCCTGACCTTCGCGTTGTGGACCCCGCTGGGCCTGCCGGCCTTCGCCTGGTGGGCCGCAGCGCTGAACTCGCTACCGCTGTGCGCCGCATTGTCCTGGGTGTGCGCCGACGCGATCCTGTTGGCGCGCACTGGGAGTCGGCGCTATGCCTACACCGCCACCCTGGCCTACCTGGGCGGGTTGGTGTTCTTCGAGAAGTCCGCCGTGATCCCGTTCGTCGCATTCGCGGTGACGGCACTGTTGGGCTACGTCTCGGGTAAGCCGCTGACCGGTGCGGTCGTCGGGGCGTGGCGGGCCGGGGCCCGGATGTGGACGGCGATGCTGGCGGTGACCGCGGGGTGGATCGGGGTCTACCTGGCGGTGGTGAATCAGAAGCGGTGGAGTTTCGACCTCGACATGACCCGCGACCTGCTGCTGCGCTCGATCACGCACGGCATCGTCCCGAGCCTGGCCGGTGGCCCCTGGACGTGGGCACGCTGGGCGCCGGCCTCGCCGTGGGCGCTGCCGGGACCGGTGGTGATGACGCTCGGCGCTCTGGTGCTGGCCGGGCTGTTGGCGGTGTCGGTGGCGCGCAAGCATCGTTTGGCGCCGGTGTGGCTGGCCGCGGCCGGCTACGCGGCGGCCTGCCAGGTGCCGATCTATCTGATGCGGTCTTCGGCGTTCACCGCGCTGGAGCTGGCTCAGACCCTGCGCTACCTGGCCGATCTCGTCGTGGTGCTGGCGATCCTGGGTGCGATCGGGTTGTGCGCCCCGAACCGCGCCTCGTCGCGGTGGCTGGACGCCTCACCGCTGCGCACCGTGGCCGTGACCGGCCTGGCGGCGGCGTTCACCGCGAGCAGCTTGTACTCGACGGGCACGTTCTTGACCTGCTGGCGAGACGATCCGGCTCGCGCGTACCTGCAGAACGCCCGGCACGGCCTGGCCGCCGCCCACGCCGACTCCGATGCGCCGATGCTCGATCAGGAGGTGGACCCGCTGGTGCTGCAACGGGTCGTCTACCCGGAGAACCTGGCCAGCCACATGTTCGCCCTGCTTGCCGACCGTCCCGAGTTCGCCTCGGCGACGACGCAGTTGCGGATGCTGACCAACTCGGGGACGGTGGCCGACGCCCAGGTGACCTGGGTCCGCTCCCTGGTTCCCGGACCGGTGCCGCACTGCGGCTATCTGATCCAGCCGGACCGGCCGGCGACCCTGGCACTCGACGGCCCCCTGCTGCCCGCGGACTGGACCGCCGAGATCAACTACCTGGCCAACGTCGACGGCGCGATGACATTGTCACTGTCGGACGGTCCCGACGTGCGCGTGCGGGTCCGCCCGGGCCTCAACCGCGTCTTCGTGCGGCTGCCCGGCGCCGGGTACAACGTGTCCGCGCGTGCTGACACCGCGGCGCTGTCGGTGTGCATCGCGGTAGGACCGGTCGGCTACCTCGCGCCCCGGTAGCGCTTCTGAAGTCACCTGCAAGTAATTGCTGGTCACGGCAGCGGATTGGGCGCTACGGTGTCGCGCATGCCGATGCTTCCACCGCACTCAGCCGAGCCCCACGACGGCTCGCTGGCGTCGAAACTCAATTGGTTGCGCGCCGGAGTATTGGGCGCCAACGACGGCATCGTCTCGATCGCGGGCATCGTGGTCGGTGTTGCCGCGGCCACCGTGCAACGGGGTCCGATCTTCACCGCCGGTATCGCCGGTGTGGCGGCCGGCGCTGTATCAATGGCCCTCGGTGAGTACGTTTCGGTGAGTACGCAACGTGACACCGAACAGGCTGTGCTCCACAAGGAGCGTCGCGAACTGCAACAAGACCCGGCTGCCGAGCTCGATGAACTTGCGAGTTTGTATGAAGCCAAAGGACTGTCGGCGGCAACAGCCCAGTTGGTGGCCGAAGAGCTGACCCATCACGATGCGTTCGCTGCGCACGCTGAGGTCGAGCTGGGCATCGATCCGGACGATTTGACCAACCCGTGGCAGGCTGCGGCGGCATCAGCCCTCGCGTTCACGGTGGGAGCGCTGTTGCCGATGGTCGCGATCCTGCTGCCGCCAACGACGTGGCGAGTGCCGGTGACCGTCCTGGTCGTGCTGCTGGCGCTGATGCTCACCGGTGTGGTCTCAGCACGCTTGGGTGGGGCAAACGTCCGAAACGCCTTGATCCGCAATACCACCGGCGGGGCGCTCGCGCTGGGCACCACATACCTGATCGGCCAGTTGGTCGGCCACACAATCGGCTAGGTCTTGGGCTGATGGACGATCACGCGCCCCCCGGCGAGCTGCGCCGGCAGCTGGGCCTGTTCGACGCGGTGACGATCGGGCTGGGCTCGATGCTCGGCGCCGGCATTTTCGTGGCGTTGGCGCCTGCGGCCGCAGCGGCCGGTGCGGCGATGCTGATCGGCCTGGTCGTGGCAGCGGTGATCGCCTACTGCAACGCGATTTCCTCGGCGCGGCTTGCGGCACGGTATCCGGCCTCCGGGGGTACCTACGTATACGGACGCGAGCGGCTGAGCCCGTTCTTCGGCTATCTGGCCGGGTGGGGATTCATCGTCGGCAAGACCGCATCGTGCGCGGCCATGGCGCTGACCGTGGGTTTCTATGCGTGGCCAGCGCACGCCCACGCGGTCGCGGTGACGGCGGTGCTGGGGCTGACCGCCGTCAACGTACTGGGCGTGCAGAAATCGGCGTGGCTGACCCGGGTGATCGTGGCGGTGGTGCTGGCGGTGCTGGCAGTGGTTGTGGTGACCGCCGCGGGCGCCCACGGTATTAAGACCGGTGGATTCGACCACTCGTCGGTGTCGGTGCCGGGGGTGTTGCAGGCAGCGGGCCTGCTGTTCTTTGCGTTCGCCGGCTATGCCCGCATCGCCACGCTGGGCGAGGAGGTACGGGACCCGGCCCACACCATTCCGCGCGCGATCCCGATCGCCTTGGCCATCACCCTTGTGGTGTACGCACTGGTGGCGACGGCAGCACTGAATGTTCTTGGCGCAGAAGGTCTTGCCAGCGCTTCGGCGCCCCTGGCGCAGGTGGTGACCGTCGCCGGGGCGGCCAAACTGACCGTGGCGGTCCAGATCGCAGCGATACTCGCGGCGACCGGGTCCTTGCTGGCCTTGATTCTGGGAGTGTCTCGTACCACCCTGGCCATGGCCCGTGACCGGTATCTGCCCGGGTTCTTGACCGCGGTGCATCCCCGGTACGGGGTGCCGCACCGCGCCGAAATCGCGGTCGGTCTGGTGGTTGCCGTGCTGGCCGCCACTACCGATATTCGTGGTGCCATCGGGTTTTCCTCGTTCGCGGTCCTGGTGTACTACGCCGTGGCCAACGCCGCGGCCTGGACCTTGTCTGCCGCCGAGGGCCGTCCCCCGCGCCTGATCCCGATCATCGGCTTGGTGGGCTGCATTGTTGTCGCGTTCGCCTTGCCAGTCACCTCGGTCCTGGCCGGCCTCGCGGTGTTTGGCGTGGGTATTGCCGCTTACGGCGTGCACCGCCGGTTGGCGCGGCTCGGCCGTCGGTAGCCCTCACCCGGGGAACAACGCGCCGAGCTGACGGTGACGCGCTGCACTCCCCGACCGTGCTGGGTACGTTCTACAGTCGTGCCCTCACCGCAAGTCCCCGCGCAATATCTGCGCGGCTGCTCGGCGCCGCAGCCCCGCACCCTGATCGACATTCTGCAAGAGACCGCTGCCCGCTACCCCGATGCTCCGGCCATCGACGACGGCAATGTGGTGTTGACCTACGCGGAGCTGATCGAGGACATCGCCGACAGTGTCGCGTGGCTGGCCGCCCGCGGCCTGGGCCGCGGCGATCGCATCGGCATTCGGATGCCGTCGGGCAATTACGCGCTGTACGTGGCGATCCTGTCCACGCTGGCGACCGGCGCGGCCTACGTGCCGGTGGACGCCGACGATCCGCCCGAGCGCGCCGAGCTGGTGTTCAACGAAGCCCAAGTGGCAGCGGTGATCACCGAACAGGGATTGATTCGCGGCCCCGGCGCGTCCCGCGGCTGGCGGGCCACGGCTCCGCAGACCAGCGACGACGCCTGGATCATCTTCACCTCGGGGTCCACCGGCACCCCGAAGGGCGTGGCTATCACGCACCGCAACGCGGCGGCCTTCGTCGACGCCGAAGCCCAGCTGTTCTTGCAGGACAACCCGATCGGGCCCGGCGACCGAGTGCTGGCGGGGCTGTCGGTCGCGTTCGACGCGTCCTGCGAGGAGATGTGGCTGGCGTGGCGCTACGGCGCCTGTCTGGTGCCGGCGCCGCGGTCGCTGGTACGCAGCGGCATGGACCTGGGGCCATGGCTGGTGTCACGCGACGTGACCGTGGTGTCCACCGTGCCCACCCTGGCGGCACTGTGGCCGGCCGAGGCATTGGAGGCGGTGCGGCTGCTGATATTCGGCGGCGAGGCCTGCCCGCCGGAGCTGGTGTCCCGGCTGGCAGTGGACGGCCGCGAGGTGTGGAACACCTACGGCCCCACCGAGGCCACCGTGGTGGCATGCGCGGCGCAGCTCGACGGCACCGGCCCGGTTCAGATCGGACTGCCGCTGTTGGGTTGGGACCTGGCCGTGCTCGGCCCCGACGGGGCACCGGTGGCCACCGGCGAAGTCGGCGAGCTGGTGATCGGCGGTGTCGGGCTGGGCCGCTACCTGGACCCCGACCGAGACGCCGAGAAGTACGCGCCGCTACCGCAGCTGGATTGGCCGCGGGCCTACCGCAGCGGCGATCTGGTGCGGTTGGACGCCGACGGGCTGGTGTTCTGCGGCCGGGCCGATGACCAGGTCAAGGTCGGCGGCCGGCGCATCGAATTGGGCGAGGTGGACAGCGCCCTGGTGACGCTGCCCGGCGTCAGCGGCGGCGCGGCTGCGGTGCGGACCAGCGCCGCGGGAACCCCGCTGTTGGTCGGTTACCTGGTCAGCACCGACCCGGACTTCGATCTGACGGCCGCACGCGCCGAGCTGGGCCGGCAGCTGCCCGCCGCGCTGGTGCCCCGGCTGGTGCTGGTCGACGAACTGCCTACGCGCACATCGGGCAAGGTGGACCGCGATGCGCTGCCGTGGCCGGTCGGGCCGGAGCCGGGTGCCCTGCCCGGCGGAGTTCTCGCCGACGGCCCGGACAGCACCCTGGGCTGGCTGGCCGGACTGTGGCGCGACGTGCTGGGCGCCGCGGTCGACGACGAGCAGGCCGACTTCTTCGCCCTCGGCGGCGGATCGCTGCAAGCCGCACAGCTGGTGGCCGCGGTGCGGCAGCGTTACCCGCAGACCACCGTCGCCCAGCTCTACGACCGTCCGCGCCTGGGCTCCCTGGCCGGGTTCCTCGACGACATGGGCCGCAGTGATCCCGCAGCCGAGGCCGCGTCCCGCGCGGTTGAGCCCACGCCGTGGCAGACCCAAGCCGCGCAGGTGCTGCTGTCGGTGCCACTGGCCACGCTGACCGGGCTGCAGTGGGTGACGTGGCTGGCGCTGATCAACAACGTGGTGTCGGCGGTGCACCCGCTGTCTTGGCTGGTGCGGCTCGACTGGTGGTGGGTGATCGCCGCCTTCGTGCTGTTCGTGACCCCGCTGGGCCGGATGGGCATCGCCGCACTGGGGGCGCGCACACTACTGCGCAACCTGGCGCCGGGGACCTACCGGCGCGGCGGACCCGAGCACCTGCGGGTCTGGATCGCCGAACGGCTCGCCACCGCCAGCGGCGCCGAGAACCTTTCCGGCGCACCGTGGCTGGTGTATTACGCGCGGGCTCTGGGTAACAAGATTGGCGAGGGCGTGGACCTGCACTCCGCCCCGCCGGTGACCGGGATGTTGACGCTGGGCCACCGGTGTTCCATCGAGCCGGAGGTGGATCTGACCGGGCACTGGATCGACGGCGATGCGTTCCACGTCGGTCCCGTGACGGTAGGCAACGACGCCACCATCGGTGCCCGCACCACCCTGCTGCCCGGCGCCACGGTCGGCAAGGACGCCGACGTCGCTCCCGGGTCCGGGGTAGTCGGTGAGGTGAAGAAGGGCCAGTACTGGACGGGTTCGCCGGCGGTGAAATCCGGTAAGGCGCACCATCCCTGGCCGGATCACCGGCCGCCGCCGCGCCCGGTGTGGGCTGCGGTGTACGGCCTGACGTCGCTGTTGCTCGCCGGCCTGCCGCTACTGGCGCTGGGAGCCGGGCTGGCGGTGCTGGGCCGGGCCGTTCGGGACTGCGCCACGCTGACCGAGGCAATCCGCCCGGCGGCGCTGGCCACCCCGCTGGCCGCGCTGGTCGCGATGTTCAGCTATGCCGCCTTGACCGTGATCGGGGTGCGGCTGTTGTCGATCGGGCTGCGCGACGGTTACCACCCGGTGCGCAGCCGGGTGGGTTGGCAGCTGTGGGCCACCGAACGTCTGATGGACGACGCTCGTGACTATCTTTTTCCGGTGTACGCCAGCCTGATCACACCGTGGTGGCTGCGATTGCTGGGGGCCAAGGTGGGCGCCGGCACCGAGATCTCCACCGCGCTGGTGATCCCGAAGTTCACCACGATCGCCGACGGCGCCTTTCTCGCCGACGACACCATGGTGGCCTCCTACGAGTTGGGCGGCGGTTGGATCCACGTCGCACCGGCCACCATCGGCAAGCGCGCATTCCTGGGCAATTCCGGGATCACCCAGCCGGGCAGGCGGGTCCCCGACAACTCCTTGGTGGCAGTGCTGTCGACGGCGCCGCACAAGGCCAAGACCGGCTCGTCGTGGCTGGGCAGCCCGCCGGTGCGACTGCGACGTAAAGCCGCCGACCTCGACGCCGAGCGAACGTTCGAACCCCCGCTGCGACTGAAGGTGATGCGCGCCGTCATGGAGACATTCCGGCTGATCCCGGTCGTGGTCACGTTCGCGATCGGGGCCGCGGTTTTGGGCGCGTTGCAGTGGGGGGCAACAACGTTCGGCTACGGATGGACCGCCCTGGGCAGCGGCGTCACGCTGCTGGCCGCGGGTGCAGTGGCCGGCGGCAGCGCGGTGGTGGCGAAATGGCTGACCGTGGGCCGGATCCGGGCGTCACAGCGCCCGCTGTGGTCGTCGTTCGTGTGGCGCAACGAGGTCTCCGACGCTTTCGTCGAAACGGTTGCCGCCCCGTGGTTCGCCCGCGCCGCAACCGGTACCCCGGTGATGAACCTGTGGTTGCGGGCGCTCGGCGCCACCATCGGCCGCGGCGTGTGGTGCGAGACGTACTGGCTGCCCGAAGCCGACCTGGTAACGCTGGACGCCGGCGCAACGGTGAACCGCGGCTGCGTGGTGCAGACCCACCTGTTCCACGACCGGATCATGCAGATGGACACCGTCACGCTGGATGCAGGCGCCACCTTGGGGCCCAACTGTGTGGCGTTGCCCGCGGCCCGGCTGGGCGCCGGTGCCACCGTCGGACCGGCCTCGCTGGTGATGCGCGGCGACGAAGTGCCGGCGGCGACGCGCTGGCAGGGCAATCCCATTGCGCCGTGGCCGGTGTCGGGTAAGAAACGCGGCTCATCGGCCGCCGCTAGGCAGGAGCCCGCGGCGTGAGCAAACCCACGAAGGCAGCCAAGGCCCCCGCTCCTGTTGTTGACCCGTATCTGCCCGGCAGCGGCAACAGCGGCTACCGGGTATCGCGCTACGAGCTCGACCTGGAGTACAAGGTCAGCAGCAACCGGCTCTCGGGCACCGCGACCATCACCGCGGTCGCATTGGCCGCGCTGCGCGAGTTCACCCTGGACCTTGCCGACACACTGTCGGTGGCGAAGGTGTGGGTCAACGGCCGACCACCCGCGCGGTTCGCCACCTCGTCGGCGAAGCTGCGGATCACGCTGGGCGCCACGGTGCCGCCGGGCGCCGCGCTGGTGATCGTCGTCCGGTACTCGGGATCACCGCGCCCCAGCGAAACACTGTGGGGCGAAGTTGGTTTCGAGGAGTTGACCGATGGCGCACTGGTCTCCGGGCAGCCCAACGGCGCACCGTCGTGGTTCCCGTGTGACGATCACCCCTACGCCAAGGCCAGCTACCGGATCCAGATCAGCACCGACAGCCCGTACTACGCGGTGGCCAACGGCGAACTGATATCGCGACGGACCCGGGCCACCCGCACCACCTGGACCTACGAGCAGCCCGAGCCGACCCCGACTTATCTGGTAACCCTGCAGATCGGCCGGTACGTGGCCCGCCGGTTGCCGGGCTCGACGGTGGCAATCCGTGCGGTGCTGCCGGCCCGCCTGCAGACCGAGTTCGAGCAGGATTTCGCAGAACAGGCACAGATGATGGAGCTGTTCGTGCGCCTGTTCGGGCCCTACCCGCTGGCGGCAGGCTACACCGTGCTGGTGACCGACGATAATCTGGAGATTCCCCTTGAAGCACAGGGGATTTCGATCTTCGGAGCCAACCACTGCGACGGCACCGGGGGCTCCAACCGACTGATCGCCCACGAACTGGCCCACCAGTGGTTCGGTAACAGCGTGACCCTGCGACGCTGGAGCGATATCTGGCTGCATGAGGGGTTCGCCTGCTACGCCGAATGGCTGTGGTCGGAACATTCCGGCGGACCGAGCGCCGACCAGCTGGCGCGCCGTTACCACCGTCAACTGGCGGGCCTGCCGCAAGATCTGCTGCTGGCCGATCCCGGACCGGCCGACATGTTCGACGACCGGGTGTACAAGCGCGGGGCGATCACCCTGCATCTGCTGCGCGGCCGGCTGGGCGACGACGCCTTCTTCGCGCTGCTGCGCGACTGGACGTCGCGCTACCGTCACGGCAACGCCGGCACCGAAGACTTCACCGCACTGGCCGCCGGATACGCGGGCGAACCGCTGCAATCGTTGTGGCAGGCCTGGCTGTATTCCACTGCAGTTCCCCCGCTGGCAGCGCCTCGTTAACCAAACGGGCCCGGTAGATATGTGTTTCGTATGAGTCATCGCTGCCGAGTTGCCCGGTCGTAGCTAGCGAAAATAGCGTCAAATATCGGCGATCGAGGAGTGGCCGATGAATTTCGCAGCGCTGCCACCTGAAGTCAACTCTGGCCTGATGTACACCGGAGCGGGCTCAGGACCCATCCGCGCCGCCGCCACCGCCTGGAAAACCATGGCAGCCGAACTCGAATCAGCAGCCAACAACTACCGCACCATCATCGCCGAACTCACCGACCAAACCTGGCAAGGCCCGTCGGCAACAGCCATGGCCGCCGCCGCCACCCCCTACGCCGCCTGGATGAGCACCACCGCCACCAAAGCTAGCCACGCCGGCACCCAAGCCGCAGCCGCCGCGGTCGCCTACGAAACCGCCTACGCCATGACCGTGCCCCCAGCCGTCATCGCCGCCAACCGCACCCAACTGGCCACCCTGGTCGCCACCAACTTCCTCGGCACCAACACCGCCGCCATCGCCGCCACCGAAGCCCACTACAGCGAAATGTGGGCCCAAGACGCCACCGCCATGTACGCCTACGCCACCAACGCCACAGCAGCCACCCAACTACCCACCTTCACCGCACCGGCCGACGCCACCACGGGCGGGTCATACGACGGCGCCGGCGAGGAAGGTCTGTTACTCAACATCCTGGTCGCACTGCTGGAGGTGGACAGCATCGCTCCTTTCGAAGGCGGCGGTGCGGGACTGGAATTCGGCGGCCTGGCCATCGAAACGGCTAGCTTGGCGCCCTTCGCAGGGCTGGGTTTCACCGGCGACTTCGGTGCCGTCGGCGGCCTGGGCCTGCTCGGCGACGCGCTGCCTGTCGGCGCTGCGCTGGGTGTTGCCCCAGCCGTGGTGGCCCCGGTGCCCGCCGCGGGCCTGGTCAGCACCGGCCGCGCCGCAATGCCCTGGGCCGGTGTGGGCAAGGCGATACCCGTGGGCGGCATGTCGGTCCCGCGGGCCTGGGCGGCGGCCGCGCCCGCGGCGCTGCGCGAAATCACCTTGCTCTCAACCCAATCCAGCGCCATGTCAGCGGCAGCGGCGGCCGGCGCTGAACTCCCCTTGGCTGAGATGGCGCTGGCCGGCGCCGCGGGGCGTGCCTTGACCAGATCGGCCGGCAGCGACGGCGCCGAACGCCGCGCCGCCCCGGTGCCGGCGCCCAAACAAGCCGATCCGGACCCATCGGAGGAGCCGGAGGACACCGTGACGGGTGTGGAGGTGCTTGCCGAACTGCGCGGGCTTGCCGAACTGCACGAATCGGGAGTCCTCACCGACGAGGAATTCCATCGGCAACGCGAACGCGTCATCGACATGTTCGTCGACGGGGCGGCGGCCGGCCAGTGAATTTCGCAGCGCTGCCACCTGAAGTCAACTCTGGCCTGATGTACACCGGAGCGGGCTCAGGACCCATCCGCGCCGCCGCCACCGCCTGGAAAACCATGGCAGCCGAACTCGAATCAGCAGCCAACAACTACCGAACCATCATCGCCGAACTCACCGACCAAACCTGGCAAGGCCCGTCGGCAACAGCCATGGCCGCCGCCGCCACCCCCTACGCCGCCTGGATGAGCACCACCGCCACCAAAGCCAGCCACGCCGGCACCCAAGCCGCAGCCGCCGCCACCGCCTACGAAACCGCCTACGCCATGACCGTGCCCCCAGCCGTCATCGCCGCCAACCGCGCCCAACTGGCCACCCTGGTCGCCACCAACTTCCTCGGCACCAACACCGCCGCCATCGCCGCCACCGAAGCCCACTACAGCGAAATGTGGGCCCAAGACGCCACCGCCATGTACGCCTACGCCACCAACGCCACAGCAGCCACCCAACTACCCACCTTCACCGCACCGGCACCCAACACCGCCGCCGATACCGGCGCCGGCACGGTGTCGCCCGGCCTGCTGGTCGATATGGTCAGCGCGGTTTTCGAGGTGGGCAGCGTCGGGCCCTTCGGGGCGATCGGCCTGGGCGGCGCATTCGGCGGTCTGGCGATGACGCTGGGAGAACTCGCCCTTCCCGAAGGAGCCGAACTGGGGGCTCTGGGTCTGATCGGTGAAACCGCGCCCGCCCTAGGCAGTTTGGTCCCGACAGCCAGCCTGGCAGGGACCGGCACAGCGTGGGCCAGCGCCGGCAAGGCGATACCGGTGGGCGCCATGTCGGTGCCGCGGGCCTGGGCGGCGGCCGTTCCCTCGGCGCTGCGGGACGTGGTGTCCGCTTCATCCGGTAGCGCCTCCGCCGCAGCCGGGCCGATGGCGACCGCGGCCAAGCTCCCGTATTCCCAGATGGCGCTGGCCGGCGCGGCCGGGGGCGCCTTGACCAACCCGGCGGGCACCGAACGCCGCTGCCCGCCGGCCACGGGGCCCAATCTCGCTGCACCGCCCAAGCGGGCCGCAGAGCCCGAAGATCCGGACGCCTCGGTAAAGGTCGACAGAGCCGACAAGTCGAAGGCCATCGGCGTCGTCGCCGAACTACGCGCGCTGGTCGAATTGCGGGACTCGGGCATTCTGACGCCGGAGAAATTCGCCCAGCGGAAGCACCGTCTGCTCGGCGAATGACCCCGACTCGGTGGAAGATGGCGACCGATGGTGAGTAACACGGACGGTCAAGCTCCACGCAAGGCGATCCTCGGGCAGCTTCCGCGGATCTATCGCCCGGACGGCTCCCCGATTCGGGTGCTGCTGGTTGATGACGAGCCGGCGCTGACCAACCTGGTGACCATGGCCCTGCATTACGAGGGGTGGGTGGTCGACGTCGCCCATAACGGACGCGACGCCGTGACCAAGTTCCACGGCGGGACGCCGGATCTGCTGGTGCTCGACATCATGCTGCCCGATATCGATGGGCTGCGGATTCTGCAGCGGGTCCGCGAATCCGACCCCTATACGCCGACACTGTTTCTCACCGCCCGCGACTCGGTGACCGACCGGGTGACTGGACTGACCTCGGGCGCCGACGATTACATGACCAAGCCGTTCAGCCTGGAGGAGTTGGTGGCCCGCCTGCGTGGGCTGCTGCGCCGGTCGAGTCAGCTGACACCGCCGATGAACGAGATCCTCACCGTGGGCGACCTGACGTTGGACGGCGCCAGCCGCCAGGTCACCCGCGGCGGCACCGCGGTGGCGCTGACCACGACCGAGTTCGAACTGCTGCGTTTTCTGATGCGCAACCAGGGTCGGGCGTTGGGCCGTGCGGAGATCTTGGACCGGGTCTGGAATTACGACTTCGCCGGCCGCACCAGCATCGTCGACCTCTACATCTCCTACCTGCGTAAGAAGATCGACGCCGACCGGGCGCCGATGATCCACACCGTGCGCGGAGTGGGATACATGTGCAAGCCACCCGAATGACCGCCGCCCCCAAGCCTCCTCGGTGGCGTCCGCGTGGTCTGCGCCGGCAATTGGTGCTGGGGGTGTCGGCCGTGGTCACCGCGGTGTTCGTGGCGGTGGGCGCGGTGTCGGTGCTGAGTCTGCGTACCTACGTCACCGCCACGATCGACGCCGACCTCTACGAGTCACTCAATGCCTTCAGCCACTACTTCGCCGACTATCGCCACGTCGACAACGTGGTGGGGCCCGACGGCCAGTCCAACATCGGCGCGGCCATGCTCGGTTTCAGCGATCAAACCCCGGGCAATGTGCTGGCGGTGCTGCGCGACGGCGTGGTGATCGGGGCGGTGGTGTTCACCAAGCGCGACCCTTATCGTGCGCCCGCCGATGTGGTGGCCACCATCGCCGGGGGGCACTGGGCCGGTGGTGCACCGCAGACGGTGGAGTTGGGCAGCTTGGGCGACTATCGGGTGGCCACCCGCGCGGTCGATGATGACGACCTGTTGTTCATCGGCGGATCGATGCACCTGGCGAACCGTACCGTCGATCGCCGAATGGCCGCTGCCTCAGCGCTTTACACATTGGCACTGCTGGTCACCGCGGGGTTGACCATCACCGTGGTCAGCTATGCGTTGCGGCCGCTGCGCCGGGTCGCGGCGACCGCCGCCTCGGTGGCGGCGATGCCGCTGGCCGAGGGCGACGAGCGCATCACCATTCGGGTGGCCGAAGCCGACGTCGACCCGGGCAACGAGGTGGGAATCGTCGCCGGCGCCCTGAATCGATTGCTGGACAACGTCGACAGCGCACTTGCCTACCGCAGTGACGCCGACCGGCGGATGCGGCAGTTCATCACCGACGCCAGCCACGAGCTGCGTACACCGCTCGCGGCCATTCAGGGGTACGCAGAACTGACCCGGCAGGACAGCGCGGCCCTGCCGCCCACCACCGAGTACGCGCTGGCCCGCATCGAGGCCGAGGCGCAGCGGATGGCCTCGCTGGTGGAAGAACTGTTGTTGCTGTCGCGACTCGGCGAAGGCCAGGACCTGCAGCTCGAAGATGTCGACCTGGCCGACCTGGTGCTCGACGCGGTCAACGACGCGGCCGCCGCCGCGCCGAGCCACCACTGGATCAAAGACCTGCCCGCTGCCCCGGTGTGGGTTCGCGGCGACCGCGCGCGGCTGCACCAGGTCGTCACCAACCTGTTGAAGAACGCCTGGGTGCACACCCCGCCCGGGGTGACGGTCACGACGGCCATCACCGCAGACCACGGCGGAGTGGGTGGGCCGGCCGCGGACTTGACGGTGGCCAACGACGGGCCCGGTATCGACGCCGAATTGGTACCGCACCTTTTCGAGCGGTTCGTCCGGGCGGACAAGGCCCGCTCCGGTGAATTGGGCAGCACCGGGCTGGGGTTGGCGATCGTCTCCTCGATCGTCGGCGCGCACCGCGGCTCGGTGAGTGTGGAGTCGACCGAGGGCTGGACGGTGTTCCGGGTGCGGCTGCCGCTGGCAGATCCGGCGCGCTAGGCGGATCGGGCCGCTGACCGCGGTCGTCGCGACCGGTGCGGCAAGGCTCGTCGCTGCGGCCAAGAGAGGTCGAAGTCGACGACCAGCGCCGCCGGAACCGCCAGCGCCACCGGGGTGAACATCTGCGAGTCCTGTTCTGCGGCAATGCCAGTGAGGACCCGCCCGCCGTAGCCGTCTTCGGTACCGGGCACCGTGACGCGCACCCGTGCCGACACCGCGCCCGGGCGCGGACGCAGGTAGAACACGCTGCCCGGCTCCACCGGGCCGGTCAGCTCGTTGCCGTCGGCATCCAGCAACACCGCGCCCTCGGCGCTCAGCGCCGCGGAGTCCGCGACGGACAAGCGCAGCGGCCCCACCAGTCCGTCGGCCATGGTGGCGGCCGAGACGTTCAATCCCGGTGCGGTGGTGCGCGCGCCTGCCGCGCCGGCCAGCAGGTAGCGGTACAGGGCCACGATGCGATCGGCATTGCGATAGGTGCTGGTGCCGTTGAGCCAGAAGTCGACGTCGCCGAGAGTGGCCGCCGTCCCCGGCCCAGCAACCGACAGTCGGTAGAACCGGTGGCCCCCGACGGTGGCACCCACGCCGAGCGCCTTGCGGTGAGCGCCGGCGGCCTCAACGGCCAGCCGCGACGAGGGCACCGCCCGCCAGCTACGGCCGTCATCGGACTTGTGCAGGGTCACCGTCACCGGCTCCGAGGCGACCAGTTCCAGGGTGTAGCCGCCCAACTCAAGGGCCTCTTCGAACTCGACGGTCACCCCGTCGGCGTCGCGCAGCACCCGGACCGGCTCGGTGCGGGCACGGGTGTCCAGCTCCAAACCGTTGGTCAATCGCCAGATCGCGGCCTGGGTGGCGGCTATCGCCTCGTGCTCAGTGATGTTGCCGCGTCCCAGCGGGTGGCCGGCCTCCCGCAGCCGACGGCTCAACTCGACGGTGGTCAGCCGTGGGACCGAGTTGCGCAGGATCCAGTCGACCTGAACTTCGCGGGGGTCACGGGCGCCGGCACGCAGGTTCGGAACCGCCGACCAGGTGTCGATCCGGTATGCCGATGGCCGGGTGGGCGCGACGCCGTGGAAGTCCAGCGAATAGGCGGCGATGCCGGGGTTGAGGCGAATCAGATCGGTACGGGCGCTGGTGCCGTCGGTGAACACGATCCGGTCGACGGTGTGCGAATAGGTGCCGCCGTGGTAGCGGGTCATTCGGTCGATGTCGACGGCCGGGCGGGGTTGCACCCTGCGACGGACGGTCACCGTGGTCTCGGTGTCGAGAACAGGAAATACGGAGGTTGAAACGGTCATGCCGAGTCGACTTTCTGGTCTGAAGCGCGCACGGCAGCATCTCGCCGAGAAAAGGGGCGGGCTGCGACGCTAAGGAATCAGGGCGTCAGAGAATCAACAACAACAACACGCGGCAAGGCGGCACAAAGTGTGCGGCTGTGGCAGCGTGATGTTCGACATACACATACCCTACGACATGTACCGCAGCGGCGCGAACTGCGAGGGATTCAATTCGCCCTGAGCGCAACTGGTGGGCAAACCCGGACCATAGTCCATGATTGGCGCCGTCACTCATCAGGAGGAAAGCAATGACGTCCGCTCAGAACGAATCTCAGGCGCTCGGGGACCTCGCCGCACGGCAACTCGCCAATGCGACCAAGACTGTCCCGCAACTGGCCACCATCACGCCGCGCTGGCTGCTGCACCTGTTGAACTGGGTCCCGGTCGAAGCCGGTATTTACCGGGTCAACCGGGTGGTCAACCCCGGCCAGGTCGCCATCGCAGCCGAGCAGGGCGCCGGTTCGGAGGAACCGCTGCCGCAGACGTTCGTGGACTACGAGACCAGCCCGCGGGAGTACACCCTGCGGTCGATCTCCACGCTGCTCGATGTGCACACCCGGGTCTCCGACCTGTACTCCAGCCCGCACGACCAGGTCGCACAGCAGCTGCGCCTGACGATCGAGACCATCAAGGAACGCCAGGAGTACGAGCTGGTCAACAACCCGGAGTACGGCCTGTTGGCGCAGGCCACACCGGAGCAGACCATCTCCACCCTGACCGGCCCGCCCACCCCCGACGACCTGGACTCGCTGATCACCAAGGTGTGGAAGACCCCCGGATTCTTCCTGACCCACCCGCTGGGCGTGGCCGCCTTCGGCCGCGAAGCCACCCGCCGCGGTGTGCCGCCTGTGGTGGTGAACCTGTTCGGCGCCCAATTCATCACTTGGCGCGGCATCCCGATCGTGCCGAGCGACAAGGTGCCGGTGGAGGACTCCAAGACCAAGTTCCTGCTGGTGCGCACCGGCGAGGAGCGCCAAGGCGTCGTCGGGTTGTTCCAGCCCGGCCTGGTCGGTGAGCAGGCGCCGGGGCTGTCGGTGCGGTTCACCGGCATCAACCGGTCGGCGATCGCGTCCTACCTGGTCACGCTGTACAACTCGCTGGCCGTGCTCACCGACGATGCGCTCGCCGTGCTCGACGACGTCTCGGTGGACCGTTTCCATGAGTACAAGTGATCGCGGGCCGGTAAACCCACCGGTCAGCGCCGCTGAGCTGGAGGTACTGGCCAATCAGCTGTATGCCGCCCGGCCCGGCCCGGACTCACCGCCGCAGACCACCGCGGTGGCGCCGCGCGGCGGCGCACCCGACCCGTCCGGACTGCTCCCGCCGGGGGTAGCCGGCCTGTCGGCCTTCGCGGTGCCGAGCGGCATTGTGCCGACCGTGCCCGGGGTGCTGGCCGGTTCCCCGGCCGGAGCTGTCCCGGTCGCGCCGCGTGGGTCGGCTCCCGGCTGGCCCGGGGGCGTGCCGGGGGTACCGCAGCTGGATTGGCAGGACTCCCCCGCACCGGCCGCGGGCGGCGACGAGGCGAACTACGCCTTCTTGTCCCGCGCCGTGCCGGCCGCCGAACCGGCTCCGACGGTGCCGGACTCGCACGAGATCTTCGACGTCAACGCGGTACGCGCTGACTTTCCGATCCTTCGCGAGACCGTCAACGGCAAGCCGTTGATCTGGTTCGACAACGCCGCCACCACACAGAAGCCGCAGGCCGTCATCGACCGACTGTCGCACTTCTACACCCACGAGAACTCCAATATTCACCGGGCCGCACACGAACTCGCGGCCCGCGCCACTGATGCATACGAGGACGCCCGCGACACCGTGCGGCGATTCCTGGGTGCACCGCGCAGCGAGGACATCGTGTTCGTGCGCGGCACCACCGAGGCGATCAACCTGGTGGCGTACGCCTGGGGTGGCAAGAATCTGGGCCCCGGCGATGAGATCGTCATCACTCACCTAGAGCACCACGCGAATATCGTTCCGTGGCAATTGATCTCCAAGAAAACCGGGGCGATTCTGAAGGTGGCTCCGGTGGACGAGGCGGGCAACCTGCTGCTGGGCGAGTTCGAGGATCTGCTGGGACCGCGAACCAAACTGGTTGCCGCCACACATGTCTCCAACGCGCTGGGCACCGTCACACCGGTGCACGACATCGTCGAGCTCGCACACCGCTACGGCGCTCGGGTGCTGATCGACGGGGCGCAGTCGATCCCCCACATCCCGATCGACGTGCAATCGCTGGGCGCGGACTTCTTCGTGTTCTCCGGGCACAAGATCTTCGGTCCCACCGGGATCGGAGCGCTCTACGGCACCGCCGAGGCGCTGGCCGAGACGCCGCCGTGGCAGGGTGGAGGTAACATGATTGCCGACGTCACCCTGGAACGCTCGATCTACCAGGAACCGCCCAACAAGTTTGAGGCGGGCACTGGCAATATCGCGGACGCGGTCGGCCTGGGTGAAGCCCTGCGCTATGTGGAACGGGTGGGCATCGAACGCATCGCCGCCTACGAGCACGCCCTGCTCGAATACGCCACACCACGCCTGGCCGATATCCCCGGGGTGCGGCTCGTGGGCACCGCCGACGAAAAGGCCAGTGTGTTGTCGTTCGTGCTGGCCGGCCACGAGCCGTTGGAAGTGGGCAAGGCACTCAACTCCGAGGGCATCGCGGTGCGCGCCGGTCACCACTGCGCACAGCCGATCCTGCGCCGTTACGGCCTGGAGGCCACCGTGCGGCCGTCGTTCGCGTTCTACAACACTTTCGAAGAGATCGACGTCTTCATCAAGGCCGTGCGGCGCATTGCCGAAGGGAGCGCGTAGCACCTATGGCGGCCTTGGTAGGAAAGGGCATTTGATGGGCAGGATCTACAACAACGTCACCGAGCTGATCGGCCATACGCCGCTGGTGCGGCTCAACCGGCTGACCGAGGGACTGGGCGCTCAAGTGGCGGCCAAACTCGAGTTCTACAACCCCGCCAACAGCGTCAAGGACCGTATCGGCGTTGCGATCATCGACGCCGCTGAGAAGTCCGGCCAGCTGCGCCCCGGGGGCACCATCGTGGAGGCCACCAGCGGCAACACCGGCATCGCCCTGGCGATGGTGGGCGCCGCCCGGGGTTACAAGGTGATCCTGACCATGCCGGACACCATGTCCACCGAGCGCCGGGTGATGCTGCGCGCCTACGGCGCCGAGATCGTGCTGACGCCGGGCTCCGAGGGCATGGCCGGCGCGGTGGCCAAGGCCAAGCAGATCGTCGCCGACACCCACAACGCCCTGTCCGCAGACCAATTCGCCAACCCGGCCAACCCGGCCATCCACGAACGGACGACCGGCGAAGAGATCTGGAAGGACACCGGCGGCGCGGTCGACATCTTTGTCGCCGGCATCGGTACCGGCGGCACGCTGACCGGCGTCTCGCACACCCTGCGGGCCCACAAGCCCGAGGTCCAGATCGTCGGCGTGGAACCCAAGGACTCCGCGATCCTGCACGGCGCCGACCCCGGCCCGCACAAGATCCAGGGCCTGGGCGCCAACTTCGTCCCCGAGGTGCTCGACCGTGACTGCTACGACGAGATCATCGACGCGCAGTTCGACGACGCCATCCGGGTGGCTCGCGCACTGGGCACTGAGGAGGGCATCCTCGGCGGAATCTCGGCCGGTGCCAACGTGTGGGCCGCCCTCGAGCTGGCCAAGCGCCCCGAGAACGCCGGCAAGCTGATCGTGGTGGTGGTTCCCGACTTCGGCGAGCGCTACATCTCGACACCACTGTTCGAACACATTCGGCAGTGAGCGCGCTCATGAGCGTGTGGACGACGGTGCGTGAGGACCTGCGCAACGCGCGCGACCACGACCCGGCGGCGCGCGGGGACTTCGAGAACGCCCTGGTCTATTCGGGCCTGCATGCGATCTGGTCGTATCGGATCGCGCACCGACTGTGGGCCAAGCCGGCGCTGCGCGGGGTGGCCCGCGTGCTGGCTCAGGCCACCCGGTTCGCCACCGGTATCGAGATCCACCCGGGCGCGACGATCGGGCGGCGATTCTTCATCGACCACGGCCTGGGCGTGGTGATCGGCGAGACCACCGAGATCGGCGATGACGTCATGGTCTACCACGGTGTGACCCTCGGCGGGCGCTCGCTGAGTCACGGCAAGCGCCACCCGACCATCGGCAACGGCGTCACGGTGGGCGCCGGGGCGAAGGTACTCGGTCCGATCACCATCGGAGACGGCAGCGCCATCGGCGCGAATGCTGTTGTGACCCAAGATGTGCCGGCGGATTGCATCGCCACCGGAATACCGGCCGCGGTACGTCACCGGACTGAGAAGCAGCGGGAGCCGCTGGTGGACCCGACCAGCTACATCGACCCGGCGATGTACATCTAAAGACAGGTTCAGGGCGAGGGTTCCGCGGCGATCACGTAGTCGTGACCGTGCCGCAGGCCGCCGTCACGGGCGAGGATGAGCAGCGCTCGAAGCCGTAGCTCTTCGACATATTGGAGCATCCCGCTGCCCAGCGCCGCGGACCCGAAGCGTTGAAGTCGCCTGCGGCACATATCAAGCTGGCGGTTGACATGACCGGGTCCGTAGCGAATCGGGAAGCGTCGACTCTCCACGATCGCAAACCCGGCCCGTTCGAGCTGGCGCAGCATCCAGTCGAGCGGATATTCGCGGTAGGGCCGTTCCCCGGCCAGCAGCAGACACGCGTCGCGGGCCCGCCCGATTTCCCAAATGATGCGGCCGCTTTCGGTCTCGGGCCGGTACTGAACGTAGGGTTCCAGCCCGGTGACATAGAGCCGGCCGGTGTCGGCGATCAGCGGGCGCAATCGTTCGAACGCCTGGTCCTGCCAGTACGGGGCGAAGCCCTCGATCGCGCCGACGAGATAATCGACCAGCACGGTGTCGAAGGTTTCGCCG
Source organism: Mycolicibacter sp. MU0102 (assembly GCF_963378105.1). Lineage (NCBI taxonomy): Bacteria > Bacillati > Actinomycetota > Actinomycetes > Mycobacteriales > Mycobacteriaceae > Mycobacterium > Mycobacterium holstebronense. Next base: position 4,290,565 of record NZ_OY726398.1, read on the forward strand.
GCGAGCAAACTGTCATCGATCCAGTTGCCGACCAGCAGCCGGTCTTGTGGCCGGATTCCGTCGCCCAGTGCCGCACGGGCCGCCTCGGCCATGCTGGGTGCAGCCGTGATCGCGGTCCAGCGGTCGGTCGACAGTGTCCGAATCCACTCCAGAGATTTCACCCCGGTACCGGAGTCCAACATGGCGCCCCATGCCCGGTCGCCGTGCAGGGTCTCGATGTAGCGAAACAGTGACGACACTTTGGGTTTGGCGTTGGCGTGCAAAAAATCGCTCATTTCGAGTCGTGGTGTCCACACGCCTGCAGCCGTGTGGGCCAGGGCCGCGTTGCGCGGTCTCAGGGTAGCGCGATTTGACGCTTATTGACAATCATTGTCATTAGCGTGAATGACCTGGGCGTGGCGATCAGCGAGACCACGCCGCGGTGACTCATTGCGTTTGACGCATGATGTCGACGAACTTGATGCCTTCTTTGCGCAAGGTCTCTGTCACACCTGTGGTGGAGATGCTGGAGTTCAAATTGGCGTTCGTGACGATGCGCTCGAACTTGCCGGCCCTGATCGCGTCGCGCGCCTCCTGAATGAGTTGACGCTCAGCCTGGGAAATGTCCGTGCGCGCGAGGTGTTGTTCAAACTCAACGAGGACCTTGGCAACATTCTGGTTGAAGTTCTTTGTCAGAGCCGTCACCGAGCTGACGTTTCCCCCTCGTGAAAGCGCTTTGTTGTCGACGAAGCGCACGATTCCGTCCTTGATCGTGACGAGGTCAATACCGCCCTGGTTGGTGCCGGCAATGTCCGGCTTATACGACAGGATGCGATGCCCATCACGGGCATACCGGTCAGCTGCCATACGCTCGCCGAAGTTTCCGCGGGCCAGATGCGGCGCGGGCGTTCGCCCACCTGGGGCGGGGTGCGGTTCGGAGCGAAACTCGCGCATGAAAGCTTCAAGATCTTCGTCAACCACGTGACGCAACGGATCACTGCCTGCTTGCGGCGCTGACGGTTTGGGCACCCCGGTGGGCCGCGCTGCCTGCGTCGCACTACGTTCGGCGCCACCACCAACCGAAGCCAAATCACGTAGGAATGCCTTCTCCGCCGTCGTTGTCCCCCGTCCCAGCGTCAGCAATCGCCGGGCACCGGACAGCGCGGTTCCAAGGACTCGTTCGATAGGCAACATGAACAACGCGATGTTGACCGCTTGGCGGGTGTAGCTGACCGAAGGGTTGTTCTCGAAATCATGGCGCGCTTGTTCGGGTGAGCCCGGAGCCGAAGCGGTCCCCTCGCCAAGAAGCCCGGTCAGAATCTCAAGGGCCGTTCGGCCGATCACACGATGAGGTTCAGTCGACTTCAGTGCCTCGAGGTCATCTCGGTTGTGGACTCCGGGGGGCGGGAAGTTGGTGTTGTCGATGTGAGTGCGCCCAGTCGCAGGGTCGTAGAAGGGGCGCTGCGTAGGTGAACCGGGAGATACGCCACGCAGCAGATTGAACGGATCTCCCGGCGGACCTGTCGGAGCCGACGGCGGAGGCGACGGCGGAGGCGACGAAGGTGGCGGAGCCGACGGCGGAGGCGACGAAGGTGGCGGAGCCGACGGCGGAGGCGACGAAGGTGGCGGAGCCGACGGCGGAGGCGACGAAGGTGGCGGAGCCGACGGCGGAGGAGACGAAGGTGGCGGAGCCGACGGCGGAGGCGACGAAGGTGGCGGAGCCGACGGCGGAGGCGACGAAGGTGGCGGAGCCGACGGCGGAGGCGACGAAGGTGGCGGAGCCGACGGCGGAGGCGACGAAGGTGGCGGAGCCGACGGCGGAGGCGACGAAGGTGGCGGAGCCGACGGCGGAGGCGACGAAGGTGGCGGAGCCGACGGCGGAGGCGACGAAGGTGGCGGAGCCGACGGCGGAGGCGACGAAGGTGGCGGAGCCGACGGCGGAGGCGACGAAGGTGGCGGAGCCGACGGCGGAGGGCTGATCGGAACGACCCGGATCGTATTGGTGTCGAAATCTACCCGTCCGTAGCCATCAGCATTTCCGTCGGCATTTAGGTGAATCGCCCATTGGTTTCCGTCGTTATCCGTGTAGTAGTTCCAGGAACCACCCTTCCCATCCCCGTATGTGACTCCGGACGGATGGACGACAGTTCCGTTCGGCAAGACAGTGTCGTTTTGGTTCGTTGCGCCGAGGTTGTGCTGGTTCGTTCCGTCGGTTTGTGTACTGGTGCTAGCTGGATCGGGAGAGATCGTGTGGCCGCCGTCGCCGTCGCCGGTGGGCGGTGGACTCGGCAGGTGATCGTCGCCGTCGGCGGGTGCACCTAGAGGATGGTCGCCTCCGGTCGGCGGTGGCGGATGGTCATCGCTGCCGGGCGACGGCGAACCCTGCGGGTGATCATCGCTGCCGGGCGGCGGTGGGCCTTGCGGGTGGTCGTCGCTGTCGCCAGGCGGCGGGCTCGGCAACTGATCGTCGTGGTCGGGCGGCGGCGGCCCCTGCGGGTGATCATCGTTGTCGGGCGGCGGGCTCGGCAAGTGGTGGTCGTCACTATCAGCCGGCGGTGGGCCTTGCGGGTGGTCGTCACTATCAGCCGGCGGTGGGCCTTGCGGGTGGTCGTCACTATCAGCCGGCGGTGGGCCTTGCGGGTGGTCGTCACTGTCGCCAGGCGGCGGGCCCGGAAGGTGGTCGTCACTGTCGCCAGGCGGCGGACTCGATAAGTCCTCATCGTCAGAACTGTCCTGCGTGTCGCTGTCGACGTCGTCGGAGGACCCGTTCAATGTGTCGTCATCGGCGACCTGGTCGTGCATCTCTCAGCCCATCCAGTGGTCGTGCCCGTGTCAGATAAGGCCGTCGCACACTTGGGGAAGCTCCATCCCGGCGTCGCGTGCACTTCTACACCAGTCAGCCTTGACTTCTTGGTGTTCCTGCTGGTCCTGACGAATCTGATCACCCACGCGTGGTGCAGCAGTGAAAAAGAAGATGGCGACAACGGCTGCGACAACGAAGAAGCCACAGAGGACTACACCCGCCACAACGAATTTCGCCGTGGTCCAGCGGCGGCCAATAGTCGCGTCGCTCAGGCCGATCGCACCGGTGATCCCCTTGCGCATCTGGACTGCTGTGTCCCGGGTCAGGTTGTAGGCATAGTCGGTTTCGATAAATCCGCTGTTGCCGGTCGCGCTCGGTACTTGAACGAGATCACCATCGAGGATCCCGCCCTCAAGCAGAATGCCGCGCATTTGGACGAGAACTGGCGGCGCACCGTCGGGTGGACACAGTTGAAATTCGAGGGTCTGAATGGATCCGCCGCTGGCGAGTTGTTGCTGCTTGGAAACCCTCTTGGCGCGTCCGACGATGGTTCCGGGTGGCGCATTGACGTCTACGGACGGCGCAACTTGGGGCTCTGATTCAGTTTGCGCTCGGTGTAGGTCTTGAGGCGGGGTGGGATCTGCCGCCGCGGCGCGTGCGGTGTCCGCCGCCTGATTAGCTGTGGCGCCAGCCCGCAACGACCGTAACGCGGCGTCGGCCGCGCGCTGAATCGCTTGTTCGTCGCCGTCGACATTGCGGCGTGCCCATTCAACCCACTCGTCTCTTTTCGGGTTGGGTCTCGGAACATTGGGGTTCGTCATGGTTCCGCCCATTTCACAGCGAGTTGACGTGATTCTGGCAAATTATCCCGCTGTGGCGGCACCGTGCCAAGGGTTTTCTCTGAGGAGCAACCGAAACAGGCGTTAGGCGAACCGGAGAAACGTCAAACTTGTGGAGCCACCTAGGAGAATCGAACTCCTGACCTATTCATTACGAGTGAATTGCTCTACCGACTGAGCTAAGGTGGCGCGCCCCGCCTAAACCGGGCCGGGTCAGTCTACAGGTCGTCCCGCAGGGCCTGCCCGACGGTGGCCACCATGGCGCCGACGGCGAAGCGGGGCTTGACGTTGGCCGCCAGGGCGTCACGGCATTCGAGCACCGCCTCGATGCAGCGCAACAGCCGATCCGGCGACGCGTGGGCAGCGATCGCCGCCACCGCATCGGTCATATCCGGGTGGTTCGGCCGGGCGACGCCGGCCGAACCCGTGGCCGCCAGCAGGGCGTCGCGGAAGTAGGTGGCCAGGTCGATCAGGGCCCGGTCCAGCGCGTCACGCGAGGCCCGGGTCTGGCGGGATTTCTGCCGGCGCTCCAGGTCCTTGATCACCCCGGCGGTGCCGCGCAGTGTTCCGGCGGTGCCCTTGCCGGTCCCGCCTGCCCCCAGCGCGGTGCGCAGCTCCTCGGTCTCGACCTCGGCGCGCTCAGCGGTCAGATCCCGCGCCTCGGACTCTGCTGCGGCCACCAACTCGTCGACCGCGGTGAACGCCCGCGACGGGGTCGCCGCGTCGCGCGCCAGCGACAGGGCGCGCTGACGGCGCTGCCGGGCCTCGGAATCGGTGGCCAGCCTTCGAGCCCGGCCCACGTGGCCGCCGCTGATCGCAGCCGCCCAGTCCGCCGTCTCGCGGTCGAGCCCGTCGGCGTCGATCAGCACCTGGGCGATAGCCGCCGGCGGCGGCGTCACGAGCGCCACGTGGCGGCAGCGGGACCGCAACGTGATGGCGATGTCCTCGGGGTCGACCGAAGGGGCGCACAAGAGAAACACCGTCGAGGGCGGCGGCTCCTCGACGACCTTCAGCAGGGCGTTGCCCGCGCCCTCGGTGAGCCGGTCGGCGTCCTCGACCACCACGATCTGCCAGCGGCCCGTGCCGGGACGCCGGGAGGCGGCCTGCACGATGGCCCGCATCTCGTCGACGCCGATGGACAGTCCCTCGGGCACTACCCGCCGTACGTCGGCGTGGGTGCCGGCCATCGTCGTGGTGCAGGCGCGGCACCGTCCGCAGCCCGGTCCGCCCTCGGACTCGTCGGCAGTGCACTGCAGCGCCGCGGCGAAACACACCGCCGCGATCGACCGGCCCGATCCGGGCGGGCCGGTGATCAACCAGGCATGGGTCATACCCCCGGCGGTCGTGCCACTGTGTGCTGAATCACGTCGAGACGCCCGCGCGGCAGCCAGCAGGTCGGTTTCGACCGACTGCTGGCCCACCAAACGCGCAAAAACCCCGGACATCATCGGTCACAGTAGTGGCTTGACCCGACGTTCCAACGCCATCAGCCTCGGTCATTCCCCCTCTCGCCCGATACGGTGTGCTGGTGAGCACCACCACGACCCTGGTCGGGCGGATCAACCGATTCGTCCGCTGGGTCGTGCGCACACCCTGGCCGGTTTTCACGCTGAGCATGCTGCAAGCCGACATCATCGGTTCGCTGTTCGTCTTCGGTTTCCTGCGCTTCGGCCTGCCCGAGGAAGACCGCATCAATCTGCAGGACCTGCCGCGCCTGAACCTGGCGCTGTTCGCGGTCGTGCTGCTGTGCCTATTCGGGCTCGGCTTTTCGATCAGCACCGCATTGCTGATGCCGGTGTTCCGCTGGCAGCGCCGGGAGGCGCTGCTCGCCGATCTGGAGACCAACGGCGACTCCGATCCCGCAGATACCGAGCTGGCCCGGTCCCGGGCGCTGCGGATGCCGTTCTACCGCTCCCTGATCAGCATCTGCTACTGGACGGTCGGCGGGGTGGTGTTCGTCATCATCAGCTGGCAGGTGGTGCACAACGTCGTGCCGGTCGTGGTCACCGCCACCGCCCTGGGCGCCGCCGCCACCGCGATCATCGGTTACCTGCAGTCCGAGCGGGTGCTGCGGCCGGTCGCCGTCGCGGCCCTGCGGGACGGGACCCCGGAGAAGCTGCGGGCGCCGGGAGTGATCCTGCGCCAGCTGCTGACCTGGCTGCTGTCGACCGGCGTGCCGGTGCTCGCGATCGTGCTGTCGGTGTTGGCCGGCAAGGCATCGTTGCTCAACGCCTCGCCGGACAAGCTGTTCACCCCGATCCTGCTGATGGCGCTGGCCGCACTGGTGATCGGGCTGGCCGGCACCGTGCTGGTGTCGATGTCGATCGCCGACCCGCTGCGCCAGTTGCGCTGGGCGCTTGGCGAGGTACAGCGCGGCAACTACAACGCGCACATGCAGATCTACGACGCCAGTGAGCTCGGGCTGCTGCAGGCCGGGTTCAACGACATGGTGCGTGACCTGGCCGAGCGGCAGCGACTGCGCGACCTGTTCGGCCGCTACGTCGGTGAGGACGTGGCCCGACGTGCCCTAGAGCGTGGCACCGAGCTGGGCGGCCAGGAGCGCGACGTGGCGGTGCTCTTCATCGACTTGGTGGGTTCCACCCAGCTGGCCGCGACTCGGCCGCCCAGCGAGGTCGTCAACCTGCTCAACGAGTTCTTCCGGGTCGTGGTCGAGGCCGTTGGACGCCACGGCGGTTTCGTCAACAAGTTCCAGGGTGACGCGGCGCTGGCCATCTTCGGTGCGCCCATCGAGCACCCGGATGCTTCGAGCGCGGCCTTGGCGGCGGCCCGCGAACTGCACGACGGCCTGCTGCCGGTGCTCGGTTCCGAAGAGTTCGGCATCGGGGTGTCGGCCGGGCGGGCCATCGCCGGCCACATCGGCGCCCGGGCCCGTTTCGAGTACACCGTGATCGGCGACCCGGTCAACGAGGCCGCCCGGCTCACCGAGCTGGCCAAGTTGGAGGACGGCCACGTACTGGCTTCGGCGGTGGCGGTCAGCGGCGCGGTCGACGCCGAGGCGCTGTGCTGGGAGGTCGGCGAGATCGTCGAGCTGCGCGGGCGCGCCGTTCCCACTCAGCTGGCGCGGCCACTGAACCTCGCAGCGCTGGAACCGATCCCGGCCGAGATCGTCGAGGACGCCGAGCCCGCGGCCGCAGCCGACTGACTCAGCTCTTGGTGGCCTTCTTCGCGGCTGCCTTCTTCGCCGGCGCCTTTTTCGCGGGCGCCTTGCGGGCCGCCGTCTTCTTGGCGGCCTTCTTGACCGGCCCCCGCGCGCGCCGGTCGGCGAGCAGTTCAGAGGCACGCTCATCGGTGATCGTGGCCACCTCATCGCCCTTGCGCAGGCTGGCGTTCGTCTCGCCGTCGGTCACGTACGGACCGAATCGGCCGTCCTTGATCACCATCGGCTTGCCGCTGGTCGGGTCGGTACCCAACTCCCGCAGCGCCGCAGTCGCAGCCGCTTGGCGGCCACGGCGTTTCGGCTCGGCGTAGATCTTGAGCGCCTCTTCGAGGGAGATCTCGAAGATCTGCTCCTCGGTGGCCAGCGACCGAGAATCGGTGCCGCGCTTCAGATATGGCCCGTAACGGCCGTTCTGCGCGGTGATCTCATCGCCGGACTCCGGGTCGACGCCGACCACCCGCGGCAGCGACAGCAGCTTCAGCGCGTCGTCGAGCGTCACGGTTTCCAGGCTCATGCTGCGCAGCAGTGAACCGGTGCGCGGCTTGGGACCGGTCGGCTTCTTGCCCTTCTTGGCCGTCGCCCCGGACTCGTCGTCCGGTGGTGGCGGCAGAACTTCGGTGACGTACGGGCCGTAACGCCCGTCCTTGGCGACGACCTCATGCCCGGTGGCCGGGTCCACACCGAGCGACCGGCCCTCCTGCGGGGTGGCGAAGCGTTCCTCGGCCAGTGCCAGGGTCAGCTCGTCCGGCGGCAGCGAGTCGTCCAGGTTGGCCCGCTGCGGGGTCGGCTCGCCGTCGTCCCCGGTGATCATCCGCTCCAGGTACGGGCCGTTCTTGCCCACCCGGACATAGACCGGCCTGCCCTCGGCGTCATCGAACAGCTTGATCGAGTTGATCTCGCGGGCGTCGATGCCCTCCAAGTTGACCCCGACCAGCTTCTTCAAGCCACCGGCGCGAGAGATGGAGCCTTCCACCCCGTAATCGCCGCCGAAGTAGAAGTTGTGCAGCCAGTCGGTGCGACGCTGGCGCCCGGCGGCGATCCCGTCGAGCTCGTCCTCCATGGCGGCGGTGAAGTCGTAGTCGACCAGCCGGCCGAAGTGCTGCTCAAGCAGCCCGATCACGGCGAACGCCACCCAGGTCGGCACCAGGGCACTGCCCTTTTTGTAGACGTAGCCGCGGTCCTGGATGGTCTTGATGATCGAGGAGTACGTCGACGGTCGGCCGATGCCCAGCTCTTCGAGCGCCTTGACCAGCGAGGCCTCGGTGTAGCGCGCGGGCGGGTTGGTGGCGTGCCCGTCGGGGGTCAGCTCGGTGGCGTCCACCCGCTGACCCTGAGTGAGCAGCGGCAGCCGCCGCTCGGCGTCGTCGGCTTCACCACCGGCCAACTCGTCGACGGTCTCCACGTAGGCCTTGAGGAAGCCAGCGAACGTGATGGTGCGACCGCTGGCGGCGAACGTCACCTGCTGACTGCCGGATTGCCCGCCGATCCGCAGGCTCAGCGTGGTGCCGCGGGCGTCGGCCATCTGCGAGGCGACGGTGCGCTGCCAGATCAGCTCGTAGAGCCGGAACTCGTCACTGCCCAGCTCGTTGCGCACCGCGTCGGGGGTGGCGAACGTCTCGCCGGCCGGCCGGATCGCCTCGTGGGCTTCCTGGGCGTTCTTTACCTTGCGGGTGTACTGCCGCGGCGACGGCGAGACGTACTCCTCGCCGTAGAGCTGGCGGGCCTGGGTACGCGCGGCATCGATTGCCGACTGCGACAGCGTCGTCGAGTCGGTACGCATGTAGGTGATGTAGCCGTTCTCGTAGAGCCGCTGGGCGATGCTCATCGTCCGCTCGGCGGAGAACCGCAGCTTGCGGCCGGCTTCCTGCTGCAATGTCGAGGTCATGAAGGGCGCGTAGGGCCGCCGGGTGTAGGGCTTCTCCTCCACCGAGGTGACCGACAGCGATGCGCCCTGCAGGCCGGCCGCCAGGGCGGTGGCCGCGGCTTCGTCGAGGACCCGCACCTCGTCGGGCTTCTTCAGTGCGCCCAGCGAGTCGAAGTCGCGACCACTGGCGACCCGCAGTTCGTCGACGGCGACCAGTCGGGCGCTGAAGTTGGGCGGGGAGGCCGTCGGGTCGGAGACGCTGGCGTCCAGTTGGGCGACCACGTCCCAGTACGAGGCACTACGGAACGCCATCCGCTCGCGTTCGCGCTGCACGATGATGCGGGTGGCCACCGACTGGACGCGGCCCGCCGACAGCTTCGGCGCAACCTTCTTCCACAGCACGGGGCTGACCTCGTAGCCGTACAGCCGGTCCAGGACGCGCCTGGTCTCCTGCGCGTCTACCAGGTCAATGTCCAGGTCGCGGGGGTTCTCGGCGGCGTTGCGGATCGCCGGCTCGGTGATCTCGTGGAACACCATCCGTTTGACCGGGATGCGCGGTTTCAGGGTCTCCAGCAGGTGCCAGGCGATCGCCTCGCCCTCCCGGTCACCATCGGTGGCCAGATAGAGCTCATCGACGTCCTTGAGCAGGTCCTTGAGCTCGGCAACGGTGCTCTTCTTGTCGGGGCTGACGATGTAGAGCGGTTCGAAGTCGGCGTCCACGTTGACACCCAGACGCGCCCACGCTTCGGTTTTGTACTTCGCCGGTACGTCAGCGGCGTTGCGGGGCAGGTCCCGGATGTGCCCTCGGGAGGACTCGACGACGTAATTGCTGCCCAGGTAGCCCGCAATTTTCCGTGCCTTAGTTGGCGACTCGACAATGACGAGCCGCCGCACGGGTGTTTTATCGCCATTGCGGGCGCTCACCGTCTTCGAGTCAGCCACCTTGCGCTTACCACTCCACTTCTGTCCGCACCGCCGCGTCACGGCCGCGGTGGACAACTGACAATCTCGCACTCACGCCCGTGCCGATGCAAACCGGCGTTCAGCAGTGCATTCTCTCAAAGACCGTCCGCATGGCCCGGGATCGTGGCCCCGACACGCGGCCATTGACTCAACGCCTCGGGATCCGCGGGTGATTCCCCGACGTTTTCGACCAGCCGCGACAACCGGCGGCGGCCCGTGATCCGCAGCGCCGGATGGCCCCCACGAGTCCCGATCAGCGTGGGCGCGATCCCCGCCCGCATCATGGCCGAGGCCAGCGGCTCGTAAGTGTCCGGCGCGTGCGGATCGAGGCCGAGCAGGTATCGGTCGTCCTCGGCCGTCCCGGCCGCCAGCGTCCACGCCCGCAGTTCCCGCGGACCCGGCAGCCATTGCGGCGGCACCGTCTTGACGGCCCCGCGGGTCCAGGCCTGGGCCAGTACGCGCAGGCGCGCGTCGACCGCAGTCCGCACCAGCGGGGTGTCTTCCTCGGTGCGAGTGACCTCGGACAGCAGACCGGCTTCACCGATCAACTCGGCCAGCGCCACAGCCCGCCAGGGGGCGTCGACCACGACCGACAGCCGCGCGCCATCGCCCACTACGACGATCTGTCCCGGGCCAGCCAGTACCCCGGTGAGGTCGGCAACGCTGGGCGGCACCGACTCTGCCGAAAAGAAGGAAAGCTGGCTCACGTCACCGACAGTAAGCCGGTCCACCGTCCGGCGGCATCCGGGGCGGTCTTACCCGCCCGAAACGAAACCCCCCGGCTTAGCTCCGTTGGCGGGAGCTGCCCGGGGGGTGACGTCAAATTCCGTGGCTCAGACGGCGCGGACGCCCGTGGCCTGGGGGCCCTTGGGGCTCTGCCCGACCTCGAACTCCACCCGCTGGTTTTCCTCAAGGGTGCGAAAGCCGCTTCCCTGGATCTCCGTGTAGTGGACAAACACGTCCGCCGAGCCGTCCTCTGGTGCGATGAAGCCGAAGCCCTTTTCCGCGTTGAACCACTTCACAGTTCCCTGTGGCATTTGTCGATCTTTCCTTACTCTTCTTGCCCGGTGCGCTACGCACCGTTGTTCGGGGCACCGATTTTCGCTGCCCCGGGCCTGTTCCGACCGCCGTACCCTGGCGGTCGGCCGGTGCTGTACCGACACTCCCCCGCGGGCACTGCGGCCGCAACCACAGATCCTGCGAAGGCTTAACACGAACACAGAAGCTACGACCGCCATCAGTCAACCATGTTCGTCGCGCCGAGGACAGACTGCGGTGCCGAAATCTCTACCAAAGGGTGAACAATACGGCGGCGGCATTCGAGGCCGGCGGTTCAGCGAGACTCGACGTAGGAGAGGCGAAGCTGGGACCGCCGCATAAACCAGGCAATTGAGGATGGACCAATGACGGCGAATTTCGGTGGTGAATTGCTGGCCGCCGCGCTCGCCGGGGTCGAGACCGGTGAAGACCCGCTGCGTCACGTCGCCGACCTGCCGCCATCGGCGGGCCGCACCAGCGCCTGGCCGGACTGGGCCGAGCCCGACGTGATCAGTGCCTTCACCGAACGCGGGATCGAGGTGCCGTGGTCGCATCAGCTGGCCGCCGCCGAATTGGCGCACGCCGGGCAGCACGTAGTGATCAGCACCGGCACGGCGTCGGGGAAATCGCTGGCCTATCAACTTCCGGTGCTGCAGGCACTGGCGACCGATCCCCGCGCCCGGGTGCTCTATCTGTCGCCGACGAAGGCGCTGGGGCACGATCAGCTGCGCGCGGCGCACACGCTGAGCATGGCGGTGCCACGCCTGGGTGGCGCGGCCGGAGCCGTGGCGCCCACCGCCTACGACGGCGACAGCGCCGCCGAGATCCGCCGGTTCGCCCGGGAACGGTCCCGCTGGGTGTTCTCCAATCCGGACATGATCCATCTGTCGCTGCTGCGAAACCACGCCCGCTGGGCGGCCTACCTGCGCGGGCTGCGCTTCGTGATCGTCGACGAATGCCACTATTACCGGGGAATCTTCGGCTCGCACGTGGCGATGGTGCTGCGACGGCTGCTGCGGTTGTGCGAGCGCTATGCGGCGCCGGGGGCCGCTGCCGGGCCCACCGTGATCTTCGCCAGCGCCACCACCGCGTTACCGGGCGCCAGCGCATCGGCCCTGATCGGCGAGCCCGTCGCCGAGGTCACCGAGGACGGCTCGCCGCACGGGGCCCGGACCGTGGCCCTGTGGGAGCCGGCGCTGCGCACCGATATGACGGGTGAGAACGGCGCACCGGTGCGCCGCGCCGCCGGCACCGAGGCGGCCCGGGTGATGGCCGACCTGATCGCCGAGGGGGCACGCACCCTGACCTTCGTGCGCTCACGTCGGGGCGCGGAACTCACCGCGCTGGCGGCCCGCACCCGGCTGGAATCGGTCGCCCCAACGCTGGTCGACAAGGTCGCCTCCTACCGGGCCGGCTACCTGGCCGAGGATCGCCGCGCCTTGGAGCGCGCGCTGGCCGACGGCGAGCTCTACGGCCTGGCCACTACCAACGCCCTGGAGCTGGGGGTGGACATCGCCGGGTTGGATGCGGTGGTGATGGCCGGCTTCCCCGGCACAGTGACCTCGTTCTGGCAACAGGCCGGCCGGTCGGGTCGGCGGGGCCAGACGGCGCTGATTGTGCTGGTCGCTCGCGACGACCCGCTGGACACCTACCTGGTGCATCACCCCGAGGCGCTGCTGGACAAGCCGATCGAGCAGGTGGTGATCGACCCGGCCAACCCCTATGTGCTGGGGCCGCAGCTGCTGTGTGCAGCCGCCGAACTGCCGTTGACCGTCGCCGAAGTGGCGCGCCTCGGTGCCGAGCAGGTGGCCGACGACCTGGTCGACGAAGGATTGCTGCGACGGCGCTCTGACCGGTACTTCCCGGTACCCGGGCTCGACCCGCACGCGACGGTGGAGATCCGCGGCTCGGCCGGCGGGCAGGTGGTGATCGTGGAAGCCGACACCGGCCGCCTGCTGGGCAGCGTCGATGCCGGGCGAGCGCCGGCCACGGTGCACACCGGCGCGGTGTATTTGCATCAGGGCGAGAGTTATGTGGTCGATTCGCTGGATATCGAGCGTCAGATCGCGTTCGTGCATGCCGAGGATCCCGGCTACGCCACGTTCGCGCGCGAGATCACCGACATCGACGTGACGGGGGAAGGCGAACGCGCCTGGTTCGGCCCGGTCAGTCTCGGGCTGATGCCAGTGACGGTGACCCACCAGATCGTCGGCTATCTGCGACGGCTGCCGACCGGGGAGGTGCTGGATTTCATCGACCTGGACGTGCCGCCGGCGACGTTGCCGACCATGGCGGTGGTTTACACCATCGACGCCGACGAGCTGGCCGCCTGCGGGGTCGCCGAACCTGCGATCCCGGGTGCGCTACATGCCGCCGAGCATGCGGCGATCGGGCTGCTGCCACTGGTGGCCAGCTGCGATCGCGGCGACATCGGCGGCCTGTCCACCGCGGTGGGGCCGGAGGCGCTGGGAGGCCTGCCCAGTGTCTTCGTCTACGACGGTCACCCCGGGGGCGCCGGCTTCGCCGAGCGGGGATTCCGTGCTGCGGCCACTTGGCTTACCGCCACCGCGGAGGCGATCGAATCCTGCGAGTGCCCGCACGGATGTCCGTCGTGCGTGCAGTCGCCCAAATGCGGCAACGGCAATGACCCGTTGGATAAGCAAGGCGCGGTGCGAGTGCTGCGATTGGTGCTCGGCAAACTCGACGGCTCGCATACGGGCTCTGAATGACTGCGGGAGTCGGCCGACCCCCCGAACGGCCGACTCCCCCGAGCCCTTACCCCGTCAACTGCGTCGCAGTGACAGGCGTCACCACGCAAAACAGCACGCGGGACAGTAAGACGAACGGTCGAGAGATGCGATCCGTTCCCAACCCGGTACATGACCGGATGCGGCCGTAAGTTACCGGCTGCACCGGATCCTCCGCAACTTGGCAGCGCGTCGGGCTGTGCGAAACGGACGCGAATTCCGGGAAATTATTCACTGTTGACGCTGGTAGAAGGGCGGTAGCCGTAATATCCCGACTTATGGCGCACGACTGGTTGCTGGTGGAAACCCTCGGGGGTGAACCGGTAGTCGTCGCGCAGGGCCGCCAGCTGAAGAATCTGGTGTCACTCACCCAGTTCCTGCGACGCAGCCCACACCTCGCGGCGATTCAGACCGCGATCGCCGAATCGGTGCGCACCGGGCAAAGCCTGGCCAGCATCACGCCCCGCCGCGATCGGGTGATCCGCACCGAACCCGTGGTGATGTCCGATGGCCGGGTGCACGGGATACACGTCTGGACCGGGCCGGCCGACATGGAACCATCTGAGCGCCCCATCCCGGGCCCGTTGAAGTGGGACCTGACGCTGGGGGTGGCCACCGACACCAGGGAGTCGCTGACCAACAGCGGCAAGGACCCGGAGGTGGAGGCCACTCATGGCCGGGCGTTCGTCGAAGAGTTGCCCGCCCGCGAATTCAGCCCGAACGAGAACAAGGTGCTGGCCCTGGCGATCCGGGCCGAACCGGGCCAGACCATCTGCAGCAGTTGGGATGTCACCGATTTCCACGGTGAGACCATTCGGGTGGGATTCGTGGTCCGCACGGCCCGAGAGGCCGTTCCTGGGGGGCGTGAGCATCTGGTGACGCGCGGGATGAATTGGCGTGGCCAGTTCGACGGCGCAGTGCAGCGCCCCGACTTCCTGGCGCAGCAGATCCTGCATGCGCTGGCCCAGCCGGGCGTGCACCGGGCCATGGTGGATCTGGCCAATCGGCGGTTGCTGAAATGGCTGGATGAGCCGTGCCCGTTCTACGACTGGCGCAGTCCGGCGGAGGTATCGCGAGTCCATCCCGACGACCAGGTACAGATCGCCCGGATGGAGACCGACCTGGCCAGCTCCCAGGCGCCGGCGAGCGGGGTGCTGCGGCTACGCCAGAGCGACGGCGGTTGGGCGCCGGTCCACGTGACGGTCAACCGGGTGGAACTCGACGAGGGCACCGTGGCCGGGCTGGTTGCGCTGCGCCTGCCCACCGAGGCCGAACTCGCCGACACTGGGTTGAGCGCCACTGTCGAAGCTCCCTAGTCGACAGGCCCGGCGCGAGCCGTCGCGCGGGCGGGGCCAAACCGCCAGCCGGGGACCGGCATCGCGACGGTGATCACCACGTCGAGTCCGTCTACCGCGCAACTGATTTCACCGGCATGCATTCGCGATCCCAGCATCGTGGCTTGCGCGCACGCGCCGGCGGGCCCGGCCGGAACCCGGCCCGCAGCGGCCAGCGCCGCCAGGTCGGCGATGGCCTGAGCACGATGTCGCGCGATGACCGCACCACCGAGTACGAAGCCGCCGCCGGTGACGCTCAGCAGCACCGCGACCATCGCGGCCGCGGCCACGGTGGCCCCGCCGGCTTCACCGCGACGGCTCGACCGCCGAGACCGCTTCGGCGGTGATCGCCAAGCCGGGCAACAGAACCGGCCGGGCGGTGACGCGGGCAACCACCACGTCACCTTCGGAACGCAGCCGGACCGTCGCACCGTCGGGCGCAATCTGGCGCACCACCGCGGTGACCGCGGAGGCGTCGCCGCGTGCGGCCAGCCGGGCGGCTTCCCGCGCGGCGTCGACGCAGCGGATTTGGGCGGACACCGCGGTGATCCCGGCCAGGCAGAGCACCAGCACCGAGACCAGTGCCGCCAGCGCAAACGCTGCCTCGACCGTGCTGGCGCCGGTGTCCTCGACGAATCGTCCACGGCCGCGCACGACCCGTCAGACCTTGGTGTTCAGCGCGCGCCCGATGACGCGGTTCAGTGCCGACACGATCGAATCACCGGTGACCACTGTGTAGAGGATCGCGCCGAACGCCGCGGCCGCGATTGTCCCGATCGCATATTCCACCGTGGACATCCCGGAGTCATCGGATGCCAGCAGCACCATCTTCAACGATAGGACACGAAACATGTTGCGTACCTGTGATACCCGAGTACTCACACAGCCTCCTTCATCGGTAACCTACTCATGTTCTCGCGGTTGGTCCGCCAAGCATCGCCCGATCAAAACAGCCCCGACCGCAGCACGTCACCGGCCAGGCCGGCCACGACCGGCACGATTCCCAGGCAGACGAATGCGGGCAGAAAGCACAATCCGAGCGGCCCAGCAATCAACACCCCTGCTCGCTCTGCGGCGGCCGTCGCCGAATGCGCCGCCTCGTCGCGACACTGCACAGCAAGTTCACCGAGTCCACTGGCCAGCGCGGCACCCGATGACCCCGACCTTCGGGCCAGGCGCAGCACCGCGGTGGTTGTCGGGTCGAGCGCACCGGCAGCCGAATCGTTCGGCGCCGACCAGGCAATGGCCGGTTCGGCACCCAGCGCCAGCAGGTCCGCGCCCCGGTGCAATGCCGCCGCGAGTGCCGGCGGCGCGTGCCGGGCGGTGGCCCGGGCCGCTCCGGACACGGACATCCCCGAGGTCAGGCAGAGCGCGAACACCTCGAGGTCAGCTGCCAGCGCCAGCGCATCGGAGCCCGGGACTGTCCGACGCAGCGTCGGACGTGCTGGCCGGGGTAGCCCGGCCCGCTCCCGCACCGTCTCCGGTCCGGCGGCGGCGAGCACCGCCACAGCCAGCAGCATCGCGGCGCCGGTCATAGGACACCGCCGGCCTGGGCGGTGATCCGGTCTGACCACAGCAGCCCGGCGCAGACCAGGCCTATCCCGATCAGCGACAGCACCCCGCCCGTTCCGCCGAGCAGAAAGACCACCGGCCGGGCTCCGATCAATTGCCCCAGCAGCACACCCAATACCGGCAGACAGGCCAAGAGCGTCGCTGAGGCGCGGGCGCCGGCCATGCCGGCTTCGGCACGCGCCGAGAACCTTTGCCGGGCAGTGATATCGCGCTGCGCGGCTTGCATCAGCGCGGCGATCGCCAAGCCGTGTTGTCCCCCGAGTTCCCAGTAGGCTGCGAGCCGCTCCCACTGCGAGGGCAGTGCCGAGGATACGGCGGCATCGCGCAGGCCGGTCGCGACATCGGCACCGAGCCGCGCCCGAGCGGCGACTCCGCCCAGCCCGGCGGCCACCGCGGGATGGTTGGATTCGGCGGCGGCCATAGCGAACGCCCGCACCGGATGCGCTCCGACGCGCAGCTCAGCCGCCAGGGCGTCCAGTGCGGTTTCCAGGGCACGCGCTTCCGCGACGGCCCGACGACGGCGCAGACCACGGCGACGTCGCACGATGGCGGTGGTGCCCAACAGGACTCCGGCCAACCACGTGCTCCGCGGCAGGACCAGCGCGACCAGCACAGCAGCCCCGGCCACCGCGCCGATGAGGCTCCAGCGGCCGGCCCGCCCGGCGACCGCAGCGCCAAGCGGTTGGTCGGGCGGTGCGAGGCGGCGGCGTGGCGAAGCACCGAGCAGGATCGCCGCGGCCAACGCCAGTGCCGCGGTCGCGGGGCCGCTCACGCGGGCATCCGATCGCGCAGCAGCGCGCGGAATTCGGCGGCGTGGTCGGTCAGTCCGCGTCCGATCTGCCACACCGGCGCGGCCTGCACGTGCCCGGCAGCCGTGCGGCGCAGCATCGAGATGTCGGTGAGTCGCCGGATGCCGTCGCGGTCGCGCGCGACGTGCATCAGCACCTGGACGGCCGCCGCCAGTTGGCTGTGCAGGCCGGCACGGTCCAGACCGCCCAGTGCGGCAAGCGCTTCCAGGCGGGCCGGGACTTCAGCCGAGTTGTTGGCGTGTACGGTTCCGGCGCCGCCGTCGTGGCCGGTGTTCAATGCGGCCAGCAGGTCGACCACTTCGGCGCCCCGGACCTCGCCGACCACCAGCCGATCCGGCCGCATCCGCAGCGCCTGCCGAACCAGCTCGCGCAGACTCACCTCGCCGGCACCTTCGACGTTGGCCGCGCGGGCCACCAGTCGGACCAGGTGCGGGTGGCGCGGCTGCAACTCGGGTGCATCCTCCACGCACACCACCCGCTCGCCTTCGCTGACCGCGCCGAGCAGAGCGGCCAGCAGGGTTGTCTTACCGGCGCCCGTACCGCCGGAGACCAGAAATGCCAGCCGGGCGGTGATGATGTCGGACAGCAGGGTGGCGGCCTGCGGCGCAATGGCGCCGGCGGCGGTCAGTGCGGCGAGGTCTTGAGTGGCTGGATGCAGCACGCGCAGTGACAGGCACGTCCCATCGGCGGCAACCGGCGGCAGAATCGCGTGCAGGCGCACGGTGAACTCGCCGGTGCCGATCCCGTGCAACTTCCCGTCGACCCAGGGCTGGGCGTCGTCGAGCCGACGTCCCGCAGCTACCGCCAGCCGCTGGGCCAGCCGTCGCACCGCAGCTTCATCGGCGAACCGAATCTCGCTGCGCCGCAAACCGTCCCCATCGTCGACCCACACCGCATCGGGAGCGGTGACCAGAACGTCGGTGGTGCCCGAGGAACACAGCAGTGGTTCCAGCACGCCGGCGCCGGTCAGTTCGGTCTGCAGAACCCGCAGGCTGGACAGCATTTCGGTATCGCCGAGCACACCACCGGATTCAGCCCGGATCGCTGCGGCCACCGCCTGAGGGCGCAGCTCCGAGTCTCCCCGGGCCTCCCAAGACTGCGCTGCCAGACGTTCCCGGACCCGGTCGATCAGCGAATCTTTCATGAGGCCAGGGCTTTCCGCTGAGGCAACAGTTCAAGGACCCGACCGGCCGCCGCCGCCAGCGCAGAGCGGCGATGCAACCGCAGACCCGCGTGTTCGAGGCGCTCAACCAGTCGGGGTTCGGCCCGCAATCCAGCCAGCAGTGGTAACCCGATGATCTCTGCCACCTCCGCGGCCCGAAGACCGCCGGGAGCCGGTCCGCGCACGACCAGGCCGACGTGGGGGTTCACCGCGCGCAACCGCGGTGCGATCGCGGCGCCGGCCGCGCACGACCGTACGTCGCAGGAGCTGACCACCACTACGAGATCGGCAGCGCTCAGGGCGGTTTCGCCTGGATCGGCCAACACCCGGGGAAGGTCGCAGACCACGGTGACCCCGCCACGACGGCCCGCATCCACGACAGCGTCGACGGTGCCGGCGTCGACATCAGCGGTCTGGTAGGCCGCGTCGCCCCGGCGGGCACCGGATAGGACACTCACCCCGCGCTGACGGGGCAGCGCTTCGCGCAGTGCCGGCCAGGTCAGCCGCCCGCTGTGTTGCGCCAGGTCGCACCAGCGGAGGCCGGCAGCGTTCTCAGTGCCCACCAGCAGATCGATGCCGCCGCCCCACGCGTCGAGGTCGACCAGCAACGCATCACCTGCGTGCTGGGCCAGCGCCGTCGCCAGCAGCGATGCGCCCGCTCCCCCGCGCGCGCCGATCACCGCGATGACGTCGCCGCGGCGCACCCCATCGCGCACCGATTCGCCGGCCTCGGCCAGCTCGGCAACCAGCTCGTTGCCTTCAGCGGGTAGGGCCAGCACCCGTTGCGCCCCGACGGCGACGCCGACTTGCCAGGTGAGTGTGGTGGGTTGACCGCCGGTGAGCACAACGACGTGGGAGCGGCGCGGCAACCGGGCCGGGCCGCACCGGGCGGCAGCCTCCTCATCGAGCACCACGGCCGCCGCAGCCGACCAAGCCCTGCGGTTCGGCATCTCGGCGCCGAGGTGAATGATGCGTGCGCCCGCCGCCGCGGCTACCCGGTCCAGTTCGTCACGCAGCGCCGGTTGGGTGACAAGGGCCAACAGGCCGGTGGCTGCGCTCACCGCCTCACTGTGGCGCGAGAGGCTTCGTCACGACACCCGATTGCCAGCGGGTGTGGACGAAATTCCCGACTGTGCATAACCCAAAGTACGTGTTACCGATAAAACCAAACTAATCGTATGAAAAGCCGGATCTGTAACACGTTCCAGTCAGCGCGGGGGCTCTCCGGCGAACTAATTACCGGTTAAAAAAGACGACCCCCGCCAGGGGGGGAGGAGGCGGAGGTCGTCGCGTATCAACCCCGGGGGGTCGGGCCGATACACCCTCAGCATAAGCCGAGTGATGCCACTATACACACGACAGGGTGGTCCGGCGCAAGTGTTTGCAAGTGTTGCTATCAAATGGCGACCTAAATCTCGCACTACGTGTGAAGTGCTCTTTCTCCCGTAGCACCGGGTTAGCAGACCTCTCACACCTATGCTGTGGCGGTGACCGCATCCACCCCGCAGCCGCACTCAGCGCCTACGTCGTCAGCCGACTCTGCGGCACTTTTTGCGGCCCCTCGAACCCGCACAGCCGCGTTCCTGGACCTCGATCAGACGGTCATCGCGAAGTCCAGCGCACTGGCCTTCAGCAAACCCTTTATGGACCAGGGACTGATCAACCGTCGCACCGTGCTCAAGTCGAGTTATGCGCAATTCCTGATGCTGTTGTCCGGCGCCGACCACGATCAGATGGAGCGGATGCGCGCCCACCTGACCAACATGTGCACCGGCTGGAACGTGGAACAGGTCAAGGCGATCGTCAACGAGACGATGCACGACATCGTCACGCCGCTGATCTTCGCGGAGGCCGCCGAGCTGATCGCCGATCACAAGCTCTGCGGCCGCGACGTGGTGGTGGTCTCGGCCTCAGGCGAGGAAATCGTGGCGCCCATCGCCCGGGCGCTGGGTGCCACCCACGCCATGGCAACCCGGATGGTGGTCGCCGACGGCAAGTACACCGGCGAGATCGCGTTCTACTGCTACGGGGAGGGCAAGGTACAGGCCATCCGCGAGCTGGCCGCCCGCGAGGGCTACCCGTTGGAGCACTGCTACGCCTACTCGGACTCGATCACCGACCTGCCGATGCTGCAGGTGGTCGGGCATCCGTCGGCAGTGAACCCCGACCGCGCGCTGCGCAAAGAGGCGATCGCCAACGGCTGGCCGGTGCTGACCTTCTCGCGGCCGGTGTCGCTGCGTGACCGCATCCCCGCGCCCTCCGGTGCCGCGCTGGCCACCACTGCCGCAGTCGGCGTCAGCGCACTTGCCGCCGGCGCGCTCACCTACTCCCTACTGCGCCGACTGGTGCCTTGATCCGGCCTCTAGCAAACATCGCTGATCACAATCCGATGACACCGCACACGCCGTATGCGATTGACCCTTGCTGTGTCGTGCGTCACGTAGTACAAAGGAAGCACGGAAGCCGGTAAGGCCAGGGTCGACCCGGAAGAGAAGGATCGACCTCCCGAACCGCACTTCCCAGTACGGAGAGCGGTACCCACGCGGAGCCACAGCCGCGAAGATGGCAGAAGTGTTGCGGGCCTGCGTAATTGCGGAACGTGATCGGTGTTGTCAGCCCTTTGGGTGGGGTTGCAGCCGAAGAACACCGCAGGAGCGCCGAGGCCACCCACGCAGCCCACGTTGGACGCTTGGTAACCGTGTACCGTGCTAGCGGGCGGCGAGCCGAATCATTCGGAGCGCCGCCCGCTTCGTTCCGTTCCGGGACCTCTTCAAGTGGCCCGAATCAGCGCTTAGCGACCCGCTTCAGCAATCCCCAGCGCATCGAGTGCACCGGTGCGCATCGCGCCGCAACACAGCAGCAGCCAGGCGGTGACACCCTCGGCTGAACCGGTCGCGAAGTCCGCCGCCGCCCGCCGGTAGTCGCGTGCGTTGCGCATCCAGGTCACCTCGGGCACTCCTAGGCCGTGGCGGTCCAATCCGCTGGCGATGGTGACCAGCCGGGCCGCGCCGCGGGCCACCACGCCGTCGGCACTGCCGAACGGTGCCAGCGTCAGCAGTTCACCGTGCACCACCGCGGCGAAGACCGGGGCGGCCACCGACGTGCCGCCGGTGGCCAGGTCGGCCAGCATCTCCAGCCGGCGCCCGACGGCCGCGCCGCCTTCGGGCCGGCCGAGACGCTCCTCGTCGACGAGGTCCGCGGCGGCCAACACATGCAGCCGGGCCAAGGCCTGCAGCGGCGCACGCCGCCACACCTCGACCAGGGTGGTCTCCCCGCCTTCCAGAGCCTGGGCCACCCGCAGGGCCCCGGCGAACACCGGGTCACAGGTCGAGGCGGCGTCCACGGCCGCGGGACCCCCGTCGAGCACCGACGACGCCCGCGCCGCCCGCAGGGAGGCCTCCGCGGCACTGACCGGCCAGCCCCGCATGTTGGTCTTATGCCGATGCACCCGAGCCAGCTCGTCGCGTACCTGCTCACTGGCCTCGGAGACACCGGGCAGCGCAGCTAACGGGGCCAGTGGATCCTCCGCGGTGGTCACGGGCTGTGACACTACCGCCGCAGTGATCGCAATGATTAGGCTCCTGACCGTGACCGCAACCTCAGCCGCTTCTGCGCCGTCGTACCCGCCTGCCGCCGAGTTCGTCGCCCAGGCCAACGCGGGTCCCGAGTTGTACCGCGCAGCCGAATCCGATCGGCTCGCCTTCTGGGCCGAGCAGGCCAACCGGTTGAGCTGGGCAACACCCTTCACCGAGGTGCTCGACTACACAGACGCCCCGTTCGCGCGCTGGTTCGCCGACGGCAAGCTCAACGTCGCCTACAACTGCGTGGACCGCCACGTTGAAGCCGGCCACGGCGACCGGGTGGCGATCCACTGGGAGGGCGAGCCCGACGGCGACGCCCGCACCATCACCTACGCGGACCTGCTGGCCGAGGTTTCCCGGGCCGCCAACGCGCTGACCGGGCTCGGCCTGGTCGCCGGCGACCGGGTGGCGATCTACCTGCCGATGATCCCCGAGGCGATCATCGCGATGCTGGCGTGCGCGCGGTTGGGCGTCCTGCACACCGTGGTGTTCGCCGGTTTCTCCGCGCACGCGCTGCGCTCCCGAATCGACGACGCGCAAGCGAAGGTGGTCATCACCTCCGACGGGCAGTTCCGCCGCGGCCAGCCGGCACCGCTCAAGCCCGCGGTCGACGAGGCGGTCGCCGATGCTCCGAGTGTCGAGCACGTGCTGGTGGTGCGACGCACCGGCGGCGAGGTGTCCTGGAACGCCGACCGCGACCTGTGGTGGCACGACGTGGTGGATCCGGCTGCACCACAGCACACCCCGGAGGCGTTCGAAGCCGAGCAGCCCCTGTTCCTGCTGTACACGTCGGGGACCACGGGCAAGCCGAAGGGCATCGTGCACACCAGCGGCGGCTATCTGACGCAGGCGGCCTACACCCACCACTACGTCTTCGACCTCAAGGCTGCCTCCGACGTCTTCTGGTGCACCGCCGATGTCGGGTGGGTCACCGGCCACACCTACGCGGTGTACGGGCCGCTGGCCAACGGCGCCACCGAGGTGATCTACGAAGGCACTCCCGACTTCCCGGACCAGCACCGACACTTCCAGATCATCGAAAAGTACGGTGTGACAATCTATTACACCGCGCCCACGTTGATCCGCACGTTCATGAAATGGGGCCGCGAGGTCCCCGACGCTCACAACCTGTCCAGTCTGCGGCTGTTGGGTTCGGTCGGCGAACCGATCAACCCGGAGGCGTGGCGCTGGTATCGGCGGGTGCTCGGCGCGGACGCGCTCCCGGTGGTCGACACCTGGTGGCAGACCGAGACCGGCGCCGCGATGATCACCCCGCTACCCGGTGTGGCCGCGGCCAAGCCGGGTGCCGCGATGACCCCGCTGCCCGGGATCTCCGCTCGCATCGTCGACGATCACGGCGATCTGTTGTCGCCGGATAACGCAGCCGGGGAACCGGTTTCGGGCTACCTGGTCATCGATCAGCCGTGGCCGTCGATGACCCGCGGGATCTGGGGCGACTCGGAGCGTTTCATCGAGACCTACTGGTCGCGCTTCGCCGAGCAGGGCTGGTACTTCGCCGGTGACGGCGCCCGCTACGACGCCGACGGCGACATCTGGGTGCTGGGCCGGATCGATGACGTGATGAACGTGTCGGGGCACCGCATCTCTACCGCTGAGGTCGAGTCCGCCCTGGTCGGCCACGAAGCGGTGGCCGAGGCCGCCGTCGTCGGCGCCATCGATGAGCAGACCGGCCAACGGATCTGCGCGTTCGTGGTGCTGGCGGCATCCCACAGCCACGTGGGCGGCATCATCGTGGACGAGCTGCGTGAGCGCGTCACCGTAGAGATCTCGCCGATCGCCAAGCCCCGCAACGTCCATATCGTCCCGGAGCTGCCCAAGACCCGCAGCGGCAAGATCATGCGGCGGCTGCTGCGCGATATCGCCGATGGCCGCGAACTCGGCGACACCTCAACCCTGGTGGACCCCAGTGTGTTCGACGCGATCCGGGCGGCCGACTGAGCCCATGCGGCGACCCGCCTAGCCGATCGGGACGAAGCCCGCACCTGGCCGGTCGTTGGCGTTGATGTCGCCCAGCACGGCGTTGATCGACACCACGACCGCCGGTGTGTGCAACGGGATGTACTTGATCACGCAGGTCGGCAGCGCGTCGCTGAACGCGCCGTGGATCATGCCGACCAGCATGTTGTTCACCACGACCGGCCCGCCGGAGTCTCCGGGGCGCCCGCAGACCTGCATCACGATGGTGCCCGGGTCTTGGCCCGGCCCCCAGGTCAGGCCGCAGGAGTTGCCGGTGGTACGGCCCTGCTTGCAGGCGATCTGACCGAAGATCGGGTCAGGACCAATGCCGCCGATCACGAAGCCGCCGAAGTTGGATACCGGCGTCACCTTGGTCGGGTCGAACTCGATCACCGCATAGTCCAGGCCGTCATTGCCGGCCACCATGTGGCCGATGATGCCGTTGCCTTCGGAGCCCTCGGCCGCCACCTGGGCGCCCGGGCCACCGCAGTGTGCCGAGGTGAAACCGATCAGTGCACCGGTCTTGTCATGGCCGATCGCGGTCAGCGTGCACAACGTGTCCTCGTCGACCACGATGCCGGCGCCCCCGCCCATCACCACCTTGTCGTCGGCGACGACCCGGGCCACCGGTGCGACGACGGTGGCCAAGACAGCACAGGTCACCCATGCCAACAGCGCAGTCGCGCTGCGCAACAACCAGCGGTGTGCGATCTGCACAGCGGTTCTCCCGTCGATCAACTCCACCCCCGGTGGTAGAGAAACAGCCTAACGGCGGTGAGTGACCTGGCGGGGCTGGGCGCGCCGCGGGCTAGCACCGTCGGGGCCGCGGTGGCTCGCGATCTGCCGCAGCTTTCCGGGGCCACTCGTCGGGTCAGCTACCGCATGGCAACATTAAGCCGCGACGACGGCGAACGGGAGGACAGCCAGTGAGCAAGGCCGATCGCAGGAATGCATTACGCGCCGCAGCTAAGGCGGACCGCAACGGCGTGCCCAACACCTTGGCGACCATCCCGTTGGCCGACCCGCATGCGCTGCCCGCCGACCCGTCCCTGGGGGAGCTCGTCAAGGACGCCACGGCCCAGATGTCGACGCTGGTGCGCGCGGAGGTCGAACTGGCCCGCGCCGAGATCACTCGGGACGTCAAAAAGGGCCTGACCGGCAGCGTGTTCTTCATCGCGGCCCTGGTCGTGCTGTTCTACTCCACCTTCTTTTTCTTCTTCTTCGTCGCCGAGCTGCTCAACATGTGGCTGCAGGACTGGGCCGCCTACCTGATCGTGTTCGGGATCATGCTGGTGGTGACCGTGGCCCTGGCGCTGCTCGGCTTCCTGCGGGTGCGCCGTATCCGCGGGCCGCGCCAAACGATCGAATCGGTGCGTGAGACCCGCGACGCGCTGCGTCCCGACCCGGACCGCCTGCACGGCTCTCCGGCGTCTCCGGCGGGCTCGCCCGCCAGGTCGACCACCGATCCCTCGGGCTGGTAGTGCCGCCACCGGATCCGTCGATCACCCGCATCGACGGGCCGTGGCGACACTGGGACATCCACGCCAACGGCATCCGCTTCCATGTCGTCGAGGCGGAATCAGCCGACGACCGCGCCGCCGACGCCCCGCCGACGTCGCGACCGCTGGTGATGCTGCTGCACGGGTTCGGCTCGTTCTGGTGGACCTGGCGTCATCAGTTACGCGGGCTGAGCGGTGCTCGGGTTGTCGCCGTCGATCTGCGTGGCTACGGCGGCAGCGACAAACCTCCTCGCGGCTACGACGGCTGGACACTGGCCGGGGATACCGCCGGGTTGATCCGGGCCCTGGGGCACTCCTCGGCGACTCTGGTCGGCCACGCCGACGGTGGCCTGGTGTGCTGGGCGACGGCTCTGCTGCACCCCCGACTGGTGCGCGATATCGCCGTGGTCAGCTCGCCGCATCCGGCGGCGCTGCGCAACTCGGCGCTGACCCACGCCGACCAGGGCAGGGCGCTGTTGCCGTGGTTGCTGCGGTACCAGGTACCGTTCTGGCCGGAGCGCTCCCTGACCCGCCACGATGGAGCCGAGCTTGAGCGTTTGGTGCGCAGTCGAGCTGGGGCGAACTGGCAAGCGAGTGCGGATTTCGCCGAGACCATCGGGCACCTGCGCACCGCGGTACAGATTCCGTCGGCGGCGCATTGCGCGCTGGAGTACCAGCGCTGGGCCGTGCGCAGTCAGCTCCGCGCTGAGGGCCGACGGTTCATGAGGGCGCTGGACCTGCGCACGTTGAACATTCCGCTGCTGCACCTACGCGGCGACGACGACCCCTACGTGCTGGCCGACCCGGTCAACAAGACCCGGCAGTACGCGCCGCACGGGCAGTACGTGTCGGTGCCCGGCGCGGGGCATTTCGCTCACGAAGAGGCGCCCGAGGTGGTCAACGACCACCTGACGCAATTCTTAAGCGGCAGAGCTTAACTCACTCTCCCCCGACACATGTCTGCGTCGAAACCGGCTGAGTGTCGCCGATGCGGGCGAGCTGACCCGTCACCTCCTCAGCGGTCATCACGAACCCGGTGTCAGCGTCGTCGACCGCCGCACCGAACACCACGCCGATCACCCGGCCGTCCATATCGATCATGGGGCCGCCGGAATTGCCTTGCTGCACAGTTCCTCTGATGGTGTAGACCCGACGGGTGACAGTGGTGTTGCGGTAGATGTCGGGGCCCTCAAGGTTGATGACGTCGCGGATCCGGGCCGGAGTGGCCTCGAAGACCCCACCACCGGGGTAGCCCAGCACCAGCGCATCGGTGTCGGCTTGGGCGGGCGAGGAGGCGAACGTCAACGGCGGCAACGGCAGATCGGGCACCGCAAGGATCGAGATGTCTTCCTTGGGATCGAAGGAGATCACCGTGGCCTCGTACGACTTGGTGCCGCTCTCCACGGTGACGCTGTCCGAGCCGGCCACCACGTGCGCGTTCGTCATCACCCGAGTGGGCGAGATGACGAATCCGGTGCCTTCCAACACTTTCTGACAGTTGGGCGCCACACCACGGATCCGCAGCACGCTGGGCGCAGTGGCTTCCACCACTGGGCTGGCGGCCAGTTCCGGGTTCGGCGCATCCACCGCGGCGATCGGCGCGTGACTGAAGGGCTCCAGCACGGCGGGCAGCCCGGAGTCGTCGAGCACCGCCGAGAGCCGCCGCGGCACGTTCTTGAGCCACTGCGGCGCGACATCGTCGACCTGACGCAACACTCGCGAATCGTTGACGGCCGCGGCCAGGTTCGGCTGATCGGACGCGGTCAGCGGGGTGGCCAGCAGCCAGGCCGCGATCAGCACCACCCCGAGCTGCAGCACCACCCCGACGATGGAGTCGACTCCGCGGACACCGGGGCTGCGGATCGCTCCACGCACCGCCCGGCCCAGCACCACGCCGGCAACCTCGCCGATGACGACCATGGCCAGGATCAGAAACAGCGCGGCGAACAGTTTCAGCCGCGCACCCGAAACGCTTTCGATCAGGTGCGGGGCCAGCAGCACCCCGGCCATCGCCCCCAACGCAACACCGACGAAGGAGAGCAGGGAGCCCAGCGCGCCGGAACGCCAGCCAGACACTGCGGCAACGAAGGCGATCGCCAGCACGGCGATGTCCAGCCACTGCGACGACGTCATATCCCAGTCATCCCCGTTCCACCAGGTTCTTCTCCAACCAAAGCCATGGCCTCGTCCAGCCCGAGTACCTCGCTGGTATCCCAGGGCTGCGCCCAGCCGGCCACATCCAGCATCGCCGAGATCACCTGGGCGGTGAATCCCCAGACCAGCATCTGGTTGAGCCGGAACGCCGGCATAGCCCAACGTCGACTGCGCGCATCACGGTAAACCATCAACCGGTTCTCGGGGTTGATGAACGCCCGGACTGGAACGCGGGCCACGATCGCGGTCTCGCCCGGGTCTACCGCGGTCACCGGTCCGGGATCCTCGGAATAGGCCAACACCGGCACCACATGGAACCCCGAGGGGGCGATGAAGATCTTGTCCAACGTGACCAACGGGTGCACCCGGACCGGGTCGATCCCGGTCTCCTCGTTGGCCTCCCGCAACGCGGTGGCAATAGGCCCGTCGTCGTCGGGATCGACCGCTCCGCCCGGAAATGCGGCCTGGCCGGCGTGATGACGCAGCGTCGAGGCACGCACCGTGACCAGCAGGTCAGCCGATTCCGATATCGCCTCCGGCGGGCCGCCGAGCGGGCCGGAGAACAGCACCAGCACGGCCGCGTCGCGCCGGCTTCCGGTGACGCTGGCCTTGGCGTTGGCGGCCGTGATCATCGCCCGAACATCGGCGGGCAGCCGGTGCAGGTAGGCCGTCGGCACCTTCTCGACGTTGTCGACCAGGGGGCGCAGCCAAGACGGGGCGCGCGACGGGGCCCAGGACTGGGACTCGCCAGCGCTCACCGCGCCTCCCTCTGTGCCGGATCCTGATCACCCCACATCAGCGGCCGCTGTTCTCGACGGCGGCGGCGATCTCTTCGGCGTTGGCGAAGGGCTGCGGCAGGATGCGGGCAACGCTACCGTCCGCGGCCAGCACCACCGTCGCGGGCATCACATTGGGCACCCGCAACGCCGCCGCCAGCTGCCGGCGGCCGTCTTGCAAGGTGGGCAGCCGCACGCCCAGCTCGGCCAGCAGGGCCAACCCGGCGGCTTGGTTGTCGTCTTGATGCACCGTCACCACCGTCACGGTCGACCCGACCCGGCGCTGGTATTCGGCGAACGCCCGCAGCTCGTCGCGGCACGGCCCACACCAGTACGCCCACAGGTTGAGCACTACCTTCCGACCGGCGAACATCGCCGCCACGTCGACGGGCGAACCGTCGGCCGCGCACTCGACGGTGACGCCGCGCAGGGCGCTCGGCCCGCCGTCGCCCGGTCCCGCCTGGCAGGGCGGCAAGTCGGCGCGCTGGCGTAGGGCGGTCAGGTCGGCGCCAACTCCGGCGACGGCCGGGCCACGGCCCGGCGGCACGGCGGCCGGCTCGCGGCGCAGTTCGTTCACCAATCCGGTGAGCAGCGCGGCAACCACCGCCAGTACCGCTACGGTCCACCGCGTTGAACTGCTCATCCGCGTGACGGCCGCTACAGCCCGGCCAAGGCCAGCAGATGCTCGGTCTCGGGGCCTTTGACCAGAGCAGCAGCCTCCATCGGAGAGGTGGGCCCGATTCCGAACGACGGGCAGTCCTTGGCCAGCACGCACACCCCGCAGGCCGGCTTGCGGGCGTGGCAGACCCGTCGGCCGTGAAAAATCACCCGGTGGGACAGCAGCGTCCATTCCTTGCGTTCGATGAGCTCACCGACCGCGTGCTCGACCTTGACCGGGTCTTCCTCGCTGGTCCACGCCCAGCGTCGCACCAGACGGCCGAAGTGGGTGTCGACGGTGATGCCCGGGACCCCGAACGCGTTACCCAGGATCACGTTGGCGGTCTTGCGGCCCACCCCGGGCAGGCGCACCAGCTCGTCCATCGTGTCGGGCAGTTCGCCGTCGAAGCGCTCGACCAGCATCTGGCCCAGGTTGATCAGAGAAGCCGCCTTGTTGCGGTAGAAGCCGGTGGGCCGAACGAGCTCCTCCAGCTCGGTGCGGTCGGCTTGGGCGTAGTCCAGCGCCGTGGGGTACCGGGCGAACAATGCCGGCGTCGTCAGGTTCACCCGCACGTCGGTGCACTGCGCCGACAGCACGGTGGCGACGGCCAACTCCAAGGGATTGGTGAAGTCCAACTCGCAGTGGGCGTCGGGAAAGGCCTGCGCCAGAGTCCGATTCATCCGGCGAGCGCGCCGGACCAGGCCGGTCCGGGTCTCTGTTCGCGCCGCGCTGGGCGCCTTGTCCACTGTCACCTCCGACAGGGTACTAATTTGTGACCCCAACGAGACCTTGCCCATGTTTACTGACGACTTGTGTCCTGGTTGCTGATCACCACCATCCCGATGCTGCTGATGCTGTCAGCGGTCGGGCTGGAACGCATCGAAACCGGGCTGGGTCAGGTGGAGAAGGCGAATCCGCAGTTTCCTCCGAATCGGCATGCCAACCGTGTGTAGCGTTGTAACCTCGCTTGACGCCTAGCTCTAGACTCAGGTGGCTGGCCGGGTAGCGGCCCGCACTTATCGATTTCAAACCTTCATCAAAAACATCTAAGGGGCATCGTGGACGAGATCCTGGCGAGGGCCGGAATCTTCCAGGGAGTTGAGCCCAGCGCCGTAGCCGCGCTGACCAAGCAGCTTCAGCCCGTGGACTTTCCGCGCGGACACACCGTGTTCGCCGAGGGAGAGCCCGGCGACCGGCTGTACATCATCGTCTCCGGGAAAGTGAAGATCGGCCGGCGTTCTCCTGATGGCCGGGAGAACCTCCTGACCATCATGGGCCCCTCGGACATGTTCGGTGAGCTCTCGATCTTCGACCCGGGTCCCCGGACGTCGAGCGCGACGACCATCACCGAGGTGCGCGCGGTCTCGATGGACCGCGACGCCCTGCGGTCGTGGATCTCCGATCGGCCCGAGATCGCCGAGCAGCTGCTGCGGGTATTGGCCCGCCGGCTGCGCCGCACCAACAACAACCTGGCCGACCTGATCTTCACCGACGTGCCCGGACGGGTCGCCAAGCAGCTGCTGCAGCTGGCGCAACGGTTCGGCACCCAGGAAGGCGGGGCCCTGCGGGTCACCCACGACCTGACTCAGGAAGAGATCGCCCAGCTGGTCGGGGCCTCGCGCGAGACGGTGAACAAGGCACTGGCCGACTTCGCCCACCGCGGCTGGATCCGGCTCGAGGGCAAGAGCGTGCTGATCTCCGACTCCGAGCGGCTGGCCCGCCGAGCGCGGTAGTCCCTTTCCGCCGAAGCTGTAGTTAGCGCGTAAAAGTGCGAGTAGACACCGCGCTAACTACAGCTTCGACGCGCTACTGGCCCCGTAGATAGTTCAGCTGGGCCTGCACCGACCATTCGGCGGCGCCCCACAGCTCTTCGTCGACGTCGGTGTAGACGTGTTCGACGACCTGTCGGGCGGTGGCGTCCTCGCCCAACGCGGCCAGCGCCGAACGCACCTGTTCGAGCCGCTGTTCGCGGTGCTCCAGGTAGCCGCTGGCCACCGCCTCGATGTTGGGCAGCTCCGGTCCGTGCCCGGGCAGCACCGTGCGCCCACCCAGCCCGCGCAGGCGCCGCAGCGAGTCCATATAGCGCGTCAGGTCGCCGTCCTCGGAGTCGATGACGGTGGTGCCGCGCCCCAGCACGGTGTCGGCGGTCAGGACTGCGTCGTCGAGCACGAACGACAGCGAGTCCGCGGTGTGCCCGGGAGTGGCGAACACGGTGATCCGCAGCCCGGCCGCGTCGATCACCTGGCCATCAGTCAGGCCGCCGCCGAGCCGACGCTGAAATCCGCTCCCTGCGGAGTACACCGGTGCGCCGACGGCGTCCACCAGCTTGTCGATGCCTTCGGTGTGATCGAAGTGCCGGTGACTGATCAGCACCAGGGCGATCCGGCCGACCTCAGCCAGCCGGCCGATGTGCTCGTCATCGTCAGGCCCCGGGTCGACGATCACCACCTCGTCGCTGCCCGGGCCACGCAACACCCAGGTGTTGGTGCCGTCCAGGGTCATCAACCCGGGGTTGTCGGCCAGCAGCACCGACGCGGTCTCGGTGACCGGCCGCAGCCGACCGTACGCGGGATGACTGGCCGACACCGCTGCGCTACTCCGCCGCGGCCTTCAGCTCGACGATCAGTTCGACCTCCACCGGCGCGTTCAGCGGCAGCTCGGAGACCCCGACCGCGGAGCGGGCGTGCTTGCCGGCATCGCCGAACACCTCACCCAACAGTTCGGAGGCCCCATTGACCACGGCGGGTTGCCCGTTGAAGTTCGGCGCCGACGCGACGAATCCGACCACCTTGACCACCCGGGCCACCGTGTCGAGCCCGACCAGGGCATCCACGGCGGCCAGCGCGTTGAGAGCGCAGATCCGGGCCAGTGCGTGCCCGTCCTCCGGGGCGACCTCCGCACCCAGCTTGCCGGTGCGCGGCAATTCGCCGGCCTGCATCGGCAGCTGACCGGAGGTGTAGACGAGGTTGCCGGTGCGCACCGCCGGCACGTAGGCCGCCAGCGGCGCCACCACATCGGGCAGCTCGATCCCGAGTTCGGTCAGCCGGGCCCGCCAGCTCATTGTGGGCGCTTCAGGAAGGCGATGAGCTGCTCACCGGAGGGCCCCGGCAGCACCGACACCAACTCCCAGCCGTCTTCTCCCCATTGGTCGAGGATCTGTTTGGTGGCGTGCGTGATCAAGGGGACGGTGGCGTACTCCCAGACCGTGCGTTGACTCATGGCAGCGAGCTTATCGCTAGGACGCCCAAGTACTTGGTTAGCATGCAGTGGTGACAGCCACATCCAGCAGCGAGCCGCTTCTCGGCTGGCCTTCGCGATTGACGAAGGCCCGGCTGCATTTCGTGACCGGCAAGGGCGGTACCGGCAAGTCGACGGTCGCGGCCGCCCTGGCGTTGTCGCTGGCAGCCGGCGGACGTCGGGTACTGCTGGTGGAAGTCGAAGAGCGCCAAGGCATTGCGCAACTCTTCGACGTGCCGCCGCTACCCATTACGCCACTCAAGGTCGCGACCGCCGAGGACGGTGGGCAGGTCGACGCGCTGGCGATGGACATCGAGGCAGCGTTCCTGGAATACCTGGACCTGTTCTACAACCTGGGGATCGCCGGGCGGGCGATGCGGCGCGTCGGAGCGGTCGAGTTCGCGACCACCATCGCGCCCGGACTGCGCGACGTCATCCTCACCGGCAAGATCAAGTACCACGTGATCCAGACCGACAAGAACAACAAGCCGGTCTACGACGCGATCGTGGTGGATGCGCCGCCGACCGGCCGGATCTCCCGGTTCCTCGACGTCACCAAAGCGGTGTCGCAGCTGGCCAAGGGCGGCCCGGTGCACTCGCAGGCTGACGGCGTGGTGAAGCTGCTGCACTCCGATCAGACGGCCATCCATCTGGTGACGCTGCTGGAGGCCCTGCCGATGCAGGAGACCCTGGAGGCCATCGACGAGCTGCGGGCGCTGGACCTGCCGATCGGCAGCGTGATCGTCAACCGCGACATTCCCGCACACCTGGACCCCGCGGACTTGGCCAAGGCCGCCGAAGGCGTCGTCGACGCCGACGCGCTCCGGGCCGGACTGACCGCGGCGGGGATCACGCTGAGCGACGACGATTTCGCCGGCCTGCTGACCGAAACCATCCAGCACGCCACCCGCATCAGCGCCCGGACGGAAACGGCCGAGCAGCTGCAGCAGTTGGACGTGCCGCGCCTGCATCTGCCGACGATCACCGACGGGGTCGACCTGGGCAGCCTCTATGAACTTTCCGAGATTCTCGGCCAACAGGGGGTTCGATGACACCCGACACGACCGGCAAGCCGCTGGCGCTGGACTTGGCGGCAATCCTGTCCGATACCGCCAATCGTGTGGTGGTGTGCTGCGGCGCCGGTGGCGTCGGCAAGACCACCACTGCCGCGTCGATGGCGCTGCGGGCCGCCGAATACGGCCGCACCGTGGTGGTGCTGACCATCGACCCGGCCCGCCGGCTGGCGCAGGCGCTGGGCATCGAAGACCTCGGCAATAACCCGCAGCGGGTACAACTGCCCGCGGAAGTGCCCGGTCAGCTGTACGCGATGATGCTCGACATGCGCCGCACCTTCGACGAGATGGTGACGCAGTACTCCGGCCCGGAGCGGGCCGAGGCGATCCTGGGCAACCAGTTCTACCAAACGGTCGCCACCTCGCTCTCCGGCACGCAGGAGTACATGGCGATGGAGAAGCTCGGCCAGTTGCTGAGCGAGGACCGCTGGGACCTGGTGGTCGTCGACACCCCGCCGTCACGCAACGCCCTGGACTTCCTGGACGCACCCAAGCGGCTGGGAAGCTTCATGGACAGCAGGTTGTGGAAGTTGCTGCTGGGCCCCGGACGGGGCATCGGCAAGCTGGTGGCCGGCGCGGTCGGCCTGGCGATGAAGGCCCTGTCGACTGTGCTGGGTTCGCAAATGCTTTCCGACGCAGCGAATTTCGTGCAGTCCCTGGACGCCACCTTCGGCGGCTTCCGGGAGAAGGCAGACCGCACCTATGACCTGCTCAAGCGCCGCGGCACCCAGTTCGTAGTGGTGTCGGCAGCCGAACCCGATGCGTTGCGGGAGGCGTCCTTCTTCGTCGACCGACTCTCCGAAGAGCACATGCCGCTGGCCGGGCTGATTCTCAACCGCACCCACCCGATGTTGTGCGACCTGCCCATCGAGCGCGCTATCGACGCGATCGAGACGCTGCAGGAGCCCGGCACAGCCCTGCCCGAGGGGACGAAGGCGCTCACCACGGCGGCCCTGCAGATTCACGCCGAGCGCGGTGCCACCGCCAAGCGGGAGATCCGACTGCTGTCGCGTTTCACCCGGGCCAACCCGCGGGTTCCCATCGTGGGGGTGCCGTCATTGCCGTTCGACGTCTCCGATTTGGAGGCGCTCGGCGCGATCGCCGATCAGCTGACGGCGAAGAAGTAGAAGTAGAAGTAGAAGCGAAGAGGCACTCAGCCCGGCGTCAGCCGGCGTCACGCTGCTTGCGCTGGGCGGCGAAGTACTCGCGCCAGGAGGTCACTTCAGGGTGCTGCTTGAGCAGCGCCCGGCGTTGCCGCTCGGTCATGCCGCCCCACACACCGAACTCGACCCGGTTGTCGAGGGCGTCGGCCAAACACTCGAGCACGACCGGGCAGTGCCGACAGATCACCGCGGCTTTGCGTTGTGCCGCACCGCGCACGAAGAGTTCGTCGGGATCCGCACCGCGGCAGACGGCCTTGGAAACCCAGGCGATTCGACCCTCGTCCTGCACGCCGCGCAAGACGGTTCGGGGGGTTTGTGATGCTGAAGCCGTTGGCATGCTGGTGTCGTGAACCGCTGTCGCTGCAACAGACACTGACGATCCTCCGTCCCGGCCGCCGCCGGCAGCCACCTATTCAACATCGGCGCCGACCGACACACTGCGATCTACGCCACATCGTGTCATCAGTGTTACCTGAATCGCACTTGATGTCCAAGTTAGGTGGTCAGGTGGTGTCTGCGCAACAGGTTGATCGGCACTTTTTTGGGACGACCGTGCAGTCCGATCATGATCTGCGTCGCGGTCAGCAGCCAGACTTCCCGGGAACCGACATTTTTTGACGTCTGCGTCAGATACCGGGGTGGGGGTTGATGGCGGTGGCCCGCCTCGCCCGGCTCCGCCGCGCTTGCGACCACCGCTAGTGTGTTAGCCATGTCGGAGCGCCCCCCGACCGGCCCTACTGTGCTCAAACTGGCCGGGAGTTGTCTGCTCGCCGCCGTGTTGCTCGCGGCGCTGCTGTTTCCCGTCGCCGGCGGTGTCGGCTTGATGTCCAACCGCGCGTCCGACGTGGTGGCCAACGGATCGGCCCAGCTGGTCAGCGGTGATGTGCCCGCGGTGTCGACGATGGTCGACGCCAAGGGCAACACGATCGCGTGGTTGTACTCGCAGCGCCGATTCGAGGTGCCCAGCGACAAGATCGCCGACACGATGAAGTTGGCGATCGTCTCCATCGAGGACAAGCGGTTCGCCGAGCACAGCGGGGTGGACTGGAAGGGGACGCTGACCGGGCTGGCCGGCTACGCCTCCGGGGACATCGACACCCGCGGCGGGTCGACCCTGGAGCAGCAGTACATCAAGAACTACCAGTTGCTGGTGCTGGCCCAGACCGACGCCGAGAAGCGGGCCGCGATCGAGACCACCCCCGCGCGCAAGCTCCGCGAGATCCGGATGGCGCTCACCCTGGATCGGACCTTCACCAAGCCGCAGATCCTGACCCGCTACCTCAACCTGGTGTCGTTCGGGAACAACTCGTTCGGCATCCAGGACGCCGCCCAGACCTACTTCGGTGTGGATGCCGTGGACCTGAACTGGCAGCAGTCGGCCCTGCTGGCCGGAATGGTGCAGTCGACCAGCACGCTGAACCCCTACACCAATCCCGAGGGTGCGCTGACGCGACGGAACCTGGTGCTGGACACCATGATCGAAAACATCCCCGGCGAGGCCGACGCACTGCGCGCAGCCAAGCAAGAGCCATTGGGCATCCTGCCGCAGCCCAACGAGCTGCCGCGGGGCTGCATCGCGGCCGGCGACCGGGCCTTCTTCTGCGACTACGTGCAGGAGTACCTGACGCGGGCGGGGATCAGCAAGGAACAGGTGGCCCGCGGCGGCTACGTCATCCACACCACGCTGGACCCTGACGTGCAGGCCCCGATCAAAGAGGCGATCGACACCTTCGCCAACCCCAACGTGCAGGGCATTGCCAGCGTGATGAGCGTGATCAAGCCCGGCAGCGACGCACACCCGGTGCTGGCCATGGCCAGCAACCGCACCTATGGACTCAACGCCGACCTCGGCGAAACCATGCGGCCGCAACCGTTCTCGCTGGTCGGCGACGGCGCCGGGTCGATCTTCAAGACATTCACCGTGGCCGCGGCGCTGGAGATGGGCATGGGTATCAGCGCCGATCTCGAGGTGCCCGGCCGGTTCCAGACCAAGGGCATGGGCTCAGGCGGCGCCAAGGGCTGCCCCAAGGAGACCTGGTGTGTGGTCAACGTCGCGCCCTACCGGTCGCCGATGAACGTCTCCACCGCGCTGGCGACCTCGCCCAATACCGCATTCGCGAAGCTGATCTCCCAGGTCGGCGTCGGCCGCACCGTGGACATGGCGATCAAGCTGGGCCTGCGGTCCTATGCCGATCCGGGCACCGCCCGCGACTACGACCCGGACAGCAACGAGAGCCTGGCCGATTTCGTCAAGCGGCAGAACCTGGGCTCGTTCACCCTCGGCCCGATCGAGGTCAACGCACTGGAGCTGTCCAACGTTGCCGCCACCTTGGCCTCCGGTGGGGTCTGGTGCCCGCCGAACCCGATCGACAAGGTCTTCGACCGCAACGGCAACGAGGTGGCTGTGACCACCGAGACCTGTGAGCGAGTGGTTCCCGAAGGTCTCGCCAACACGATGGCCAACGCCTTGAGCAAGGACATCCAAGGCGGCGGCACCGCGGCGCCGGCCGCCGGTTCGGTGGGTTGGGACCTGCCGATGGCGGGCAAGACCGGCACCACCGAGGCGCACCGCTCGTCGGGCTTTCTGGGCTTCACCAACCGCTACGCGGCGGCCAATTACATCTTCGACGACTCCCTCTCGCCGGGAGATCTGTGCTCGTTCCCGCTGCGGCACTGCGGGGATGGAGACCTCTACGGCGGCAACGAGCCGGCCCGGACCTGGTTCGCCGCGATGAAACCGATCGCCACCGACTTCGGCGACGTCATCATGCCGCCGACCGAGCCGCGGTACGTCGACGGCGGCCCCAACTCACGGGTGCCCAGCGTGACCGGCCTGGACGTGGACGCCGCCCGGGCGCGACTCAAGGAAGTCGGGTTCCAGGTCGCCGACCAGCCGAACTGGGTCAACAGCAGCGCCCGTTCCGGGGCCGTGGTCGGCACCTCACCGAATGGTCAGACCATTCCCGGTTCGATCATCACTATCGAGGTCAGCAACGGCATCCCGCCGCCACCGCCACCGCCGCCGGACGGCCTGCCGCCGATCGGGCCGGTGGGTTCGACGGTGGTGGAGATTCCCGGGTTGCCGCCGATCACCATTCCGCTGCTGCCGCCCCCTGCACCGCCGCCGTAACCGCGGTAGCGCGCTCTGAGCGCAGTAGTCTGAACGCCATGGCTCCTTCACCTGCCCTGACCCGGTCCGTCGTCGCCGCTTCGGCGGTGCTCGGGCCGGCGGCTCTCGCTATCGGCTATGGCGCGATCATCGAACGCAACGCGTTCGTGGTGCGCGAGGCGACGATGCCGGTGCTGGCTCCCGGCTCCGCACCACTGCGGGTCCTGCACATCAGCGACATCCACATGCGTCCCGGGCAGCACCGCAAACAGGCCTGGCTGCGGGAGTTGGTGCGCCTGGAGCCCGACCTGGTGGTCAACACCGGCGACAACCTTGCCCATCCGAAGGCGGTGCCGGCGGTGGTGCAGGCCCTGGGTGATCTGCTGTCGGTGCCGGGCGTGTTCGTGTTCGGCAGCAACGACTACTTCGGTCCGCGGCTGAAGAACCCGGCCAAGTACCTGACCAAGCCGACGCATCGCATCCACGGCGTCCCGCTGCCCTGGCAGGACCTGCGCGCGGCCTTCACCGAGCGGGGCTGGCTGGACCTGACCCACAACCGTCGTGAATTCGATGTGGCCGGACATCGGATTGCCGCGGCCGGTGTCGACGACCCGCACATCGAGCGGGACCGTTACGAGACCATCGCCGGCCCGGCCGACCTGACCGCCGATCTGCGCCTGGGGCTGACCCATTCGCCGGAGCCACGCGTGCTGGACCGGTTCGCCGGCGACGGCTACCAGTTGGTGATGGCCGGACACACCCACGGCGGCCAGCTGTGCGTGCCGTTCTACGGCGCACTGGTGACCAACTGCGGGCTGGATCGCTCCCGGGTCAAGGGGCCCTCGCAGTGGGGTGCGCACATGCGCTTGCACGTCTCCGCGGGCATCGGTACCTCACCGTTCGCACCGGTGCGGTTCGCCTGCCGTCCCGAAGCCAGCCTGCTGACCCTGGTGGCGGCGCCCACCGGCGGTGACGACTCGCAGCTCACCCGCGGCTCGACCCAGCCCTCCGTGTCGGCCCGTTGACTGGGCGGATCGCCGACCACGGGCATCCCCGGCGCTGGGCCGACAACGCGATCCGGCTGATCGAAGCCGACGCACGGCGCAGCGCCGACACCCATCTGCTGCGTTACCCGCTGCCCGCGGCGTGGGCCGCCGAGGCCGACGTTGCGCTGTACCTCAAGGACGAGACCACCCACATCACCGGCAGCCTCAAGCACCGGCTGGCCCGCTCGTTGTTTCTCTACGGGCTGTGCAACGGCCGGATCG
Source organism: Mycolicibacter sp. MU0102 (assembly GCF_963378105.1). Taxonomy (NCBI): domain Bacteria; kingdom Bacillati; phylum Actinomycetota; class Actinomycetes; order Mycobacteriales; family Mycobacteriaceae; genus Mycobacterium; species Mycobacterium holstebronense. The sequence continues at coordinate 4,329,348 of NZ_OY726398.1, forward strand.
CCGAGGGCACCACGGTGGTCGAGGCGTCGTCGGGGTCCACCGCGGTCTCGGAGGCATATTTCGCTGCCCTGCTGGGCCTGCCGTTCGTGGCGGTGATGCCGTCCTCGACCAGTGCATCAAAAGTGGCGCTGATCGAGGCGCAGGGCGGGCGCTGTCATTTCGTCGCGCATTCCGCCGATGTCTACGCCGAAGCGGAGCGGATCGCCACGGACACCGGCGGGCACTACCTGGACCAATTCACCAATGCCGAACGGGCCACCGACTGGCGCGGCAACAACAACATTGCGGAGTCGATGTTCTCCCAGATGCGCGACGAGGCCCATCCGATCCCGGAGTGGATCGTGGTGGGGGCCGGCACCGGCGGCACCAGCGCAACGATCGGCCGCTACATCCGGTACCGCCGACACGCGACCCGGTTGTGCGTGGTGGACCCGGAGAATTCGGCCTTCTACCCGGCCTATTCGCAGTGCCGCTACGACGTGGTGGTCGAGGAATCATCGCGGATCGAAGGCATCGGCCGGCCCCGGGTGGAACCGTCGTTCCTGCCCGATGTGGTGGACCGGATGGTGACCGTGCCCGATGCCGCCTCGGTGGCCGCGGCGCGGCACGTCAGCGCGGTGTTGGGGCGTCGGGTGGGCGCCTCGACCGGCACCAATGTCTGGGGAGCGTTTGCGCTACTGGCCGAGATGGTTGCCGACGGGCGCAACGGATCGGTGATTACCGTGCTGGCCGACAGCGGCGACCGCTACGCCGACACCTACTACAACGACGACTGGCTGGCGCAGCAAGGGCTGGACCCGACGGGTCCGGCCGCAGTCTTGGCCGAGTTCGAGAGGTCCTGCCGGTTCGCATTCGCCTGAGCCCGCTCTTCGGCTGCTTCGGGGTTGGTGGCCACCAGCCACACCGCAGCCAGCGCGAAGAAACCGGCATAAACCGCTCCGCCTAACAGCGTCATGATTTGACTCCCTTTGCGCTAAACCTTATTAGCCAGTCTGCCTAAGTCCGCCTATGTTTGCGAGCTCCACGCGCCGGATGTGGGGCGTTTCATGCTCCGGGGCGCTAGTGAGCTAGGCCTCGATGACCGTTGAACTGGGCGTTTGGGTGACCGGCGGCGCGGTGCGATACGCTGTCGTGGCTTCACACGGGGTGTGGCGCAGCTTGGTAGCGTGCTTCGTTCGGGACGAAGAGGTCGTGGGTTCGAATCCCGCCACCCCGACTCAGGTTGTTGCAGGTAGAGGGCTCTGACTGGTCAATCCGGTCGGAGCCTTTTTCCGTTCGGTCCGCCATTGGTCCGCAGTAGATCTCAGCGCCGGCACTCATGGGTGGCGGTGATTTCATCCAGCCAGGCTTGGTCGCGTAGGTTCTCAGGGAACCAAATCCGAGAACGTAACGCAGCATTCAACGAAGGCCATCATGTCCGAGGATCAGAACACAGACGTTCCACCGAATCAGCTCTCCATCGATCCGCGTAGCGCCTTCTATGACGAGGAGACGCTCCGCCGCGACGTGGGTATTCGCTTCAATGGCGTCGAGCGAACCAACGTCCACGAATACAACGTGGCCGAGGGTTGGGTGCGTGTGGAAGTTCCCACCGCCAAGGATCGCCGCGGAAATCCGATGGTCGTCAAGCTCAGCGGCACGGTTGAGCCTTACTTCCGCGAAGCGGAATAGCGGACGCCCTTCGGTCCCTGGTTGTATCGAAACCAGTCCCCCAGCCTCCTTGGCCGTAGACAATGTCTGCTGTGGACTTCCCGATGCGCTATGACCGGTGGTATCGACCGCTGGCGACCGTGTTGGGCTTGGGGCCCGGGCGCGCCAGCATCCGGGTGGCCGACGGTCTGCTGCAAGTCCGCAGCGGATGGGCCTTCGCCATGGACATCGCCTTGGACAACATCGAATCCGCCCAGCCGGCACCGGAACGCATGTGGGGCTGGGGCGTCCATCAGGCGTGTAATGGCTGGCTGGTCAACGGATCTCGCCACGGCGTGGTCCAGATACGGCTCACCCACGCCGTCAAACCGAGCAAAGCACCGACGGCCGGCGTGTTCAACAGGCCGGTCCGCTGTCTCTACGTCAGCGTTACCGACCCCGACGGCTTCATCGCCGCGCTGACGGGCTGGCAGTTGCCCGCCACCGGTTCCTAGTGCCATTCACGGACCGCGGCGAGGCTCCTGCCGGCCGAAACCGGCCTATGCTGGTGTTGTGATCGAAGCGGTACTCCCGTGGGCGCTTCCCGTCGTCGTGATTCTCGTCATCGTGACGATCCTGATCGCGCTTTCGGCACATTTCAACCACGACTGAGCGGTGCTACGACTCGGCGACATCGATACCGAAAATCGGCCTCGACGGGCCAGTCCGGTCGAAACTGGTTGGAGCGCCACTGCCTTGATCGGCGCCGACACATCGGGCTATCGCTAGAGCCGTTCGCGGACCGCGGCCGACAGCCGCGAACCATCGGCCTTGCCCGCGGCAATCGCGGTGGCGGCCTTCATCACCTGGCCCATGTGTTTCATGTGCGGCCGCTCCCCGATCGCCTCGGCGACCTGCGCCAGCGCGGTGTCGACGACGTCAGCCAGTTCGGCGTCGCTGAGCGGCGCCGGAAGGTACTCGTCGATGATCCGAGCCTCGGCGTGCTCTTCGGCGGCGAGGTCACCCCGGCCGTTCTGGGTGTAGATCGTCGCGGACTCCGCACGCTTGCGGGCTTCGCGTGCCAGCACCTTCAGGACGTCCTCGTCGGTAAGTTCTCGGGCCTGTTTGCCGGCGACCTCTTCGGCCTGGATCGCGGCCAACAACATTCGCAGGGTCGCCGTGCGCAGCTTGTCCTGCGCCTTCATCGACGCCGTGAGATCGGTACGCAACTGGGATTTGAGTTCCGCCATGCCCCATAACGCTACGCTCAGCCACATGGTGAATCCGCCTCCGCCCGGCTACCCCGGACCTGGTTTTCCGTCGCCCGGATACGGCCCGCCGCCCGGCTATGGCCCACCACCGCCCGGCTACGGACCCCCGCCCGGCTATGGCCCACCATCTCCGGCCCCGCCTTCGGCATACGGCCCACCGCCCGGCTACGGTCCCCTGCCTCCGGGATACGGCCCACCGCCCGGCTACGGTCCCCCGCCTCCGGGATACGGCCCACCGCCCGGCTACGGCCCGCCGCCGGGATACGGCGCCCCGGTGGGCTATCCGCAGCCTGAACTCAAGCCCGGCATCATTGCGCTGCGCCCATTAAGCCTGACCGACATCTACAACGGCGCCGTCGGCTACATCCGGGCCAACCCGAAAACCGTGCTCGGCCTTACCGCCGTGGTGGTGGTGGTCACCCAGATCATCAGCGGAATCGCCCAGTTCGGCCTGGTGTCGGCGCTCGGCCCGTCGGGTCCGGGTAGGTCGCCGTCGGAGCTCTCCGGTGGTGACGTGGCGGCGTGGCTGACCGGTTCTGTCGGGGCGGCTATCGTGACCGCCCTGGGCACCATCGTGTTGACCGGCCTACTGACGGTGGTGGTTGGCCGCGCGGTGTTCGGGTCGCCGATCACCATCGCCGAAGCCTGGGCGATTGTGCGTGATCGCTTCGGTCCGCTGATCGGACTGACCGCCCTGATCGGCCTCGCCGCGGCGGTGCTGTGTGGTTTCGCGGCGGCCCTGATCGCCGTCGCCGACGGAGCGGGCGGCACCGGCGCCGCTGTGTTGATCGCCGTGCCGCTGGTACCGGCACTGATTGCAGCATTGGCCTACGGCTACACCGTGCTGGTCTTCGCGCCGACCGTGATCGTGCTGGAACGCCAACCCGTGTTCGAAGCGATGCGCCGCTCGTTCTACTTGGTGCGCAACAGTTTCTGGCGAGTGCTGGGCATCATGGCGCTGACTGCACTGATCATCTCGCTGATCAGCAGCGCAGTGGCGTTTCCCTTCAACATCTTCGGCATGATCGTCACCCACGGGGCGGACGCCCTGACCGGCGGTGCACAGTTGAGCCTGTTCTCCCGGATCGGAACGACGATCGGGGAGATCATCGTGTTGCCCTTCAGCGCCGGGGTGTCGGTACTGCTGTACACCGACCGCCGCATCCGGGGCGAGGCCTTCGACCTGGTGCTGCGAACCGGCGCCACCGGTGGGCCGTACGTCGGCGGATGGACCGACAACCTCTGGCTGACCCGGCCCCCGGGGTAAGGATCGCGGGTGCCCACCGTCGACGTCGACCGCGAAGCCGCCCGCGAGGCGGCCGAACGCGAGCTGGCAAAACCGATGTACCCGCGGCCGTCACCTAAGCAGCAGTTCCTCGATTTCATTGAGATGCTGGTACGGCGGTTGGTGCTCAAGGGTGCAGAGTTGCCGGGCGGATGGTTCACCATCAGCGTGTTGCTGATCGTCCTCGCGGCAGCCGTGGTGGCCGCCGTGCACGTCAGCCGTCGCATGCTGCACGACGGCTACCGCGGCGATCCGTTGTACGGCGCCACACAGCTCAGTGCCGCCGAACACCGTGCCGCCGCGCAACGCCATGCCGCAGCGGGAGATTGGGTCGAGGCGATACGGCACCGCCTGCGGGCCGTGGCTCGCGCGCTCGAGGAGAACGGGGTCTTGCGTCCCGCCACGGGCCGTACCGCCACCGAACTGGCCCGCGACGCCGGTGCGGCTCTACCGGCCCTGGCCGGTGAGCTGTTCCGGGCTGCCGAGACATTCAACGACGTCAACTACGGCGAGCTGCCCGCCACCCCGGAGGGATATCGGATCGTCGCAGAACTCGACCAGCGGGTGCAGGCCACAACTCAGGCTCGGCAGTACCGATGACGACCAGGCGGCGGACATGGCTGTGGGTGGCGGCGGCCTTGGCCGTGATCGTGGCGGTTTCGGCGGTGGGCGCCTACCTGACCACACCGCGGCCGGGCGGCCGAATGGATCCCAATGCCACCGGCCCCGAGGGCACGCACGCGCTGGTGACACTGCTGCGTCACCGCGGGGTCGAGGTCGTGCCCGCCGCAACCGTCGATGACGTTGCCTTACAGGCACGTCCCGACACCTTGGTCTTGGTGGCCCAGACCCCGCGCATCACCGGCAGTGAGCTGATGAACCAGCTGGCCGATCTGCCCGGCGACCTGCTTCTGGTGGCACCGGACGCGCTGGCCCGCAAGGCCCTCGCACCGGGCATCCGGTCTGGCCCCGCACGGGCGTACACCCACCAGCCCGACTGCAGCCTGCGCGAGGCGCAACAGGCCGGAGCGGTCGACCTGCGCACCACTGCCACCTATGTTGCAAACAAAGACCATTCGCTGGTCAGCTGCTATGACGGCGCCCTGGTGCGCTATCGCGACGGCAAGCGGACCGTCACCGTGATCGGCAGCGAAACGTTCATGACTAACGCCGACCTCGCCCGGGAAGGCAACGCCGCGCTGGCCATGAACCTTGCCGGCACCTCCGATCGCCTGATCTGGTATGCGCCCCAACATGTTCAAGGAGCAAAATCGGGAAAGGCCGCGATTGCCGGCCTGATCCCGCCGAACATGCGATGGCTGTTCTGGCAACTGTGCGTGGCACTGGCACTGGCCGCCGTCTGGAAGAGCCGCCGGCTCGGCCCCCTGGTCACCGAACAATTACCCGTGGTCGTCCGCGCATCAGAGACCGTCGAAGGGCTCGGCCGGCTCTACCGCTCGCATCGGGCCCGCGATCGAGCAGCCGCCGCCCTGCGCACCGCGGCTCTGCGCCGACTGGCTCCGCGCCTGGGATTGGGCCCGGGACCCGAACCGCCCGCGTTGGTCGCGGCAGTGTCGACGCGCATTGGGGCGCACCCGGAATGGTTGTGGCACTTACTGTTCGGTCCTCCTCCTGAGTCCGACGATGCCCTGGTCGCCCTGGCCCACGCACTCGACGACATCGAAAGGCAGGTCACCCACTCGTGACTCACACTCCCGCAGAGAATCCGGCTGCTGCCGCAGCCCGCGACGCATTGCTGGCGCTGCGCAGCGAAGTCGCCAAGGTAGTGGTCGGCCAGGACGCTGTAGTCAGCGGCCTGGTGATCGCGTTGTTGTGTCGTGGCCACGTGCTGCTCGAAGGCGTTCCGGGCGTGGCGAAAACACTGCTGGTCCGAACCCTGAGCGCCGCGTTGCGGTTGGACTTCAAACGGGTCCAGTTCACGCCGGACCTGATGCCCGGAGACATCACCGGTTCGCTGGTCTACGACACCCACACCGCGGAGTTCGTGTTCCGGCCCGGGCCGGTTTTCACCAACCTGCTGCTGGCCGACGAGATCAACCGGACCCCGCCCAAGACCCAGGCGGCGCTGCTGGAGGCGATGGAGGAAGGTCAGGTCAGCGTCGACGGCGCGGCCAAACCGCTGCCCGACCCGTTCATCGTCGCCGCCACCGCCAACCCCATCGAGTACGAAGGCACCTACCGGCTGCCGGAGGCCCAGCTCGATCGCTTCCTGCTCAAGCTGACTGTGCCGCTGCCGGTTCGCGAAGCCGAAATCGACATCTTGGCTCGGCATGCACGGGGCTTCGATCCGCACGACCTGTCCGCGGTGGCCCAGGTGGCCGGCGCGCAGGATCTGGCGGCCGGGCGCGCCGCCGTGCGCCAGGTGCTGGTGGCCGACCAGGTGCTGGGTTACATCGTCGACGTGGTCGCGGCGACGCGGCACTCGCCCGCCTTACAGCTGGGTGTCTCGCCGCGCGGTGCGACCGCGTTGCTGGCCACGTCGCGGTCGTGGGCGTGGCTGTCCGGGCGCAACTACGTGACGCCCGACGACGTCAAGGCGATGGCCCGCTCCACACTGCGGCACCGGGTGATGTTGCGCCCGGAGGCCGAACTCGAAGGCGCCACCGCCGACGGCGTTCTCGATGCCATCCTGGCCTCGGTTCCGGTGCCGCGCTGGTGATTCTGACCGGTCGTGCCGCGCTGATCGCACTGCTTTGCGCCGTGCCGATCACGCTGGCCCCCTGGCCGGCGGCCGCATTCGCGGTGCTGCTGGCCGGGCTCACGGCGGCAGTCCTGCTCGACGTCGCGTTGACGACAGATCCCGCCACGCTGCACATCGACCGGTCCATGGACAACGCGGTGCGACTCGGCCAGACGATCACGACCACCCTATGGATCGTCAACGGCGGCCGCCCATTCCGCGGGCAGATCCGTGACGCCTGGTCGCCCAGCGCCTGCGCCGCACCGCGCTCCCAACCGCTGCAGCTCGCGGCCGGCCAGCTATCCCGAATAATCACCGAGCTACGGCCGATCCGCCGCGGCGACCAGCAGTCCGACCGGGTCACGGTCCGCTCGATCGGGCCGCTGGGACTGGCCGGGCGCCAGCGGTCTCGGCAGGTGCCCGGGCAGATGCGGGTGCTTCCGCCGTTCCTGTCCCGCCGGCATCTGCCGGCACGGCTGGCCCGGCTGCGGGAGGTGGACGGGAATCTTCCGGTGCTGGTTCGCGGCCAGGGCAGTGAGTTCGACTCGCTGCGCGAATACGTCGCCGGTGACGACGTGCGCTCGATCGACTGGCGGGCCACCGCACGGCGCTCCGAGGTGGTGGTCCGCACCTGGCGGCCCGAGCGTGACCGGCGGGTCGTCATCGTGCTCGACACCGGCCGCACGGCGGCCGGCCGGATCGGGGTCGATCCGACCGCACGCGATCCCGCGGGCTGGCCGCGGCTGGATTGGTCGATGGATGCCGCACTGTTACTGGCGGCGTTGGCATTACGCGCCGGCGATCACGTCGATCTGCTCGCCCATGACCAAGTGACTCGGGCCGGGATATTCGGGGCATCGAGGACTCGACTGTTCGCTCAATTGGTCGACGCGATGGCGCCACTGCAGCCGGCGCTGGTCGAATCCGATGCCGCGGCGATGCTGGCCACCTTGTCCCGACGGGCGCGCCGAGGCAATCTCGTTGTGCTGTTGACCGATCTCAACCCCTCCGCCCTGCAAGAGGGCCTGCTGCCGGTGTTGCCGAATCTGACGGCGGCCCACCAGGTGATCCTCGCGGCGGTCGCCGATCCGCGAGTGGAGCGGCTGGCTCACGGACGCGGCGACGCGGCCGCGGTCTATGACGCCGGCGCCGCGGAGCGGGCCCGCAATGACCGCCGCGCGATGGCGGCCCGACTGCGTCGCAGCGGCGTGCAGGTCATCGACGCCCCGCCCGAGGATCTGGCGCCAGCACTGGCCGATGCCTATCTGGCGATGAAGGCGGCCGGCCGGTTGTGACGGACGGCTAGCCGGTGGGCACGACGTCGGGGGCATCGGCGATGTCACCGGTTTCGCCGGCGGCCACCGCTTTGCGCCCGAAGTACACCACGTAGGCCAAAAATGCCGCCTCCACTGCGGCCCCGATGCCGATCCGCAGCCACGTCGGCAACGGCGACGGGGTCACCACCGCCTCGAGCAGCCCGGCCACGGCGAACACCACGACCAACCCCACGGCGACCGCGACGACGGCGCGGCCCTGTTCGGCGAGCGCCTGTGCGCGGGGCCGATCGCCCGGGGCGATCACCGTCCAGCCCAGGCGCATGCCCACCGCCCCGGCCAAGAACACCGCCGTCAGCTCCAGCAGCCCGTGCGGGGCAAGCAGTCCCAGCATGAAGCCGCCCCGGCCGGCGTGGAACATCAACCCGAGTCCCAAGCCGAGGTTGGCGGCGTTGGAGAACAACAGCGCCGGAATCGGCAAGCCCAGCAGGACTGAGAAGGCAATGGCGCGAGCGGCCACCCAGGCGTTGTTCACCCAGACCTGCAGCGCGAAGGACCCGGCCGGGTGATCGCTGTAGTAGGCGGCGAAGTCGTGGTTGACCAATCGATCGATCTCCGCGGGGGTGCCGATCACCGCCTGCACGTCGGGGTTGCCGGCCACCCAGCAGGCGATGACCGCCGACACCGCCAGAAACAGCACGGCGGTGCCCAGCCACCACCGCCAGGCGCGGTAGGCAACCACCGGAAACGACACCGTCACGAACCGGACGAATTCCGAGGCCAATGGCGCATGGGCACCGGTGACGGCGGCACGCGCCCGCGCCACCAGGGCGGAAAGTCGGCCGATCAGCGCTGCGTCCGAAGACGACGAGCGCACCACCGAAAGATGAGTGGACACACGCTGATAGAGGTCGACGAGCTCGTCGACCTCTGCGCCGGTGAGCCGCCGCCGTTTCTTGACCAGTGTCTCCAGCCGGTCCCAGGTCGGTCGATGGGTCAGCACGAAGGCATCGACATCCACGTGGCCGAGCGTAGCGAGGACTGCGAGCACGGCGAAGCCGGGCGACGCAGGTCCGCGCCAACAGACACAGCGAGGACTGCGAGCACGGCGAAGCCGGGCGACGCAGGTCCGCGAGCGCCTCGATGAGACCTGTTCGGCGAGTAGCGTCTGAGCTATGGCGAACCGCAGCCCCGAGCTGGTGACCGGCGACGCCGTCGTCCTCGACATCGCGATCGCGCAGCTGCCGGTGCGCGCGGTGAGCGCGCTGATCGACATCGCCGTCGTGATCGTGGGATACCTGTGCGCGATCGTGCTGTGGGCCACCACCCTCGGCCGGTTCGATGACGCGTTGACCACCGCCATCATGATCATCTTCGCCGTGCTGCTCTTGGTCGGTTACCCGGTCATCATGGAGACCGTCACCCGGGGCCGCTCGCTGGGCAAGATGGCGATGGGATTGCGGGTGGTCTCCGACGACGGGGGCCCGGAACGCTTCCGGCAGGCACTCTTTCGGGCGCTGGCCTCAGTTGTCGAGATCTGGGGATTGACCGGCAGCCCGGCGGTGATCTGCAGCCTGCTGTCACCGCGCGGCAAACGCCTGGGCGACATCTTCGCCGGCACGGTGGTGATCAGTGAACGCGCGCCGGTTTCGACGCCGCCGCCCATGATGCCGCCCGGGCTGGCCTGGTGGGCCTCGACGTTGCAGTTGTCGGGCCTGCGGGCCGAATCCGCCGAACTGGCAAGGCAGTTCCTGGGCCGGGCCGGACAGCTTGACCCGCATACCCGGCAGATGATGGCCTACCGGATCTCCGGTGATGTACTCGCGCACATCTCGCCGCCACCGCCTCCGGATGCCCCGCCCGAACTGGTGCTGGCCGCCGTGCTGGCCGAACGGCATCAGCGCGAGCTGGCGCGGTTTCAGGTCATGCCGCCCGGGCCGTATTTCCCGCCGCCTCCTGCGCCGTGGCCGCCACCGAATACCGGTGGATTCTTCCCCCCGAGCTAGCGGGCCGAGCCCTTGTTCCCTGGCGGTCAAACGACCACCAGGACCTCCGCCGGCGATAGCGCTGTCGCTTCAAATTCCCTTCGGCACTGTCTCGACCGTCTCTGGTCCGGCCTGGCGCTACCGTTGCATCTCGATAGTTCTCGATATATCGTTAGCGTATCGGGAGCGAATCGCGCTCCCCCTTCCCAAGCAACGAGGTACGCATGAACAGCCCCTTTGGTCCGCCCGGCGGACCCTTCCCAGAAGACGCCGAACACCACGTCGGTTTCGGTTTCGGCCCGGCGACGCCACATCAGCGCCGCGCGGCACACATCGCGCGCCGGCAGGCCCGGCGTGAATTTCGCAGGCAGTTGCGCGACCACGCCGCCGAACATTGCGCACCCTTAGGCTTCGGCCCCGGCCACGAGGCCGCCGGCCCCGGATTCGGCCCGGATTTCCGGCACGGATTCGGCCCGGGGTTCGGCCCTGGTTTCGGACCCGGCGGTCCCGGCTTCGGCTTCGGCTTCGGCCCCGGCGGGCACCGTGGACACCGGCGCGGCAATCGCGGACGGCGCGGCGACGTGCGACTCGCCATCCTGGCCCTGCTCGCCGAGGGCCCGATGCACGGCTACGAGATCATTCAGCAGATCGCCGAACGCAGCCAGCAGCTGTGGCGCCCCAGCCCCGGATCGGTCTACCCGACCTTGCAGATGCTGGTCGATGAAGGTCTGATCACCGGCACCGAGACCGATGGCAAGAAGCGGCTTTTCGAATTGACCGAAGAAGGTCGCGGAGTCGCCGGGACGATCGAGACCCCGCCGTGGGAGCAGATCGCCGACGGCGCCGACCCCGGGCAGCTCAACCTGCGCACCGCGACCGGCCAACTGTTCGGTGCCGTCGCGCAGGCCGGCCAAGCAGCCACGCCAGAGCAGCAGCAGCGCATCGTCGACATCATCAACGGCGCCCGCAAGGAGATCTACGGGATCCTCGGGGAAACCGACTGAGTTGACCGTGCGGGTCAACAGTGACGAAGGACCCGATGCATCGCGGTCTTCTCGTTAGATGAAACCCACAGTCCGTAAGCGGTTTTGACCGCGATCTGACGGGCTACGAATTCGCATTCGAACGCGGCGTTCGCCGGCAGCCAGCCGGCGGCGTCGCGGAATGCCTTGTCGAAGTTGGCTTGGGCGCTGACCGCGAGCAGGTTACGGGGATCGTTGGCGAAATCGCGGCGGCGGCTGTCGTCCCAGGTCCGCGCCCCCTTGTACCAGGCGTCGGCCAACGACACGAGATGGTCGACCTGCACGGCCTCGGACGTCTCGGGGCCACGGGCAAAGGCGATGGTCTCCCCGGAGTACGGGTCGTGCAGGACGCCACGCTGCACCAGGCAGGTTCCCCGTCGCAGTTCGACCTCAGTCAGGTCGCGGCGCAGGATGTCGTCGCGGGTATTGCAGCCGTTGTGGCCGAATTCGACGTCGACGTCGTCACTCCACCGCTCGCCGAACCGGTAGCGCTTGAAGTCCTTTTCGCGATCCCAGCCCTTGACCGGCAGCGCTTCGAGCAGGCGGCGCGCGTCGTCATAGCCAGGATCCAGCGGCACCGCACTCGGCGTCGGCGGCGTCGGCGGCGTCGGCGAGGGCCCCGCGGGCTGCGAAAACCAGCCGGCCTGCTGCCACCACGCCCAGCCGACAACGGCCACCACGACCAGCGCAACCAACGCGCCGGGCAGCACCCGCCTGCGTGCGGCCATTCTCAGGGCAGCTCGACCCAGTCCAGCGTGCGCTGCACGGCCTTTCGCCACCCGGCATAGCCTTCGGCGCGCTGCTCATCCGACCAATTCGGGGTCCAACGCCTGTCTTCGCGCCAATTGGCGCGAAGATCGTCGGGCCCCTTCCAGAAACCGACGCCCAATCCGGCCGCATACGCAGCGCCCAGGGCGGTAGTTTCGGGCACAACCGGCTTGACCACGTCGACCCCGAGTACGTCGGCCTGGATCTGCATACACAGGTCATTGGCGGTGATACCGCCGTCGACCTTCAAAACACCAAGGTGCACACCGGAGTCGGCTTCCATCGCTTCGGCCACGTCTCGGCTCTGGTAGCAGATCGCCTCCAGGGTGGCCCGGGCCAGATGCGCGTTGGTGTTGAATCGGGACAGCCCCACGATCGCGCCGCGCGCGTCCGAACGCCAGTACGGTGCGAACAGCCCGGAGAACGCCGGCACGAAGTACATCCCACCGTTGTCGGAGACCTGGCGAGCGAGGCTCTCGACCTGCGTGGCGCCGCTGATGATGCCCAGTTGGTCGCGCAGCCACTGCACCGCGGAGCCGGTGACCGCGATCGAGCCTTCCAGCGCGTACACGGGCTTGGCGTCGCCGAACTGGTAGCAGACCGTGGTCAACAATCCGTTGTTGGAGCGGACGATCTGCTCACCGGTGTTGAGCAGCAAGAAGTTTCCCGTGCCATAGGTGTTCTTCGCCTCACCCGCCGACAGGCACACCTGGCCGACCATGGCGCTCTGCTGATCACCCAGGATGCCGGCGATCGGCACCTCGCCGCGCACCGGTCCGGTGCTCGCGGTGACCGCATGCCGGCGCCGCGTCGACGACGCCGTGATGCGCGGCAGCATCGCCTTCGGGATCGAGAACAACGCCAGCAGTTCGTCGTCCCAGTCCAGGGTCTCGAGGTTCATCAGCATCGTGCGGCTGGCATTGGTGACGTCGGTCAGGTGCACACCGCCACGCGGCCCCCCGGTCAGGTTCCACAGCACCCAGCTGTCGCAGGTGCCGAACAGCGCCTCGCCACGTTCGGCATCGGCACGCACCCCCTCGACGTTGTCGAGAATCCACTGCAGTTTGCCGCCGGAGAAGTAGGTGGCCGGCGGCAAGCCTGCCTTGCGCCGGATCACCTCCCCGTGGCCGTCACGCTCGAGGGCCGCCGCAATGGCGTCGGTTCGGGTGTCCTGCCAGACGATCGCGTTGTGGTAGGGCTGGCCGGTCTTGCGGTTCCACACCACCGTCGTTTCGCGCTGGTTGGCGATGCCCAGCGCCGCCAGATCCGTCGCGTGGAGTTTGGTGGTGTTCAGCGCCGAGACCAGCACCGCCGCGGTGTGGTTCCACAATTCGAACGGATCGTGTTCCACCCAGCCGGCTCGCGGCAGGATCTGTTCGTGTTCGAGCTGATGGCGGCCCACCTCTGCACCGTCATGGTCGAAGATGATGCAACGAGTGCTGGTGGTGCCCTGGTCGATCGACGCGACGAAATCGGCCAAGTCTGACTCCTGTCCATACCGGTGCCGGTCGGTGCCGGGTCCATCATCGCCCACCTGGTCCGATCGGGTGGCGCTACACGGCAGGATCGCGACGCCCGAGCAGGTCAGTCCACAAAATTAGACATTCTTCACGAACCCATCAGACGCTATTCATTCACTCACCCGCATATTTCGATGTATTGCGAGTACATCTCGTGATGGTGAACAAACGGTGTCGGAACGCCGCCGATGTTTGTGCCCCCCAGAAGCCGCCGTGGCCGACCGCGTGCAGGTCAGAACTGAATCGGAGAAGACATGGACGTCGTCCTCGGTGTGGCACTTGCGTCGAGCGCACCCACCACCATCCACACCGTGCTGGTCTGCGGAGAACGCGGGGACGGCGTGACGCTGGAAGAGCTCAGCATTGACGTGCCTTCCGACGACTCCGGCGAATTCGCCGCCGTCGACGCGTTGATCGCCGCGATCTTGCGGGCGAGGGACGCCGCAGACTCGGCCGGTCTGCACCTGGTGTCGACCGGCGTGACGGTGACCGATCCGCTCGACGCGGCAGCACTGAGTTCACGGCTTTCCAGCGGCGCCCTCGAGGGTTTGGAGAACGTGGCTCTGGTCTCCCCGGTGCTTGCGGCGGCAAGCTTGGCCCACAACCTGGGACAGACGGTCGGCTGCGACCAGATGGGGCTGCTGTCCGTCGAGGCGTCGACCGCGACACTGGCCATGGTCGACTGCACCGACGGCACCATCACCCGGATCTTTCGGCAAGCCCTCGATGACGGCGATGCCACCGCCGCGGTCCACACGGTCGCCGATCGGCTCAACGCCGCCCACACGTCGCCGGACGGTCTGTTTCTGATCTGCGCCGAGGGCGATTCGACCGCGTTGCGGCCACAGCTGGAGGCCACGGTCGACCACGAGGTATGCGAGCCCGCGGAGCCGCGTGCCGCCCTGGCCCGTGGTGCGGCTCTGGCCTCTGCCCGCCTGGTCGGTGTCGAGGCGGAGTCCGCCGCGCTGGCCTACACGCAAGAACCCAGCTCCTGCGCCGTCGGCCCCTGCTACTACGACATCCCCGGCTTTGACGCCGACGACCTGGCCTACAGCGCAGTGCCCGACGAAGACGCCGAAGCGGCCACCGAGATCTTCGCACCGGTGGGTCACCCGCCTCGCCGTCCACTGTTGGTGGCCAGCGCGGCGTTGGCGTCTGCCGCGTTCGCCGCAGCGTCGGCGCTGATGGTGGCCATGACGCTGGACATCACCCCCAACCTGGTCGCGCTGCGCCCGGATCTCGGTCGGGCGCTGACCATTCCGCACCGGGCTCCGAATCTTCAAGTACCCGCCACCGAGCCGTTCGGGGGACAACCACCGGTGATGGGGCAAGCGCCAGCGGACTCGATTCCACTGCCGCCGTTGAGCCTGCCGTCGGCGCCCGACCTTCCGGCGGCAGTGCCGCTGGGTGCCCCGGCGCCCGGTCTGCCGGCACCACAGCCGGTGGCGGCCGGGGCAAGCACCGGGCCATTGTTCGTACCCGCCCCGATCTTCGGCCCGCCGATGCCCATCCGCCCGCCGGCGGCGCAGACGCCGTCGCCCTTCCTGTTGGCGCCGCTTCCGCAGCCGGCCCCACACCGGCCCGTCTTGGCGGGGTTGACTGATCTGTCATTCCTGTGGGGATTGCCCGGCAAGAGGCCGACGGCACCGGCCCCGGTGGTCAAGCCCCAACCGCCCGAGGTCAAGCCCGAACCCCCGGTGGTCATTCCCACGCCGCCCGTCGAGCTCCCCAATCCCCCGGTGGTCAAGCCCGATCCGCCGATCGTGAAGCCCCAACCGCCGGTGGTGAAGCCGAACCCGCCGATCGAGCTCCCCGATCCGCCGGTCGTGAAGCCCAATCCCCCGGTCGTCAAGCCCGAAATTCCGGTGGTCAAGCCCAATCCCCCGGTCGTCAAACCTGAAATCCCGGTGGTCAAGCCCAATCCCCCGGTCGTCAAACCTGAAATCCCGGTGGTCAACCCGAACCCGCCGGTGGTGAAACTGCCGGATCCGCCGGTTCAGGTCCCGGACATTCCCGCAATCAACCCGAACCCGGGAATTCAGCTGCCGGAGCTGCCTGTCAAGGTGCCTGACGCACCCGCGGTCAACCCCAATCCGGGAATCCAGTTGCCGAATCTGCCGATCCAGCTGCCGAATTCAGGCCCCCCGGCCGGGCTTCCGGTTCCCGAGGCGCCGTCACTGCCGTCACTGCCGTCACTGCCCGCACCCCAGGCGCCGTCACTGCCGGCATTCACCGCACCCCAGGCACCCGCACTGCCCTCGCTGCCGGCACCGCAGGCACCCGCACTGCCCGCACTGCCCTCGATCCCGGCACCCCAGGCACCCGCACTGCCCTCGCTGCCCGCACCGAGCGCACCCTCCATGCCCAACCTGGGTGGTGGCCTGTTCGGCGGAGGCGGTAAGCCCGGCGGGATCTTCGGCGGCGGTGGAAGGCCCGGTGGCGGACTGTTCGGGGGCGGAGGCGGCGGCGGCTTGTTCGGCGGCGGCGGATCCCGCGGTGGAGGACTCTTCGGCGGTGGGGGCGGGGGCCTGTTCGGCGGCGGAGGCAAGGGCCTGTTCGGCCACTAGCGTTCGCCGAGAACGGCCTTCATCGCCCCGCGTGGCGCATCGGCCAACGCCGTAGCGAGCACCTGCACGTCGTCCTCGGTGGTGTCGAGGTGCGGCGAGATCCGCAGCACGGGCATGGTCAGCTCCAGCGGTGCGCGTTCGACTCCGGCTGCGGTGGTAACGATCCCGTGCTCGGCGATCAGCCAGGCCCGCACCTCCACCGGATCAGTGCCCAAGGGCGGTACCAAGGTGGTGATGGCGCTCGGCTCGTCGAGCGGTTCGACCACCCGCCAGCCGGGTAGCTGAGCCAGCACCCGTCGGCTGCGGGCGCCCACGCCGGCCAGCGCAGCCCGCACCGCCACCGGCCCGGCCGTCAGATGTTCCCCCAGCGCAACACAGAACCCCACCTGTGCAGCGACATTGACGTCACCAGCCTCCGGTCCGGGCTCCGACAGTGCGGCCAACGCGGGCCGCACTGCGAGTGCCCCGACACCGCGCGGCCCGGCAAGCCACTTGCGTGACGACGAATAGACGGCATCTGCGCCCACGGCGCAGTCGATCTGGCCCAGGGCCTGCGCCGCGTCGACAACTAGTGGAATGCCGAGCCCGCGGCAGATATCTGCCAGCTGCGCCAAGGGCTGCACCAGCCCGCGGTGACTGCCGACCGGAGTCAGGTGCACCAGGCTCGGCGGGTCGGCCGCTAGTGCGGTCGCCGCCTCGTCGAGCACCAGGCGGCCGGTGTCATCCACCGGCAGCATCCGCCAGCTGAACCCGTGCGCCGCGATCACCCCCAGATTCGGGCCGTACTCGCCGGGCAGGCAGGCCAGGGTGCGCTGCGCCCCCGGCCATCGGGACAGCAGCAGATCCAGCGCATTTCGCGACCCGGTGGTGAACACCACGTCGGCATCGGCCGTGCCGGTCAGTGCCGCGAATGCCGCCCGCCCGGCATCGAGTACCGGCGCGGCCGCCTCGGCGGCGACGTAGCCACCGACCTCGGCTTCGTGACGGGCATGGCGGGCTGCCGCATCCAGTGCCTCATAGCTCTGCCGTGAGCAAGCCGCACTGTCCAGGTGCAGCCCGGCGACCGGTGGGCGCGCGGCACGCCAACTGTCGGCGAGGCTCATTTGATGGCGAGCGACAGGCCGAAATCGCCTGCCGCGTCGGTCCACCACCGTCGGCGGCGAAGACCCGCGGCGGCCAGTTCGTCGGCCACCTGCTCCGGCCGGAATTTGCAGGACACCTCGGTCAGCATCTCCTCACCGGCCGCGAAATCGACAGCCAGATCCAGCGCACCGACCACGACATGCTGGGCGCGGCGGGCCCGCAGCCACATCTCGATGCGCTGCTCCGCCGAATTCCAGCGCACCACATGGGCGAACTCGTCCAGGTCGAAGTCGGCATCGAGTTCACGATTCACCACCGCAAGCACGTTGCGGTTGAACGCCGCGGTCACCCCGGCCGAATCGTCGTAGGCACGCACCAGCCTGCCGGTGTCTTTGACCAGATCGGTGCCCAACAACAGACCATCACCGTCGTGCATGACGGCGGAAAGGTCGGCCAGGAATTCGGCGCGTGGCCCCGGCGTCAGGTTGCCGATGGTCGAACCCAGAAACACGAACAGTCGCCTGCCGCCGTCGGGGATCTGTGCCAGGTGATGCTCGAAGTCGCCGCAGACACCGTCCACTCGCACGCCGGGATAGTCACCGGCAATCGCCTCCCCCGCCGTTTCCAGCACCCCGGCGTCCACGTCGAAGGGGATGAATCGACGCAACTTCCCGGCGCCCTGCAGTGCGTCGAGCAGCATCCGGGTCTTTTCCGAGGTGCCACTGCCCAGTTCCACCAGGGTGTCCGCACCCGACAGCGCCGCCACCTCGCCCGAATGGGCTCGCAGGATCTCCGCCTCGGCGCGAGTCGGGTAATACTCGGGCAGCCGAGTGATCTGGTCGAACAGCTCGCTGCCGACGTCGTCGTAGAACCACTTGGGCGGCAAAGACTTCGGATGCTGCGCCAGTCCGTGACGGACGTCGGCCCGCAGCGCGGTGCGTGCCGCGTCCGCGGCCAGGTGATTGGCAATGGTGACCCCCGTCATCGGGTCACGCCCAAGGCGGTGACACGGACCTCTCCGTCGCGCGCGTCCACCAGGTGACAATCCGGGATATCCACCCAGCGCGGGTCGTCGTCGTAAGGCTCGCTGGCCAACACCACACCATCGGCACTGTGCAACATCGACAAGGTATCTCCCCAGGTCGTCGCCAACATCCGGGAACCGTTGGCGGCCACTATGTTCAGTCGCGCTTGCGGATCGGCCGCACCGACCTCGGCGATCACCTCGCCCAGCGATTCCACCCCGCGGGCAAAGATTGTCGCGGCCAATACGGCGCTGTCACACACCGATTCAGCACGATCGGTGGCGGTCAGGACCTCGCGGTTCACCACGCCGTTATGCGAGAGCAGCCAACTTCCGTCGGTGAACGGCGCGGTGGCGCTGGCCTCGATGGGCATCCCGACGGTCGCCGAACGCACCGCAGCCACCACGCAGTGGCTGGCCAACACCGGGGCGATCGAGGCGAACGACCCGTCACTCCACAGCGGTGCCGCGCTGCGCCACCGACGAGGCACCCCGCCCTGGATGGCATCGAAAAAGCCTGCGCCCCAACCGTCGGCGTTGAGCAACCCGTGCTGCTGCCGGCGCGGAGCATAGGACTGCACCAGCAGCCCCTGCGGCGGTTCCAGCATCAGCTCGGCCAATGACCGCGGCCGGCCCAGCCAGCCCAGGTGCCGGCACATCAGGCGTCCCAGGCCAGTCGGACACCGGCGAAGATCTGGCGCCGATAGGGGTGGTCCCAATTACGAAAGCTCGGCCGCAGGATCTCGCGGGCGACCGCCCACGAGCCGCCGCGCAGCACCCGGTAGTCGCCGCCGAAGAACGGCTCCGAATAGCGTTGGTAGATCATCGGCGAAAAGCCCGGCCACGGTTGCAGGGGCGAACTCGTCCACTCCCAGACATCGCCGAGCAGTTGTTGGGCGCCATAGGCCGACGCCCCGTCCGGGTAGGCCCCGACCGGCGCCGGTCGCAGCGCCGCACCGCCGAGGTTGGCTACCTCGGCCGACGGATCGGTCCCGCCCCACGGATAGCGGCGTCGCGCGCCGACGACCGGATCCCAGGCGCAGGCCTTCTCCCATTCGATCTCGGTGGGCAACCGGGCCCCGGCCCATGCCGCGTATGCCTGCGCCTCGAAATAACTGATGTGTTGCACCGGCTCGTCGTCGGGCAGATCCTCGGCGTGGCCGAATCGGACCCGGGATCGATGATCGGGGCCCCAGAACTCCGGCGCCGTCAACCCGGCCTGCACACAGTGGCGCCAACCCCGTTCGCTCCACCATTGAGGTTGCCGGTATCCGCCGGCGTCGATGAACTCGCGCCATTCGCGGTTGGTCACCGGCACCCGGCCGATCCGGAAGGCCGCCACATCGACGTGGTGCGCGGGGCGCTCGTTGTCGAGCGAGAAGGGCTCATCGCTGGCGTTCACGCCGAGTACGAATTCGCCGCTCGGTACCAGCACCGAGGTTCCTGCAAGCTCGGGCCGCCCGCCGGGCAGGCCGTCGCCCGCGCCAAGCAGCGGCGGGCCGGCACGTAGGTTCAGTGCCTGCAGCATGGTCTCATCGTGCTGGTATTCATGGCTGAGCACCAAGCCGAACACGAACCCGTCCCCCGGGCCGTCGGGATGAGTCTCCAGCTTGTCGAAAACCTTGGAACGCACGGTGGCGCAATACTTCCGGGCCTGATCGGGTGCCAACAGCGGTAGGGCGACGCGGCTGGCACGGGGGTGGATGAAGGCGTCGTAGAGGCCCTCGACATCGGCCGGCAGCATGCCGGGGCGCGCCGGGTCGCCGTCGCGCAACAGCCACAGCTCCTCCTGCTGACCGATATGCGCCAGGTCCCATACCAGCGGGCTCATCAGCGGGTCGTACTGGCGGTGCAGCTCGGCGTCGTCGAAATCGACGAGCGTCAGCGTGCGCTGTCGCGCCCGGGTCAGGTCGCGGGCCAATATTTCGGATGTGGTCATAACTGTCTGCGCGCCAGTCGAGTCACCATCGCGGTGGGGTCGGTCCGGGTCACTTCGTCGGTGACGTCGTCGGCCGGGCAGCGGCCTCGTTCGACCATGCCGGCCAGCCGATCCATCCCGTCGCGCAGGGATGCCGGCGCGCGGTCAGCGGCCAGGCCAATGCAGCGTCGGGCCGCCGCATGCAGCCGCGGGTCGGCTAGGCCGATCCGGGCGGCGACGTCCCAAGCGGTAGCGACGGGGGCGACGGCTTCGGCGGCGCTGTCGGCGGCGACCGGGTCATCGAGCAGGGTGGCCAGGGTGAATACCAGTGCCGGCCAGAGGGTGTCGTCAACACTGTCGAGGTAGCGGATCTCCAGCCATCCGCGTGGGCGCACTGGAGGAAACAGTGTGGTCAGGTGGTAGTCGAGGTCTTTGGTGCCAGCACGGCGGTCGCCGAGCCGCACCCGTCCGTCGGCCCAGTCGGCGAACGGCACGTAACGGCTGACCGGAATGGCTTCGGGAGTGTGCACCAGCATGACGGGCGCTTTGAGCGCGTACCGCGCCCAGTCGGTGGCGGGATCGGTGCCGTCCAGGCCGAGGACGGGACCGCAGCGCGCCGAGTCCAGCCGGCTCCACACCCGCTGCCGGGTGGAGCGCCAGCCGGAGAACTCCCCGGCCAGCAGCGGGGAGTTCGCGGCGATCGCGACCATCGTCGGGCCCAGCGCGTGGGCCAGCCGGACGCGGTCGGCCCACCCGGAACGTGTACCGGCATCCAGATTCAGCTGGACCGACGCCGTCGCAGTCATCATCGCCGCACCGGCCGAACCGGTGTGGCTTGCCGCGAAGAACTGTTCCATGGCCGCGTAACGCTCGCCGGGGTTGACCCGCTCCGTGGGCCGCAGCGGGTCGGCGCCCAGCTGCACCAGACCCAGGCCGGCGTCGGCGAACGCCGCCCGCAGCACCGCCTGATCGGCCGCCATCGCGTCGATCGCGGCGAGGGCATCGGTCAGGGGCGGGCCGGAGAGCTCCACGGCGCCGCCGGGCTCGACTGTGACGACACTGCCGCCCGGCAAGGCCGGCAGGGACCGCAGCACGTCACCGATCTCGGCCCAGCCGGGCCGGCGGTACGGGTCGGTCGGGTCGAAGCAGTGTGCCTCGATCTCCAAACCCACCCGGCCGTGCGGGGCGTCGGTGAGGCAACGCTGCGTGATGTAGTCGGCGGCGTCGGCGGCACCGGACAGCTCGGGGCCGCCCAGGCAAGACTCATCTCCGCGGGACAGTTGCGTCGCCGCGGCGAACCCCATATCAACCCCTCCGCCCGTCGATCTTCCCGACGCTACCGGAGAGGGGCGACAAGCGGACCGATGATTACTGACCTAGCGAGTTCTGCATCGCCCCTGCCAGCACGTTCACCGCGGGGCCGGCGTTACCGGACTGGCAGACCTTGGCCTGCAACAAGACGTTGGCCCGCAACCGGGTCTGGTTGAAACAGCGCCGGTCGGTACCGGCCTCCTGCTTGGTCCAGGCCGCGTCGGTTGCCGTGGCCGGCCCGCCGCTGAACTCCCAGATCTGGGTGACTCCGTTGTCCAGATGCATCGCGGTGGTGCGCCCCGAGCAGCCGCCGGTCCGGTCGACGACACGGTGGAATGCCGCGGTGGCAGCATCGTTGGTGGCGAATACCCCCACCGCCTGTTTGACGAAGTGGCCCTGATCGGTGGCCGAGGACTGAGTGACGGCGCTGTTGAACGACGCCAGGTCGGGATCGTTGTAGACCTCGGGCAATCCGATGTCCGCCCAGTTGTTGCATGCCGGGTCGTCGACCCAGTAGGCCTGGAACGGCAGACCGGAGACGGCTTCGAACCCCATCGGGGCGCCGACGATGTTGCCGACCGAGCCCTTCGGCAGCACCGCGTAGGAGACCACGCCGGGTTCGGAAGGCCCGGCGGCGGCGACCGGGGCGACCGCCGCTCCGGCAGCGGCCAATCCCATTCCCGCCAGCAGGGTTGCGCCGGCCCGCCGGCCGTCAGGCAAGGTTGGCCCGCACCCCGGCCTCCACCGCGCGACCCAGATCGGGGTCCACGTTGCGCCAGTACTCGAACACCCGGGACAGCACCGGCTCGGTGACACCGGCCGAAACATGCCCAATAATATTGGCGGCCAACCGCTTCCGCGCATCGTCATCGAGAACATCGCGGACCAGAGTGCGGGCCTGGCTGAAGTCGTCGTCGTCGGGGCGCAACGTGTAGGCGGCGCGCACCATGTCCCCGTCGGCGTGCCAACGCACTTCGGCGGCACGGGCCGGGTCAGCCTTGGGACCGCCCATCGAGTTCGGCGCGTACACCGGGTCCGTCGCATTGACGAACCGCATGGCGCCGTCCTTGGAGTAGCTGTGCACCTCGGATTTCGGTGCGTTGACCGGCAATTGACTGTAGTTCGTCCCGATCCGGGCCCGGTGGGCGTCGGCGTAGGAGAAACCTCTAGCCAACAGCATCTTGTCCGGGCTCAACCCGGTGCCGGGCACCATGTTGTTGGGCTGGAACGCCGCCTGCTCGATCTCACTGTGATAGTCGCTGACATTGCGGTCCAGCGTCAGTTTGCCGACGTCGATCAGCGGGTAGTCGGCGTGCGGCCACACCTTGGTCAGATCAAACGGGTTGTAGCGGTAGGTCTTTGCCTCCTCGAACGGCATGATCTGCATCTTCAGCGTCCAACTCGGATACTCACCGCGCTCGATCGCCTCGTACAGGTCCCGCTGGTGGTAGTCGGCATCGACGCCAGCCAAACGGTCGGCCTCATCCTGGGCAAGGAACTCCACGCCCTGGTCGCTGATGAAGTGGTACTTGACCCAGAAGATCTCTCCGGCGGCGTTGATCCAGCTGTAGGTGTGACTGGAGTAGCCGTTCATGTGGCGCCAGTTCTTCGGGATGCCCCGGTCCCCCATCAGCCAGGTGACCTGGTGAGCCGACTCCGGCGTGAGGCTCCAGAAGTCCCACTGCATGTTGTGGTCGCGCAGATTGCTGGCCGCGCGACGCTTCTGGGAGCGGATGAAGTGTTGGAACTTCAACGGATCACGCATGAAGAAGACCGGGGTGTTGTTGCCGACCAGGTCGAAGTTGCCCTCCGACGTGTAGAACTTCGTCGCGAACCCCCGCGGGTCCCGCCAGGTGTCGGGGCTGCCCCGCTCGCCGGCGACGGTGGAGAACCTCGTCAGCGTCTCGGTCTTGGCGCCCGGGGCAAACACCGCGGCCCTGGTGTATCTGGTGACGTCCGCGGTGACCTCGAAGTGCCCAAATGCCCCACCGCCCTTAGCGTGCGGCTGACGTTCGGGGGTGCGCTCCCGGTTGAACATCGCCATCTGCTCGATCAGATAGTGATCCTGCAACAGGATGGGACCATCCGGGCCGAGCGTCAGCGATTCACCGTCGCTGGGCGCCGGAATTCCGGCATCGGTGGTGGTGTGGTGCTCGGTCATCTACCTGTCTCCCCTGGTACGTAAACCTTCTGACTCAAGACGTGTGGCCGAGTGTGCGGTTTGGTGTGCTTCACAGCGGAATTCACACCTAAACCGCACACTCGGCGAAACTCGGACCTCAGCGGTGCGGCGGAGCCGACGGTGGTGGCGGTGGCGCGGGCGGGCCGGCGGGACCGCCGGGGCCGTTACCCGGGCCGGCGGGCCGGAATCCCGGCCACCCTTCCTCGCCACCGGGCCCGCCCGGCCCGAAGCCGGGGCCCATCGGCGGACCGTGATGCATCATGCACGGTCCGTGGTGGTGGTGCCCGTACCAACCGCCGCCGCTGAGGTAAACGCCGGTGCCGAAGATGACGGCGGCGACGAAGACGGTTCCGGCGACGATCACCACCCAGGCAGCGGCTTGGTAGAGCCGGTTCGGCGGTGGTGGCGGAGGAGGCGGTGGTGTGGAAACTGGCGACTCGCTCATACCGATCAATCATGCCCCACAACGACGCCGGCCGCCGCCCTTCGGGAGGGGCGACGGCCGGTTGCTCGTGGCCGGACCGGGTTACCGGCCGGGTGGGGGCGGCGGGGCCTGGGTGCTCACCGAGGGCGGCAGCTCGCCGGGTCCTCGCTGGTCCGGGCCGGGTCCCATCGGCCCCGGGCCGCGGTGGTGGCCCTTGTGGAACATCGCGTGCTGGCCGTGATGCCCGTGGTGTCCGTGGCAGTGGTGTCCGCCGGGGCCGCCGCGGCTGACCCAGACGCCGGCAAAGAAGATCGACGAGACGATGAAGACGATGCCGGCGACGATCGCGACCCAGGCCGCGAGCCGATACAGCCAGTAGGGCTTGGGCTCACCCGGCGGTGCCGGTGGGGTGGTTGTGGTGTCAGGTGTTTCGCTCATACAAGGCATCTTGCCGGGGGCAACACCGGGCGCCGCTAGGTCTTGGCTATGCATCAGCTATGAGCCCTGCGGGGCGGAGGGACCCGACAGCCACCCTATGAATAGCGCCAGAAAGTCCAGGGAAAACCCTGTATCCCCACCACGCTTCGCGCTCCTAACATCGCTCTCAGAACCAAGCCATCGGGGCGGGGAGCAGCAGGGGAAGGCACGACCATGGGGACTCTGAAACGTGTGGGCAGCCTGAGCGTATTGGCGGCCGGGGTGGGCATCGGTGCGGCTTTGGCGGCTACGCCGGGGGTCGCTTTCGCCGGGTCAAACTCGGTGGACGGCGGCGCGGGTGCACTGGGCGTAGTCGCCGCCTTTGCGGCAGCGGACATCGGTGACGCGGTCGCCGGGATCGGTGCAGCGGGCTCGATAACCCCACCGACCATCCCCACCGACTACGCCAACTTTGCGATCTCGTTCAGCGGGATCCCGTTGTATCAGTCTGGAACCGCGTTTGCCGTGTCGGACTTCGGCAACTTTGCGATCGCCCACGGAGATGGCGCCGTCGCCACCGCGTGGCACGGCCTGTTCAACTACGCCTCGGCCACCGGTGACCACAGCGTCGCCGACGCCGGCTATGGCGGTGGATCGTTCAACAGCGCCACCGTGACGGGCGAGAACAGTGCCGCGTATGCGGGGTGGGTCAATGGAATCACCGCCAACGGCAATGTCGCCAGCGTCACCGGGGACTTCTCCACGGCTTACGCGGGTGTCCCCAACGGGGGCATTGCGGGCGGCAGCTTCAACTCGTCCACAGTTGAAGGCGCGCACTCCTTCGCCACCACCGGCCTTGACGGCAGCAGCGGCAACGTGGCCAGTGCCATCGGCGACTACACCACGGACGTCGTCCCCGCCACGGGCGCCGCGGACACCGACCTCCTCGGTGACGGCGGCACCGATTTCTGGGCCGACCTGTGGCACCTGTTCAGCTGACCGACCAGGGCTTGAACGGGTTCACCGCGAACTGGATCACCCGATAGGGCGCGCGATCACGCGGCTGGGTGTTCCATTGGCTGACGAACACCCGCAGCTCATCGAGGGTCGATCCCGGCGAGATGTAGCCGCCGTAGGGCTGGGCCAGCCGGTTGTCGTACGGCGACGGCAGGGTCTCGACGGGCACCGGCGGATCGGGCCACTCGGCGTGCTGCACCACCGTGGTCACCGGGGCAGTGCCCAGCCCGGTCGGTTCGTAGGCCACCCGCACTTCCATGTTCCCGGTGGTGCCGTTGAAGTAGGACAGCACCGGCCTGCCGTCGATCTGGCGCAGGCTGAGCTCACCGATCTGGTCGTTCCACAGCGGCGTGGGTGTGTGCCCCCAGCCCGCGGTGGCCGACCAGCCCTGCCAGGCGGACCGGTCGGTGAACTTACCCGGTGTGACCCGGTACAGGGTCACCGGCGAGCTGCGGTCAAAGTTGTTGGCCACCAAATACACCCAGCCGGTGGCCGAGTCCGGCGTAGGAATCGGGTCGTAGTAACCGCTGATCTGCGACTGACCGCGATCCTGGTAGGAGGCGGGCCGCTCCGACCCCGGCACAGTCTGCCAACCCGGTTGCGCCGGATCGGCTTTCACCAGCCGAGAGCTTTGCGGCACCAGCATCTTGGCGGTGGTCACCATCAGATAGTTGGTCCGGTTGATCGAGACGATTCCGGCCGGCAGCTGCGTACTGCCCGCCGGCGCAGGGTCGGCCAGTAGCGGCTTGCTCACCCCGAGTACCCCGGCGTAGCGCACCCCGTCGGAGTCATCGACCGAATCGGGGTCCAGCCGCAGTGCGATCGGCGAATACCAGCCGCCGTACCCAACGCCCTGGCCGGCGAAGCTGTCCCCGCAGATCTGCAGCACCGCGGTGGGGAACTCCATGAACTCGCACAGGTCGGTGGCACCGATACCGTAATCGCCGGTGGGCGTTCCGGTTCCGGCACTGGGGCCGATTCGCACCACTTGACCTTCGGCCAGGGGCCACAGCACCGGACGCGGGATGGGCGCCGGCGGCTCGGCGTGCGCCGCCCCGGGTAGAGCCAACAGCAGCGCCATCACCGCCGATCCCGCCGAGCGTGTACTCAGACCGAAAAATCGTGGAAGATTTCGCGCTGAGTACACGTTCGGCGCCTTGGCAGGGCCGCGTCAGGACCCGGAAGATCCAGCCAGCAGCTCGGCGATCTGAATCGTGTTGAGCGCCGCACCTTTACGCAGGTTGTCCCCGGAGACGAACAGCGCCAGGCCGCGCCCGTCGGGAGCACCCGGATCAACCCGGATTCGTCCCACCAGCGAGTCGTCGGCGCCGGCGGCAGCCAGCGGGGTCGGCACGTCGGTCAGCGTCACGCCGGGGGCGTCGGCCAGGATCTCGGCGGCCCGTTGCGGCGACAGCGGCCGGGCGAACTCGGCGTTGATCGACAGCGAGTGCCCGGTGAACACCGGCACGCGAACACACGTGCCGCTCACCAAAAGCTCTGGCACACCCAGGATCTTGCGGCTCTCGTAGCGCAGCTTCTGGTCCTCGTCGGTCTCGCCCGAGCCGTCGTCGACCAGCGAGCCCGCCAGTGCGACCACGTTGAACGCGATCGGTGCGACGTACTTGTTCGGCGCCGGGAAGTCCACCGCGCCGCCGTCGTTCACCAGTTGCTCGGCCCCGTCGACGACCGCACGGACCTGCGACGCCAGCTCCTGCACGCCGGCCAGCCCGCTACCCGAAACCGCCTGGTAGGTCGAGATGATCAGCCGGGTCAGGCCGGCCTCGTCGTGCAGCGGCTTGAGCACCGGCATCGCCGCCATCGTGGTGCAGTTCGGGTTGGCGATGATGCCCTTGGCCAACTTCTTGCCGCGCACATCGCGGTCGAAGTTCACCTCCGAGACCACCAGCGGGACATCGGGATCCTTGCGCCAGGCCGAGGAGTTGTCGATCACCGTGACCCCGGCGGCGGCGAACCGCGGCGCCTGCACCCGCGACATCGTCGCGCCGGCGGAGAACACCGCGATGTCCAGCCCGGACGGGTCCGCGGTCTCGGCGTCCTCGACCTCGATCTCGGCGCCGCGGAATTCCAGCTTGCGCCCGGCCGAACGCGCCGACGCGAAGAACCGCACCTGCTCGGCCGGGAAGTTGCGCTCCTCCAGCAGGGTGCGCATCACCTGGCCGACCTGGCCGGTCGCACCCACAACACCGATGGAAACCATTTAGCGCCCCGTCCCGCCGTACACCGTGGCCGCCTCGTCCGTGCCGAGGCCGAACGCCTCGTGCAGCGAAACGACGGCCTTGTCCAGATCATCTTCGGCGCACAGCACCGAGATCCGAATCTCGGAGGTGGAGATCAGGTCGATGTTGACCCCGTTGTCGGCCAACGTCTCGCAGAAGGTGGCCGTCACGCCCGGGTGGCTGCGCATCCCGGCGCCGATCAGCGACACCTTGCCCACCTTGGCGTCGTAGAGAACCTCGGTGAAGCCGATCTCGCCCTTGAGCGACTCCAGCTTGGCCACCGCGGCCGGCCCGTTGTCGCGCGGGCAGGTGAAGGTGATGTCGGTCTTGCCGTCCTCGATCTTCGAGACGTTCTGCAACACCATGTCGATGTTGATGTCGGCGTCGGCGACGGCGCGGAAGATCTTGGCCGCGTAGCCGGGCAGGTCGGGGATGCCGACCACGGTCACCTTGGCTTCGCTGCGGTCGTGTGCGACTCCGGTCAGGATGGCGTCTTCCATGGGGATGTCCTTGATCGATCCGGAAACGATGGTGCCGGGCTTGTCCGAGTAGGAGGACCGGACGTGGATGGGCAGGTGGTAGCGGCGGGCGTACTCCACGCAGCGCAGCATGAGCACCTTGGCGCCGCACGCGGCCAGTTCGAGCATCTCCTCGAACGTGACGGTGTCCAGGCGCTTGGCGTTGGGCACGATGCGCGGGTCGGCGCTGAAAATGCCGTCGACGTCGGTGTAGATCTCGCAGACGTCGGCCTTCAGCGCCGCAGCCAGCGCGACCGCGGTGGTGTCCGAGCCGCCGCGGCCCAAGGTGGTGACGTCCTTGGTGTCCTGGCTAACGCCCTGGAAGCCGGCGACCAGCACCACCTGGTCCTCGCCGAGCGCGGCCTGCAACCGGCCCGGGGTGACGTCGATGATCTTGGCCTTGCCGTGCGCACCGGTGGTGATGACCCCGGCCTGCGACCCGGTGAACGAGCGGGCGTTGCAACCCAGCTCCTCGACGGCCATCGCGACCAGGGCGTTAGAGATCCGCTCTCCGGCGGTCAGCAACATGTCCAGTTCGCGGGCCGGCGGAGCAGAACACACCTGCTGCGCGAGGTCCAGCAGGTCATCGGTGGTGTCGCCCATCGCCGAGCAGACCACCACGACCTCATTACCAGCTCTTTTGGTCTCGACGATGCGCTCGGCGACCCGGCGGACCCGGTCGGCGTCGGCCACCGACGATCCGCCGTATTTCTGCACGACGAGCGCCACGGTCGTCCTTTCCGCCGATCTGACTGATCGGGCCTCTACAAGAACCTCAACAAGGATAGGGGAAGGACTTCGCGGGTTCACTCGGCCTCCGGGGCGAGGACGTGCGAGGACATCGCGCTGCGGCCAGTGGATTGGCGTGTAAGCTTCTCCACGTGCAGCGCGCGCTCCTGCTCGGACGCCGCGACGGGGTCTGACCAGGACCGGCTCCCCGTCGCGGGTTTCGCCGATGCGCCGGTTCTTGAGTCCACTGGACAAGTCCCTGACAAGCCGGAGCGAAAATCGTGACTACCTATTCCAGCCCTTCTCACCCGGACGCCTTCACGTCCACCCGTGCCATCACCACACCCGCGGGGCCTCCCAACCCCGGCCAGCCCGCCTGGAACCCTCAGCGCGGCTCGGCAATGCCGGTCAACCGGTACCGTAGCTTCGCCGATGAGGTCGAACCCGTCACACTGGCCGACCGCACCTGGCCCGACCGTGTCATCGAACGCGCCCCGCTGTGGTGCGCGGTCGACCTGCGCGACGGCAACCAGGCGCTGATCGACCCGATGAGCCCGGCCCGCAAGCGGCGGATGTTCGACCTGCTGGTGGCGATGGGCTACAAGGAGATCGAGGTCGGCTTCCCGTCGGCCAGCCAGACCGACTTCGACTTCGTCCGCGAGATCATCACCGAGGGCGCGGTGCCCGACGACGTCACCCTGCAGGTGCTGACCCAGTGCCGCGACGAGCTGATCGAGCGCACCTTCGAAGCCTGCGCGGGCGCCAAGAGCGTGATCGTGCACTTCTACAACTCGACATCGGTGCTGCAGCGCCGGGTGGTGTTCCGCGCCGACCAGGCGGCGGTGCAGGCCATCGCGGTGGCCGGGGCACGCAAGTGCCTGGCAGAGCAGGCCAAGTACCCGGACACCCGGTGGCGCTACGAGTACTCGCCGGAGTCCTACACCGGCACCGAACTGGAGTACGCCAAGGCGGTCTGCGACGCGGTGGCCGACGTGATCGAGCCGACGCCGGACAACCCGATCATCTTCAACCTGCCGGCCACCGTCGAGATGGCGACCCCGAACGTCTACGCCGACTCGATCGAGTGGATGAGCCGCAACCTGAAGCGACGCGACTCGGTGATCCTGAGCCTGCACCCGCACAACGACCGCGGCACCGCCGTGGCCGCCGCGGAGCTGGGCTATCAGGCCGGAGCCGACCGGATCGAGGGCTGCCTGTTCGGCAACGGTGAACGCACCGGCAACGTCTGCCTGGTAACGCTGGGGCTGAACCTGTTCTCGCGTGGGGTGGACCCGCAGATCGACTTCTCCAACATCGACGAGATCCGCCGCACCGTCGAGTACTGCAACCAGCTGAACGTGCCCGAGCGTCACCCCTACGGCGGCGACCTGGTCTACACCGCGTTCTCCGGCAGCCACCAGGACGCCATCAACAAGGGCCTGGACCAGATGAAGATCGATGCGGACGCGGCCGACTCCGACGTCGACGACATGCTCTGGCAGGTGCCCTACCTGCCGATCGATCCCCGCGACGTGGGCCGCACCTACGAAGCGGTGATCCGGGTCAACTCGCAGTCCGGCAAGGGCGGCGTGGCCTATGTGATGAAGACCGACCACGGCCTGGTGCTGCCGCGACGGCTGCAGATCGAGTTCTCCAAGGTGATCCAGCAGCTGACCGACGGCGAGGGTGGCGAGGTCACCCCCAAGGAGATGTGGGACGCCTTCGCCGACGAGTACCTGAACCCGATCCGTCCGCTGGAGCGTATGCACCAGAAGCTGCTCGCCGCCGAGACCGACGACGGCACCGACCGCATCGAGGCCACCGTCTTGGTCGACGGCGTGGAGACCGAGATCACCGGGTCCGGCAACGGCCCGCTGGCCGCGTTCGTCGATGCCCTGGGACAGGTCGATGTCCAGGTTCACGTGCTGGACTACTCCGAGCACGCGATGAGCGCCGGCGAGGAGGCCCAGGCCGCGGCGTACGTGGAGGCTCAGATCGGCGACAACACCGTCTGGGGCGTCGGGATCGCACCATCGATCACCACCGCGTCGCTGCGGGCGGTGGTCTCCGCGGTGAACAGGGCGGCCCGGCTCGGCTGACGCGCGACCTACGGGGGGCAGGCATGATGCGAGTGACGCGATGTCCGGGGATGACAACCCGCTGCTGAGGGCTGCCGCCGACCGGATGGCATTCCTCGAGTTCGGCAGGCCAAGCGTCGCGGGAGTCTCCGACCTGGTTGTCGCTTCGTGGGAGCGCAGCCGGGATGCCGGTGTGGATGCCGTCCGCCCGATCAGCACGTTCACCGATGAGATCGACACCGATTCGCTGTTGGCGCGCTGCGCGCGCCCAGTGCTGGAGCAGTTGGGCGACGACACCTCCGCCGCCGACCTGCCGCTGGCCATCGGCCTGAGCGACCGCAAGGTGCGCGTCGTCCAACGGATCGATTCCTCCGCGACGGCCACCCGGCTGTTCGACCGGGTCCAGTACGCTCCCGGATTCGACTTCTCGGAGTCGGCCGTGGGCACCAACGGGGCCGGAACCGTCTTCGAGTCAGGCCAGCCCGTCAGCATCGTCGGCCCGGAGCACTACAGCGAGAGCCTGGAGAACTTCGCCGCCTGTGGCGCTCCGATCCTCGACCCGGTCACCGGCCGCGTCGAGGGCGTCGTGGCCATCGCCACCTTGACCCAGGCGTGGAACCCCGTCATGCACGTTCTGGTCAAGAACGCCGCTAAGGAGATCAGCCGCAACCTGCTGCTCGACCGCAGCCAGACGCAACAGGCCGTCTTCGACGCCTACCTACGCGTCACGGCCCGGTCGGCCCGCGCGGCCGTGTTCGCCTTCGGTGCCGCTCTGCTGATCGCCAGCCCCGCCGCCCAGCAGATGTTCGACGCCGGGGAACAGCAGGTGCTCCGCGACCACGCGACGTTCCTGCTGGCCCACAGAGAACGCGCCAGCGACACCGTCGTGCTGCCGAGCAGCCAACGCATCGTGCGCATTCGCGGAACCCGGGTCTTCGCCGGTACCGAAGTCGCCGGCATGCTGGTGATCGCCGAACCGGCGACCTCTGGGCGCGCCGGATCGGCGGGCGCCGCCGCTGAGCCCGGCGCGGTCCCACTCGGGGTGACCACGCTGTTCGGCTCGCAGAAATCCCTGGCCGGCGGCCGCGCCCCGGCATGGGTGCGTGCCTGCGACGAACTACGCGAGGCGCTGGAGAGCCAGACGCCGGTACTGCTGGTCGGCGAATCCGGCGTAGGCAAGTTCACTCTGGCGACGCAGCTTTTTCAATCGGTCCATCCCGGCGCTCGCAGCATCACCATCGACGCCGAACAGCTTGCGACACACGACGCGGCCGGCCCACCACCCAGCGGTCCGGGCGGGCCCGCTTTGCACATCGCGCGTGACATCGATCAGGCGAGCCCGGCGGGCATCGCAGCGCTGAACGCCTACTTCGCTGCGGTCGAATCGCTCGCCTTACCCGGCTGGGTGGTCGCGACCGTGTCGCAGGACCCGTCCGGCTCAACGCAATCAACGCCGGAGTTCGGTGAGCTGCTGAGCCACTTTCATGCCGCGATCACCGTGCCGCCGCTGCGCTACCGCACCGATGATCTGCCGGGCATCACCGCCGCCCTGCTGCGCGGGATCGCACCGGAACGCAAGGTGCGGCTCAGCCCGGGGGCGCACCGTCTCATCAGCCGATACCCGTGGCCCGGCAACGTCAGTCAGCTGCGGGCGGCCTTGGCGCATGCGCTTAGCCAACGCCAGATCGGTGAGATCGCCGACACCGACCTGCCGGGATACTGCCAGGGCGTCGCCCTCCGGGCCTTGACTCAGCTCGAAAGCCTCGAACGAGACGCGATCGTGGCGGCCCTACGACAGGCCGGCGACAACCGGGCCGCTGCCGCCGCGCAACTGGGGATGTCGCGGTCGAGCCTGTACCGGAAGCTGAAGACCTACGGGATCACCACGTAATCGTCGATCGCGTCCGGGACCGTCACCCAGTCGGTCGCCTCACGGATGTACTGGCCGATCTGGCGCAACGACCGGTTGGCCTCGGGCACCATCGGGCCGGCGATCTGGAACACGTGCATCTGGCCCGGCCACACCCGCAGCTGGACCGGAACCCCGACATCGGCCAGGCTCTGCGCAACCAGCTTGGCATCCTGCAACATGACTTCGGAGCCCGAGACGTGGATCAGGGTGGGACACAACCCGGATTCGATGTGGTCCAGTGGTTCGAAGACCTCTTCGGGGGCGCCGTCGCTGCGGCGTTCGGCGGCGTGCGTAACCAGCTCGATCAACGCGTCGAAGGCCTTAGCCGGGAACATCGCATCGCTGCCGCTGTTGGGGTGCGTACGCCGAGAGGTCTTGGCGATCTGGCTCAGCGGCGACATGCAGACCAGAGCCGCGGGCTGTTCGGCCTCATCGAGGAGCCGTTGGGCCAGCGCCAGCGCCAGGTAGCCGCCGGCGGAGTCACCGGCCACCACGATCTGGTCCGGCGCATAGCCCTGGCTACGCAGCCACTGGTAACCCTCGTAACAGTCGTCGATCGCCGCACCGATCGAGTGGGTGGGGATCTTGCGGTAGTTGACCGCCAACGCGGGGCTGTCCGCGTACTTCGACAGCGTGGTGATCAGCCGGTCATGGGTATTGACTCCACATGTCATGAAGGCGCCGCCGTGCAGGTACAGCACCACGCGCCCGGCACCGTCCGCCGGCCGCACCCCGGCGGCGCGGACCAACCGCGCTGTGCAACGCGACAGCCGAATCGTGTGGCGAACGCTGCCCGGGGCGGAGGGGACGACCCGGGCAGCGTGGTCCACCAGGCCCCATGGCCATGGAGCTTTCGGCAGCTGACTGCCGATCGCCAGGATGGGCCGGATGCTGAGCCGGGCGGCGAGCCCGACGAGTTGGCCGGCGAGGCTGGGGCCGTTCTCCACGACCTCCTCCGGCAGCGCGGAATTCCGCCGGCGCGCCGGGGTCGACGCGCCTCGACGAGCCCGGCCTAGCAGCGGGGTCACGTCGGGGGTTGCCCGGTCTTCACGCACAGCGGTGGTCATCGCTGCAGCGCCGATGACCGCAAATGTTTCGTCACGGTTAACAGCATGGCGTTATCCGTTCACCTGTCGATGTCCCAATTTGGGACACTCGCCGCCCCGGGCGGGGCACTAAAACAGCGAGATCTGATCGCCGGCGACCCCGGTGTCGACGAACTCTTCGATGCCGGTGCCTCCGACGATGCCGCCCGCCCGGCCCACGCACGCCATGAAGTCCTGGTCAGAGACCGTCGGCACGCCCAGCTCGCGCGCCAGGTAGCCCTTGCCCTGCTCGGGGCGGTCCTCGTTGCAGATCACCAGTGAGGTGTGGGCGTCGACGACGTCGCTGTAGGCCAGCCCCACGTGCAGGATGCGTTCGACGAGCTCCTCATGGGTGCGGGTGCACTCCGCCGACAACGCCACCCTCATGCCCTGCACCAGCGGGCGTCCCCGCACGTAGCGGCCCGGGTTGAGGTAGGCGCACGGCATCCGCGACGCCAGCGCCTTCAGCGGCCGTAGTTCCTCGTGGGTGATCCGCCCGTTGGGCCAGCGCCGCCGGGTCACCGGCCGCACCGGCAACCACACATCGCGCTCCCGGGCGCGCTGCAGTGCAGGCTCCAGCACCCCGGCCAGCACCCGTGCATCATCGAGTGCGTCGTGCGCCCGGGTCTGGACGACGCCCCAATGTGCGGCCAGTGACTGCAACCGCAGGTTGGGCAGGCCCAGGTCCAACCGTCGCGCAAGCTCCAGGGTGCACATCACCGAATCGACGGGCAGTACCGCACCGGCCATCTCCGCTTCGGCAGCCAGGAACGTGTAGTCGAACGCCACATTGTGGGCCACCAGGGTGCGCCCCGGCAGCAGCGCGACCACCTCGTCGACGACATCGGCGAACTGCGGCTGCCCGGCCAGCATCTCCGCGGTCAGCCCGTGCACGTGAGTGGGCCCGGGGTCGATGCCCGGATTGACCAGGTGCGACACCGATTGCTCCACCCGACCGTCGGCGTCCAGTGCCAACGCGGCGACGCTGAGCACCCGGGCCTGCCCAGGACGAAACCCCGACGTCTCGACGTCGACCACGACCCAGCCGTCGCCGGGTTCGCGGGCCGGGCGGCCCCACCGAGCACTCATGTGACGAGGATGGCATGCCGGTGTGACCGATCCGGGCCGTCACCGCCCGTGTCGCCGCCTTAAACTCACCGCCATGATCACCGCCCGCGGACGCCTGGCGCTGGCCGCCGGCACGAGTGCCCGGTGGGCGTCGCGAGTGACCGGCCGCGGTGCCGGCGCGATGATCGGCGGTCTGATCGCGATGACCCTGGACCGATCGATCCTGCGTCAGCTCGGCGCGGGGCGACGCACCGCGATCGTCACCGGCACCAACGGCAAGTCGACCACCACCCGCATGCTCGCGGCCGCGCTGAGCGACCTGGGCGCGGTGGCCACCAACTCCGAGGGCGCCAACATGGACGCCGGGCTGGTGGCGGCGTTGGCCGCCGACCGGACCGCTGGGCTGGCGGCGCTCGAGGTCGACGAGATGCACGTCCCGCACGTCTTGGACGCAGTAAATGCCGCGGTAGTCGTTTTGCTCAACCTGTCTCGGGATCAGCTGGACCGGGTCGGCGAGATCAATGCCGTGGAGCGCGCGCTGCGCACCGGCCTGGCCCGTCATCCGCAGACGGTGGTAGTCGCCAACTGCGACGACGTGCTGATGACCTCGGCCGCCTACGACTCCCCCAACGTGGTCTGGGTCGCCGCCCGCGCCGGCTGGTCGGGCGACTCGGTCAGTTGCCCACGCAGCGGCGAGGTGATCGACCGCCACGAGGACCACTGGCGCTCCACCGGTAGCGAGTTCAGCCGGCCCACCCCGCAATGGTGGTTCGACGACGACTCGCTCTACGGGCCGGACGGTCTGGTGCTACCGATGCGACTGGCCCTGCCCGGCACCGTCAATCGGGGCAACGCCGCCCAGGCCGTGGCGGCCGCCGTCGCGCTGGGCGCCGATCCGGCCAAAGCCGTCGCAGCGGTTTCCGCGGTCGACGAGGTGGCCGGCCGCTACCGCAGCGTGCAGGTCGGCGACCACACGGTGCGGATGCTGCTGGCCAAGAACCCCGCCGGCTGGCAGGAAGCCCTGTCGATGGTCGACAAGCACGCCGCCGGAGTGGTGATCGCCGTCAACGGGCAGGTGCCCGACGGCGAAGACCTGTCCTGGCTGTGGGACGTGCGCTTCGAGCACTTCGAAGAGGTGCCGGTGGTGGCGGCCGGCGAGCGCGGAACCGACCTGGCGGTGCGGCTGGGCTACGCCGGTGTGCAACACACCCTGGTGCACGACACCCTCGCCGCGATCGCATCCTGCCCACCCGGTCCGGTCGAGGTGGTCGCCAACTACACCGCGTTCCTGCAATTGCAGCGGAGGTTGGCATGACCGTGCGGATCGGGCTGGTGCTGCCCGACGTGATGGGCACCTACGGTGACGGCGGCAATGCGGTGGTGCTGCGGCAGCGACTGCTGCTGCGCGGGATTCCCGCCGAGATCGTCGAGATCACCCTGGCCGAAGCGGTGCCCGAGTCCTTGGACCTCTACACCCTGGGCGGCGCCGAGGACTACGCCCAGCGGCTGGCCACCCGGCACCTGATCACCCACCCGGGTCTGCAGCGCGCGGCGGCGCGGGGAGCGCCCGTGCTGGCGATCTGCGCGGCCATCCAGGTGCTGGGGCACTGGTATGAGACCTCGGCCGGTGAGCGGGTCGAGGGGGTCGGGTTGCTCGACGTGACCACCTCTCCGCAGGAGTCGCGCACCATCGGCGAGGTGGTCGCCACGCCGCTGCTGGCGGGGTTGTCGGCGCCACTGACCGGCTTCGAGAACCACCGCGGCGGCACCGTGCTGGGGCCGGACGCCTCGCCGCTGAGCGCGGTCACCAAGGGCGCCGGCAACAGGGCCGGCGACGGCTACGACGGTGCGGTGCAGGGCAGCGTCGTCGCCACCTACCTGCACGGGCCGTGCCTGGCCCGCAACCCGGAACTGGCCGATCTGCTGCTGTCGAAGGTGGTCGGCGAGCTGGCGCCCCTGGAACTGCCGGAAGTGGACGTGTTGCGCCGCGAACGGCTGGCTGCGCCCCGGCGGGTCTGACTACGGTCGGACCATGACCGATCAGAGCGCCCCGGATGCCCCAGTGGCTGAGGCCGCGATCGCAATCTCCCAGCGCCTCTACGATCGCCTGGCCGAGACCATCGGGGTCATCGAGGATCTGGTCGCCAAGGAGTCACCGGACCTCACCAGCGACTCGTCGCTGCTGCAGCTGCTGCACGAGACCGTGTCGGCGAACGTCGACACATACTTCTCGGCGATCCGCCACAACATTCCGGTGGCTGACATCGCGGCACCACCGGTAGCCCTGGAACACGCGCGCCGGCTGGCGCAGCGCGGGGTGCCGGTCAACGCGTTGGTGCGCGGCTATCGGCTGGGCCACTCGGTGGCACTGCAATTGGTGCTGGCCGAGATCCGTTCCGCCGAACTGGATCCGGACCTGAGTCTGAGCGTCCTCGGCACTATGTCGGCGCTCATGTTCGGCTATATCGACGAGATGTCGCAGCAGGTGTCCGCCGTCTACCAAGCCGAGCGGGAACGCTGGCTGGAAAGTCGAAATGCGGTGCGCGCGTTGCGTGTCCGCGACATCCTTGCCGATGAGAGCAGCGACGTCGACGCGATGACAACAGCGATCCGTTACCCGCTACGGCGCACCCATGCCGCGATCGTGGTGTGGTACCCCGATTCGGCCGGCGACCGACTGGCCGCCGCGGAGGGTTTTATCAAGCACCTCGCCGAGTCGCTGCCGGTGCAAGGGGCACCGCTGTTCGTCCCGGCCGACAGCGCATGCGGGTGGGCGTGGCTTCCGCTGCCCTCGGACGCCACAGACGATGTGGTGGAACAGATCCGCGCCTGCGCACTCGCCGCGGAAGGCGAGCCGTGGGTGGCGATCGGTGATCCGCTGCCCGGCGTCGAGGGTTTCCGCCGATCGCACCAGCAGGCCCTGGCGGCCCACGCCCTGGCGGTCGCCTCCGGCGCTACCGCGAACCGGGTCAGTGCGGCCGGGGACCCCGGACTGTCCGCGGCGGCGCTACTCGGCGGGGACAACCTGACCGCCGCGCGGGCCTGGGTCGCCGAGGTGCTCGGCCCGCTGGCCTGTGCGACCGAGAGCGACGGCCGGCTGCGCGACACCCTGCGGGTGTTCCTGCGCACCGGATCGAGCTTCAAGGCGGCCGGCGAGCAACTGCATTTCCATGTCAACACCATGAAATACCGGGTGCAACGGGCCGTCGAGCGGCGCGGGCGCCCGATCGCCGACGATCGCCTGGACGTCGAGATCGCCTTGCTGCTGTGTCAGTGGTACGGCGCCGCGGTGTTGTCTTCCGGGGACGAATAGCCGGCCGAATTCCGGCCGCGCGGGACGAGCGGCGAGGCTGCGGCGCTACCTAACGTCAGGCACATCCGAAAACACATGGTGTGACCGAGGCGAGGGGTTGAACGCGATGAGCACCGAGATGGCCAGCGAACCGAAGCTCTGGCAGGACAAGAAACGTCACCTGTGGCTGCTGGGCCTGGTGGTGCCCACCATGCTGTTTCTGGTGTTGCCGCTGGTCTGGGCGCTGAACCAGGCCGGCCTGCACATCGCGGCACAACTGCCGTTGTACATCGGGCCGATCCTGCTCTACGTGCTGCTGCCGGCGCTCGACCTCTGGATCGGCGCCGACGGGCAGAACCCGCCCGATGAGGTGATGGCGGCGCTGGAGAACGACAAGTACTACCGCTACGCCACCTACGCCTACATCCCCTTCCAGTACGCCAGCGCCATCTTCGGCGCCTACCTGTTCACCGCCTCGGACCTGGGCTGGCTCGGCTTCGACGGGTCGCTGGGCTGGCTGGGCAAGATCGGGGTGGCGCTGACCACCGCGACGGTCGCCGGAGTCGGCATCAACACGGCCCACGAGCTGGGCCACAAGCGCGAGTCGCTGGAGCGGTGGCTGGCCAAGATCACCCTGGCCCAGGTCTGCTACGGCCACTTCTACGTCGAGCACAACCGCGGCCACCACGTCCGGGTGGCCACCCCCGAAGACCCGGCGTCGGCCCGCTTCGGTGAGACATTCTGGGAGTTCCTGCCGCGCAGCACTTTCGGCGGCATTCGCTCGGCGTGGGAGCTGGAGGCCCAGCGGGTCCGGCGGACCGGCAAGAGCCCGTGGAACCCGCGGACCTGGGCGGACAACGACGTGGTCAACGCGCTGGCGATGTCGGTGCTGTTCTGGGGCGTGATGATCGCCGTGTTCGGCGTCGCGCTGCTGCCCTACGTGCTGATCAACGCCATCTACGGGTCGTCACTGCTGGAGTCGGTGAACTACCTCGAGCACTACGGGCTGGTGCGCCAGAAGCAACCCACCGGACGTTACGAGCGCTGCACACCGCAGCACAGCTGGAACTCCGACCACATGGTCACCAACCTGTTCCTCTACCACCTGCAGCGGCACAGCGACCACCACGCCAACCCCACCCGGCGCTACCAGACTTTGCGCAGCTTCGACGACTCGCCGAACCTGCCGGCCGGCTACGGGGCGCTCATTGGGGTGACCTACTTCCCGACGGTGTGGCGCAAGCTGATGGACCACCGGGTGCTCGAGCACTATGCCGGCGACATCACCCGGGCCAACATTCACCCGCGGGTGCGCGGCAAGGTGCTGGCTCGCTACGGGGCAGCCGCCTGATGGCCGTTTACAGGTGCCCGGGCTGCGGCTACCTCTACCACGAGGCCAACGGGGAGCCCCGCGAGGGATTCCCGGCCGGCACGTCCTGGCAGCAGATCC
Organism: Mycolicibacter sp. MU0102; assembly: GCF_963378105.1. Classification (NCBI taxonomy): domain Bacteria; kingdom Bacillati; phylum Actinomycetota; class Actinomycetes; order Mycobacteriales; family Mycobacteriaceae; genus Mycobacterium; species Mycobacterium holstebronense. The sequence continues at coordinate 4,369,115 of NZ_OY726398.1, forward strand.
CCGATGACTGGACCTGCCCGGACTGCGCGGTACGCGAAAAGCTGGATTTCGAACCGATCGGAGTGAACTCATGAGCGACTACAAACTGTTCCGGTGCCTGCAGTGCGGCTTCGAATACGACGAGGCGCTGGGTTGGCCGGAGGACGGCATCGAGCCCGGCACCCGCTGGGCCGACATCCCCGAGGACTGGAGCTGCCCGGACTGCGGCGCGGCCAAGGCCGACTTCGAGATGGTGGAAGTGGTCCGGCCGTGAGCGGGGTGCTCATCGTCGGGGCCGGCCTGGCCGCGGTTCGCACCGCCGAACAGCTTCGCCGCAACGGCTTTGGCGACCCGATCACGATCGTCGGCGCCGAAGAGCACCCGCCGTATGACCGACCACCGCTGTCCAAGCAGATGCTGCGCGGCGAAGTGGATGATGTTGCGTTGAAGCCGGCGAGTTTCTACGAGAACAACAGCATCACCCTGCGCCTGGGTGTCCCCGCTATTGGTTTCGACGCCGGGGCGCACACCGTGGAGCTGGCCGACGGACAGCTGCTGGGCTACGACCAGTTGGTGATCGCCACCGGCCTGGTGCCCAACCGCATCGCGGCGTTTGGCGATCTGGACGGCCTCTGCGTGCTGCGCTCGCTCGACGACTGTGTGGCGCTGCAGCGCCGGGCCGCGAGCGCACGCCGCGCCGTGGTGATCGGCGCCGGCTTCATCGGATGCGAGGTCGCGGCCAGCCTGCGCGGTCTGGGAGTGCAGGTGACGCTGGTGGAGCCGCAGCCCGCGCCGCTGGCCGGCGTGCTGGGCGAGCAGGCCGGGGCACTGATCGCCCGGCTGCACCACGATGAGGGCGTCGACGTGCGCACCGGTGTGGCAGTTGAGTCCATCTCCGGCGGCGACGGCGTCGAGTCGGTGACGCTGTCCGACGGATCGGTGATCGAGGCCGACCTCGTGGTGGTCGGGATCGGATCACGCCCGGCCAGTGACTGGTTGACCGGCAGCGATGTCGAGGTGGCCGACGGTGTGGTCTGCGACGCGGTCGGGCGTACCAGCGCCCGGGATGTGTGGGCGGTCGGCGACGTGGCGTGCTGGGACGGTAACCGCGTCGAGCACTGGAGCAACGTCGCCGATCAGGCGCGGACCCTGGTGGCGGCGATGCTGAACTCCGAAGCGGTGGTGAGCCCTGGGGTGCCCTACTTCTGGAGCGACCAATACGACGTCAAGATCCAATGCCTGGGACGGCCACGAGCCGGCGACACCGTGCACGTGGTCGATGATGACGGTCGCCGCTTCCTGGCCTACTACGAGCGTGACGGGGTGCTGGTCGCGGTGGTGGGCGCGGGTATCCCGGAGAAGGTGCGGGCGGCCCGCGCCGGGATCGCCGCTGGGGTGGCGATCGCCGACGTGCTGGCGCCGGTCTAGGGACGCCAGCCGCGGGCGTGTAGCGCCTCGGTGACGCGGCGGATGGTCGCTTGGGGGTTGTCCTCGTTGATCACCTGGATGTTGATCCAGCCCAGGCGTTCCAGCTTGCGCTGGCGCTGGCGGTCTTTGACGTACTGCGCGCGATCTTTTTGATGGTGTTCCCCGTCGTATTCGGCGGACACCTTGTAGTCCTCCCATCCCAGATCAAGCCAGGCGAACGGCCAGTACCCCCGCTCGATCACCGGGATCTGGGTGGTCGGAGTCGGCAGGCCCGCGTCGATAAGCAGTAGCCGCAGCCAGGACTCCTTGGGTGAGGCGGCGCCGGCGTCGACGAGCGGAAGTGCCGCCCGCAGCCGTCGTAAACCGCGGGCGCCTTGGTGGTGCTTGGCGATCAGGATTACATCCTCAGCGCTGAACGGGGTGGCTCTGGCGAGGGCGTCCAGCCGGGCGATCGCCTTGCCTCGCGGCAGGTGCCGGGCCAGGTCGTAAGCGGTGCGCGCGGGGGTGGTGACCCGGATCCGGCCGACGTGGGTGACCTCGTCGTCGCGCAGGTTTTCGTCGCGAACGATCAGGCCCCGCGGCGGCCGGGTATTCGACCAGATCAGCTCGATCGGGATATCCACGTCCACCCACCTGGCGCCGTGTAAGGCGGAGGCGGCCACCCCTGCGATCACGCCTTGGCGTCCAGACCGCAGCCAAGCCCCTTCGATCCGGTCGCGCAGCGTCAGCTGATGTGTCTTCGGCACATAGACGTCGCGGAAGATCGCCCGGTGCCAGCGACGCAGTTCATAGTCGGTGAGCCGGCCGTGCGCCAGCGCTTCGCTGCCGATGAAGACCTCGCCCATGTCCAGATACTGCCGACGGACACCGACACCCCACGCGAGTCTGTAGTTAGCGCGAAGAAGTGCGAGTAGTGACCGCGATAACTACAGGCTCGCGGGAGAGGGGCTAGGCCATGGCGCGGCGGCCGGTGAAGGCCCGGCCCAAGGTCAGCTCATCGGCGAACTCCAGGTCGCCGCCCATCGGCAGCCCGGACGCCAAACGCGTCACGCTGAGCCCGGGAATGTCGCGCAGCACCCGCACCAGATAGGTGGCGGTGGCCTCACCCTCGGTGTTGGGGTCGGTGGCGATGATCACCTCACTGACGTCCACCCCATCGACCCGCTCCCCGACCCGATTCAGCAGCTCACGCACCCGCAGTTGCTCGGGGCCGATCCCCGACAAGGGATCCAGCGCGCCGCCGAGCACGTGGTAACGGCCGCGGAACTCCCGGGTGCGTTCGATGGCGGCGACGTCCTTGGGCTCCTCGACGACGCAGATCTGGGCGAAGTCGCGGCGCGGGTCCCCGCAGATCCGACAGCGCTGCGCATCAGCGACGTTGCCGCACACCTCGCAGAACTGCACGCCGTCGCGGACCTTGGTGAGCACCGCGGTGAGCCGGTCGATCTCCGGCGGCTCGACCGACAGCAGGTGAAACGCGATCCGCTGGGCGCTCTTGGGGCCGATGCCCGGCAGCTTGCCCAGCTCGTCGATCAGGTCCTGAACCGGACCCTCAAACACCTAGGCTCCCGGCATGCCGAGCGCGCCGCCCATGCCGCCGGCCAGCGGCGACAGCCGCTGCTGGGCCAGCGTGTGCGCCTTCTTGGAGGCGTCCGCGAGCGCTCCCACGATCAAGTCCTGCAGGGTCTCGATGTCCTCGGGGTCGACGACCTTCGGGTCGATGTGCACCGCGAGCACTTCGCCGCCGCCGTTGGAGGTGACCTTGACCAGGCCGTTTCCGGCTTCCCCGTGCACTTCGGTGACGGCCAGCTCCTGCTGCGCCTGCAGCAGTCGTTGCTGCATCTGCTGAGCCTGGGCCAGCAGCGCCGACATGTCGGGCGGGCCTCCTGGTTGCATGACACTCCCCTTGCTTGGTCGTCTTCAAGTCGTGTGCGTGGTCTCGACTGGGTTGCGGCTTGGTTTCAGCTGCGAGACCCGGTGCGTGTGAGAATTCCAGCGTAGTCGGCCCCGGCCTACGTTGGCGGCGTGCGCGTACCAGTTCTTGTCCGTGTCGGTATCGCGATCACCACCGGCCTGGTGGTGGCCGCCGCGGTGCCGAGCGCCCCGATGTCCTTCGCCGCCCCCGCCAACATCGCCGGCATGATCGTGTTCCTCGACCCCGGCCACAGCGGCGCGGGCGACCCCGCCGCCCTGTCGCGTCAGGTGCCTAACGGCCGGGGCGGCACCAAGAACTGCCAGACCAGCGGCACCGCGACCAACTCCGGCTATCCCGAGCACAGCTTCACCTGGGATACCACGCTGCGGATCCGCCAAGCCCTCAATTCCGCCGGCGTTCGCACCGCGATGTCGCGAGGTGACGACAACGGGCCGGCTCCGTGCATCGACGCACGGGCCGCGGCGGCCAATGCGCTGCACCCCAATGCCATCGTGTCCATCCACGCCGACGGCGGGCAGCCCGCCGGCCGCGGATTCCACGTCAACTACTCCGCACCCCCGCTGAACCCGGCCCAGGAGGGCCCGGCGGTGCGGTTCGCCCAGATCATGCGCAGCCAGTTGCAGGCCGCGGGCATTCCGCCGGCCAACTACATCGGCACCGACGGCTTGAAGGGTCGCGCCGACCTCGCCGGGCTCAACCTGGCCGAATACCCGTCGGTCTTGGTCGAGCTCGGCAACATGAAGAACGCAACGGATGCGGCCTTGATGGAGAGTCCGGCGGGCCGCCAGCGCTACGCCGATGCCGTGGCGCGCGGCATCGCCAGTTTCCTGAGCGCTCAGACACAAGTGCCCTAACTCGCAGCGCTGCGGCGTGCACGCCCGCCGATCCGCCGTTAGCGTGGGAGGTGATGTCCGTTCGGCCGGCCGATACACCGACATCCCACGTGCGGGGGGTGCGCCGGCTGCTGGACAGCTACCGGAGCATCCCCGCCGACGAATCGGTCCGGCTGGCCAAGCCCACCTCCAACCTGTTTCGGGCGCGCGCGAAGCGCCAGGCGCCCGGTCTGGACACCTCGGGCCTGGTGAGCGTCATCGCCGTCGACCCGGAGAACCGCACCGCCGACGTCGACGGCATGTGCACCTATGAGGATCTGGTCGCCGCCACCCTGCCCTACGGCCTGGCGCCGTTGGTGGTCCCGCAGCTAAAGACGATCACCGTCGGCGGTGCGGTCAGCGGCCTGGGAATCGAGTCGGCGTCGTTCCGCAACGGGCTGCCGCACGAGTCGGTGCTGGAGATGGACGTGCTCACCGGCGACGGCGAGCTGCTGACGGTATCGCGCGACCAGCACGAGGATCTGTTCCACGCGTTTCCGAATTCCTATGGGACGCTGGGGTATTCGACACGACTGCGGATCGAACTGGAGGACGTCAAGCCGTTCGTCGCGTTGCGGCACATCCGTTTCGATTCCCTGGACGAGCTGGTCTCGACGATGGACCGCATCATCGACACCGGCGGGCTCGAAGGCGTTCCGGTGGACTACCTCGACGGCGTGGTGTTCAGCCCCCGGGAGAGCTACCTGTGTGTCGGTATCGCGACCGACTCCCCCGGCGCGGTCAGCGACTACACCGGCCAGCAGATCTACTACCGCTCGATCCGGCACGCACATGGGATCAAAGACGACCGGCTGACCATCCACGACTACCTGTGGCGCTGGGACACCGACTGGTTCTGGTGCTCGCGCGCGTTCGGCGCGCAGCGTCCCCTGGTGCGACGGTGGTGGCCGCGACGCTATCGGCGCAGCAGTGTCTACTCGAAGCTGATCGCCTACGACCAGCGCTTCGCCATCGCCGACCGGATCGAGAAGCGGCATCACCGCCCGCCTCGTGAGCGAGTGGTGCAGGACATCGAGGTCCCACTGGAACGCTGTCGGCAATTCCTGGACTGGTTCTTCGCTCACGTCCCGATCGAGCCGGTGTGGTTGTGCCCGCTGCGGCTGCGCGGCGACGAGGAGTGGCCGCTGTACCCGATCCGGTCCAATCGCACCTACGTCAACGTCGGATTCTGGTCGTCGGTCCCGGCCGGCGCCACCGAGGGAGCCACTAATCGACTGATCGAGGCCCAGGTGAGCGAGCTCGACGGCCACAAGTCGCTGTACTCCGACTCCTACTACACCGCCGCGGAGTTTGACGAGCTCTACGGCGGTGAAACCTATCGGAGGATCAAGAAGACTTACGACCCCGACTCGCGGCTACTGGACCTCTACGCCAAGGCGGTGCGACGACGATGACGATCGACAGCGAGCAGGTACGCACTCCGACCGGCAGATTGAGCCTGGCCCAGGTGCTGGAGACCCTGGCCACCGACGGACACCTGCCGCTGCGCTTTACCGCCTACGACGGCAGCAGCGCCGGCCCCGAGGACGCACCCATGGGCCTAGACCTGTTGACCCCGCGCGGCACCACGTATCTGGCCACCGCCCCGGGCGACCTGGGAATGGCCCGGGCCTACATCTCCGGTGACCTGGGGCTGCACGGCGTGCACCCAGGGGATCCCTATCGGCTGCTCAAGGCACTGGCCGACGAGCTGCACTTCAAACGCCCCTCGCCCAGAGTGCTGGCCAACATCGTGCGCTCGATCGGGATCGAACATCTGGTGCCGATCGCCCCGCCACCCCAAGAGGCACTGCCCCGGTGGCGACGTATCGCGGAAGGATTGCGACACAGCAAGTCTCGGGATGCCGAGGCGATCCATCACCACTACGACGTGTCCAACACCTTCTACGAGTGGGTGCTGGGGCCCTCGATGACCTACACCTGCGCGGTCTATCCGACCCCGGATGCGACGCTGGAGCAGGCCCAGGAGAACAAGTACCGGCTGATCTTCGACAAGCTGCGGTTGAGCCCCGGCGACGTGCTGCTCGACGTGGGCTGCGGCTGGGGCGGCATGGTGCGCTACGCGGCGCGGCACGGGGTGCGCGCCATCGGCGCGACGCTGTCGGCCGAGCAGGCCCAGTGGGCGCAGCGCGCGATCACCGACGCCGGCCTATCCGACCGAGCCGAGGTGCGGCACTGCGACTACCGCGACGTCGGCGAATCCGGATTCGACGCGGTTTCCTCGATCGGGATGACCGAACACATCGGCGTGGCCAACTACCCCGCCTACTTCGGATTCCTCAAGTCCAAGCTGCGCCCCGGCGGCCTGCTGCTCAACCACTGCATCACCCGGGCGGACAACAAATCCAGTGTGACCGCGGGCGATTTCATCGACCGCTATGTGTTCCCCGACGGGGAGCTGGCCGGATCCGGCCGGATCATCAGCGAGATCCAAGACGTCGGCCTCGAGGTACTGCACACCGAGAACCTGCGCACCCACTACGAGCTGACCCTGCGCGACTGGTGCGCCAACCTGGTGGCGCACTGGGACGACGCCGTGGCCGAGGTCGGGCTGGCCACTGCCAAGGTGTGGGGCCTATACATGGCTGGTTCCCGGCTGGGCTTCGAGCACAACGGTATTCAGCTTCATCACGCGCTGGCGGTCAACGGTGGCGGGGCCATAGAAGGCGCCGTCCTGCCGCTGCGGCCGTGGTGGCGGCCCTAACGGCCCTAACGGCTCTAGCTGCTCTGGCGGCGGGCGAAAGCCGGGGCCCGCTCCGGGCGCACGCCCACACCGACCAGGTAAGCCGGAATCGCCGAGAGCCAAGGCAACATCGCGAACAGCTTTCCCACGCTCGCCGGCGGGCTGAGGTTCTGGCCGCGCAGGATGGGGTTCAGCGCTCGGTGCGCTGCCCGCTGCACCGATTGGGTCACGACGGTGGGCAGCTCCCGACGTCGCTGTACGGCGGCCAGATCCCGGGCGGTCACCCGCCCTTGCCGTAGCGGCTCGGCCAAGATGGTCGCAGCGGCCACCGCATCCTGCACCGCCAAATTGATGCCGACCCCACCCACCGGCGACATGGCGTGCGCGGCATCGCCTATGCACAACAGCCCATCAATGCTCCAGTGCCGCAGCCGATTCACCCGCACGTCAAGGTGTTTGACGTCGTCCAGGCTCTGCAGCGCCCCCACCGAATCCGCGGCCTCGGGAATGAGCTCGACCACGTCGCGACGGAATCCCTCGATACCGCGCGCCCGCTTGTCCGCGTCGGTGCCCTTGCGCCCCAGGTAGGCGACCTGAAAGTAACTGTCGCGCGGAATCATGATGGCGGCCCGGCCCGGCCCGAGGCGGGGCAACAGGGTGGGCTGGGCGGCGCGGTCGTTCGGTAGCCGGAACCACCACACATCGAAGTTCACCGGAAACTCCCGCGAGTGCAGGCCCGCCTCATGCCGCGCGACCGACCAGCGCCCGTCGCAGGCCACCGTGAGATCGGCACGCAGTTCGCCGGTGCCCTCGGCATCGCGGTAGCGCACTCCGGCCACCCGACCGTTCTCGTGCAGCAACCCCGTGACCTCGGTCTGCATTCGCAAGGTGAACGTCGGCTCGGTCTGCGCGGACTCGGCGAGCAGGTTGAGCAGGTCCCACTGCGGCACCATCGCGACGTAGGGGTGCGGCTGGCGGCGCAATCGGCCGAAGTCGACCACCGTGACGTCGCGCCCGGCCACGTCGAGGCTGACCTGGTGGATCTCGCTGTGCGCCAGCGTCGCGAAGCGCTCCCAAAGCCCGAGTTCATCGAGGAGTCGCAGGGTGGTGGGGTGCACGGTGTCGCCGCGGAAATCGCGCAGGAAGTCGGCGTGCTTCTCCAGCAGCGTCACCTGCACACCGGCCCGGGCCAGCAACAACCCGAGAACCATGCCTGCCGGTCCGCCACCGACAATCGCGCAGGTGGTTGCTTCGGTCCTATTGCCCATTGCGGTGCCACGTTACGCGGGTTTGAGGTGGCGCCCGGGCGGTTATCCGCATCTGGGCAAGGGGGGTTTCATCATGACGGCCAAAACGCTCATCAAAGGCACGAAGACCACTACGAACGGCAAGCTCGGTTTGGCCGAGGTTCTGATGCTCCTGGCGGGCGGAGGTCAGCCACCGCTGAAGATCTCCGCCTACGACGGAAGCTGCGTCGGGCCCAGCGACGCGGAGCTGGGTGTCGATCTACTGAACCCGCGCGCCACCGCCTATCTGGCCACGTCACTCGGTCAGCTCGGGATCGCCCGCGCCTACGTCGCCGGCGACTTGGAGCTGCGCGGCGTGCATCCCGGCAATCCGTACCCGGTGCTCAACGCCATGGCGGATCTGGAGTTCAAGCACCCGTCGCCGCGCGAGTTGGCCAATATCGTCCGGTCCATCGGGCTGAAGAACCTGAAGCCGATCCCGCCGCCGGCGGAGGAAGCCCCACCCCGATGGCGTCGTACCGCGGAGGGACTGCGGCATTCCAAGGCTCGCGACGCCGACGCGATCCATCACCACTACGACGTCTCCAACACCTTCTACGAGTGGGTGCTCGGTCCGTCGATGACCTACAGCTGTGCGATCTACCCCAATCCCGGTGCGAGCCTGGAGGAAGCGCAGGAGAACAAGTACCGGTTGATCTTCGAAAAGCTGCGCCTGCAATCCGGCGACCGGCTGCTCGATGTGGGCTGCGGCTGGGGCGGCATGGTGCGCTACGCCGCCCGCCGCGGCGTGCAGGCGCTCGGGGTGAGCCTGTCGACCGAGCAGGTCGAGTGGGCACGTACGGCGATCGCCGACGAGGGACTCACGGGCCTGGCCGAGGTGCGGCACTGCGACTACCGCGATGTCCGCGAGGACGGGTTCGACGCCATTTCATCGATCGGGGTGAGCGAGCACATCGGGGTGAAGAACTACCGCTCCTACTTCGGCTTCCTCAAGTCGAAGTTGCGCACCGGCGGGCTGCTGCTCAATCAATGCGTGACGCTGCCGGACAACTCGATCTACCGCGGCGACGCCTTCACCGACCGCTACGTCTTCCCCGACGGCGAGATCACCGGCTCTGGCCGAGTGATCTCCGACATCCAGCAGACCGGGCTCGAAGTGCTGCACGAGGAGGACTTCCGCCACCACTACGCGATGACGCTGCGGCAGTGGAACCGCAACCTGGTGTCGCACTGGGACGAGGCCGTCGCCGAGGTCGGGCTGGGCCGGGCCAAGGTGTGGGGGCTGTACATGGCGGCCTCGGTGCTGTGCTTCGAACGCAACCTGTTCCAGTTGCATCAGGTGTTGGCCAGCAACGTCGACGGGGATGGCGACGACGACCTGCCGCTGCGGCCTTGGTGGCAGCCCTAGCCGATCAGTCGCCGCTGATCCGGCGGGCGCCCAGCTCGTTCTGCAACAACTCCAGGGCCACTTCTTCGGGATCGCGACGAGGCGGGGCACCGGAAGCGTCCGCCGTGTTTTCCAAAGCCTCGGCCAGCATGGCCTCCTCGTCGGCGCGGCGCGCCGACTCCACGTCGACCTGAGCGGGCGCCGCCGACTGGCCCGCGTCCGGAGCCGGTCCGCCGGCCTCGCAGCGCACCCGCCAGTTCACCCCGAGGGCATCCTTGAGCGCCTCGACGATGACGTCGGCGTTGCGCTGCTCGGAGAGCCGCCGGGCCAGTGGGGCGGACTCGTGGCTGAGCACCAGGGTGTTCCCGTCCACGGTGCGCACCGTTGCGCCGGCGAGCATCACCTCGGTGGTGCGGCTGCGCTGACGAACCTTGTCGCGCACCGTGGTCCACATCGCGCGCACGGCGGCGGCATCGGGCTCGCCCGGGGTCACCGCTGCAGCGGGCGCAGGCGCCGGCGGCGCCGCAGTGGGTTCCGGTTCGGGCTGGGGCGCGGGGGCCGGCGCGGGTGGGGCAGCGGGTTCGGGTTCGGGCACCGGCGCGGCGGGTGCCGGCACCGGCTCGGGAGTGGAGGTGGCGGCGGGCACCGGCGCAGGCGCGGGCGCGGGGGCAGATCCGGGCTCAGCGGCCCGGGCAGAGCGACGGGTGAACTGCTTGCCGGGCGCTGCGGCGGGTGCCGCTTGCGTGGCGGCAGCGGCCGGGGCCGGCGCGCTGGCGGCGGGGGCGGCCCCGGTCCGCGCGGGTGCCGCCGGGATCGACATGTCCAGTCGGCCCTCGATGCGCTCAACCCGTTGCAGCAGTGCGGCTTCGGTGTCGGCGGCCGACGGCAACAGCAGCCGGGCGCACACCACTTCCAGCAGCAACCGGGGAGCAGTCGCGCCGCGCATCTCGCCCAGACCGGCGTGCACCACCTCGGCATAGCGGGCCAGGGTCGCCGGACCCAGCCGAGCGGCCTGCTCGTACATGCGTTCCAGCATGTCCTCGGGCGCGTCGACGACACCCTTGGCGACCGCGTCGGGGACCGCCTGCAGCACGATCAGGTCCCGGAACCGCTCCAGCAGGTCAATGGCGAACCGGCGCGGGTCGTGGCCGGCGTCAACGACCGCCTCCACCGCTCCGAACAGCGAGGCGGCGTCCCCGGCGGCCAAGGCGTCGACCGCCTCGTCGATCAGCGCGACATCGGTGGCCCCCAACAGACCCAGCGCCCGTTGATAGTGGACATGGTCAGTGCCGGTCTCGTCCTTCTCCGAGCCGGCCAGCAGCTGGTCGAGCACCGAGAGGGTGTCACGCGGCGAGCCGCCACCGGCCCGGATCACCAAGGGAAACACCGCGTCGTCGACGGCGACGTTCTCCTGCGCGCAGATCCGGCCGATCAGCTCCCGCATGGTGCGCGGCGCAAGCAGCCGAAACGGGTAGTGGTGGGTGCGCGACCGAATGGTCGGCAGTACCTTCTCCGGCTCGGTGGTGGCGAACACGAAGATCAGGTGGTCGGGCGGCTCCTCGACAATCTTGAGCAACGCGTTGAAACCCGCCGTGGTCACCATGTGCGCTTCGTCGATGATGAAAATCCGGTACCGCGACTGGGCGGGCGCGTAAAAGGCGCGGTCTCGCAGATCACGGGTGTCGTCGACGCCGCCGTGGCTGGCCGCGTCGAGTTCGACGACGTCGATGCTGCCCGGGCCGTTGGGAGCCAACGCCACGCACGAGTCACACGTTCCGCAGGGTGTCGGGGTCGGCCCCTGCGCACAGTTCAGCGACCGGGCCAGGATGCGCGCCGACGAGGTCTTGCCGCAGCCGCGAGGTCCGGAGAACAGGTAGGCGTGGTTGATCCGGCCCGCCGACAACGCGGTGCACAGGGGTTCGGTGACGTGCTCCTGCCCCACCACTTCGGCGAAGGATGCCGGCCGGTATTTGCGGTAGAGCGCCACGCCAGCAGGGTACTTGCTCGGCCCGACGACGGTGCAGGCCCGGCAGCCGAAGTGCTACGCCTTCGGGCGCAGATACCCCAGTGTGTTCCACATGGGGCTGACGTCACGCCAGTTCAGCGTCACGAACAACCGGCCGCTGGAGTTCTGTTCGGCGACCTCGTACTGAAGCAGGCTGCCGCTGCCGCGCACGGCCGTCACGACCCCGGCATGCCCGTGTTCACTGACGTACCCACCGGGGCCGTAGACTACGACGTCCCCGACCCGCGGTGCGTTCAGACCGCCGTCGAACGGCACCTGGTCGAAGTATTGGCCCAGACCATTGGTGGGGAAATGCTCGTAGAGATCGAAGGCATTGCCGCTGGGGTCTCTATTTCGCCATGAACCCAGCGCCTGAATGTATTGCTGCACGAGCGGATAGCACTGGCCATCGCCGTACATCACCGGATTTCCCAGTGCGCCCTCGGCGGCATCGTGGCGGAAGGCGTCGAGTTGTTCGGCGGCCCTCGGCGGCAATAATTCGCCGCCGTCAGGCCCGACCTCGCTCGCCGGCACCGGCTTCGGTTCGACGGGCGGACCCGGCAGTGCGTACGCCGCCGGTACCGGGCCCAACATCACGAAAGCTGCCGCCAACACCGTGCGGCCCCAAACGCCCGCCATGTCAGCCCAGCAGGTGCTCGGCGGCGGCCAGCAGCGCACAGGTGGCCAGACCGTCGACGGCATTGCGCAGGTCCTCGGTGGACGGGAACGACGGGGCGATCCGGATGTTCTTGTCCTCGGGGTCTTTGCGGTATGGGAACGACGCACCGGCTTCGGTGACCGCGATGCCGGCATCCTTGGCCAGCGCCACGGTGCGCCGGGCGGTGCCCGGCCAGACATCCAGGCTGATGAAGTAGCCGCCCTTGGGGTCGGTCCACGACGCGATCTTGGAGTCACCGAGCCGGTTCTCCAGGATCTCGGCGGCTAACTCGAACTTGGGCGCCAGGATCTCTTGGTGGCGGCGCATGTGCACCCGCACGCCGTCAGCGTCGCCGAAGAACCGCAGGTGACGCAGCTGGTTGACCTTGTCCGGGCCGATCGAGCGCTTCCCGGCGTACTGCAGGTACCAGGCGATGTTGCCCAGCGAGCCACCGAAGAAGCTGACGCCGGCACCGGCGAAGGTGATCTTCGAGGTGGAGGCGAACACGTACGGCCGGTTCGGGTTTCCGGCGGCCGCGGCCAGCCCCAGCACATCGATCTGGTGGGGGAACTCGGTGGTCAGGGTGTGCACCGCGTAGGCGTTGTCCCAGAACAGCCGGAAGTCGGGCGCGGCGGTCTTCATCTGCACCAGCCGGCGCACGGTCTCCCAGGAGTAGGTGATGCCGGTCGGGTTGCCGAACACCGGCACCGTCCACATGCCCTTGATGGCCGGGTCGGCGGCGACGAGTTCTTCGATCAGGTCGACGTCTGGGCCGTCCTCGCGCATCGGGACCGGGATCATCTCGATGCCCAGGGTCTCGGTGATCGCGAAGTGCCGGTCATAGCCGGGCACCGGGCACAGGAACTTAACGCCCTGACTCTCGTCTTTCCAGGGCCGCGGCGAGTCCACGCCGCCGTGCAGCATCGAGTAGACGACGACGTCGTGCATGAACTCGAGGCTGGCGTTGTTGCCGGCGATCAGGTTGGGCACCGCGATGCCGAGCAGCTCCCCGAAGATGGAACGCAGCTCGGGCAGACCATGCAGGCCGCCGTAGTTGCGGGTGTCGGTGCCGTCGTCGCCGCAGTAGTCATCCGGGCCAGGCAGGGCCAGCAGGCCGTTGGCCAGGTCGAGCTGCTCAGGCGCCGGCTTACCGCGGGTGAGGTCCAGTGAGAGCTTCTTGGCCTGCAGCTCGGCGTAGTCCCGCTGGTAGCGCTCATATTGCGCGGTCAGGTCGGCACGGTGGAGGGTATGCAGCGACACGGGTGCGCCTTTCGACGTCGAAGGCTCGACATATAAGGGGACCCCGCGCACCCGCCAGAGCCCATTGACCCTTGCTGCCTTCCGGCCCTGGGGGAGTTCACAGGATGGACGCCGCGCGGGGTCCACGGGCAAGTCTAGCGGTCCAGCACAGCGCGGCGACGCGGGGCGGGAAGCCGGGCAGGAAGAGGAGTGCGCAGAGCACCCAAGGGACTCAGCTACCATTGCCGACGGAGGATTCGCCTAGTGGCCTATGGCGCTCGCCTGGAACGCGGGTTGGGTTAATAGCCCTCAGGGGTTCAAATCCCCTATCCTCCGCACCCGATTCAGGTGCGGCCGGACCGAAAGATCAAGGTCCGGTCGCACCTGAATCACTAGCCGACGAGCATGGGAGGTGGCGTGAGTCGTACCGTCGCCACGGTTTGGCACGCGTCGCTCTCGACTCTCGCCGCCATCCTGTATTTCCTCTTTGTCCTGCCGCGGTGGTGGGAGCTGACCGGCTTCAGCCCGCACGTGCTGGGCACCGTGATGCGAGTCCTCCTCGGACTCCTGGTCGGGGCGACGGCCCTGCCGGTGGCAGCGGTGTTGAAGCAGTCCCGCAAGCCCGAGTACGGCACCCCGCAGCTTGCGCTGTCGCTGCGGACCGGCTCGATCGTGGCGCACCTGGTGGCCGCAGCGTTGATCGCCGGCACCGCGGTCAGTGAGATCTGGTTGTCGCTGGACAGCTTCGGCGTCTGGCTGTTCGGGATCTATGGGGCCGCAGCCGCGATCGCCCTGTTGGGAATCGGTGCGTTCTACCTGACGTTCGTCGCCGAACTGCCGCCCCCGCCGCCCAAACCGATCAAGCCCAAGGCCGAAAAGCAGCCCAAGAAAGAGCGCCGGCGGGGCAAGAAGTCCGGCGACGACGAGGCTGAGGACGCTGAGGACTCCGGGGACGCCGACACCTACGAAGAATCGGGCGACGAGTCCGACGACGACGCTGAAGCTGATGCTGACGCCGCGGTTGATGACGAGCCTGAAGCCACTGAGATCGTCGAGTCGACGGGCGACGAAGCGAGCGAGCCGGCTTCAACCGGCGAGGACAAGCTGCGGCCGTCCGGCAAGCGCCGGGCGAAAAAGGACCAGTAAGCCCAATCCGGCCCGGCTACCCTGTTCGCTATGGCCGAGAACCTCGGTGCCTTCGCGGATGCGGCGCGCGCGCGTGAAGAGGAACTCGCGAACCGGCTGGCCACATCGGTAGCAGCGGACAAAGAGCTCCAGACGGTCCTGCAGCAGGCCGTCCGCAACGCAGTGAGTTCACGGCAACGCCTCGACGCCATCGAGGCCGAGATCCGCGAGTCGGCCGCCACCTGGCCAGGACTGGACACCCCCGCCGGTTCCCGCCAGTTCCAGCGGTTCCTCACCGCCAAGACCCGCGAGATCCACCGGGTGGTCTCCGACGCCGCCGCCGACAGCCGGCACCGGGCGCAGCTGGCGCAGACCCTGACCAACCATTACAAGTTGGGCAGCGGTGAGGACGGCCAGGACCCCCATATCCGGCTGGTGGACAACACGATTCCAGCTGATAGCCAGCAGCCCCGCGATCCCACCATCGCCGGCGTGGGCAGCCCGCCCATGCCGGAGAAGCAGGACGGTTCGCCGTATGACCTGGGCGCGACAATCCCGGGCACCGGCATCGTCATCACCGGCGACCCGGAGAGCGGCCACCCCCGCCTGCACACCCCCGGCAAGCCCGCCATCGATAATCCGTTCCCCGTCGACGAGGGCTTTCGGGCATTGCCGACCGGGACCGCCGTCGGCCCCGACGGCCAGCAATACGCCTTTTACAGTGTGCGGCCCTACGGGCTCGGCACCTCACCGGACAACTACATCGCGCCCGAATCGCGGGTCCAGAATCTGGCCGATCCGGCAACGGATTTGGGGCCGCTGCTGGGCACCCCGCTCGGCTCGGACACCAAGGTGGGCATCTCCCAGGCCAGCGGCGTCTACGACCCGGCATCGGGAACCATGATGATCGTCGGCAACGTCGGACAGGACGGTCAGCGCGCCCTGTGGCAGTCGGCCCCGGTCGCCGCCGGTGACCCGCCGAATGCCTGGATGAACAGCCTGCACGAGGTCGGCACCTTCAACAATCTCGGTCCGGCCGATCGGGAGAATCAGATTGTGTCGCTGCCCCAGGGCGGGTATCTGTTGACCAGCGCCAGCGACGATGGCCAGGTCGTGGGCGTGGCCGCGGGCAGCCCGCAGGGACTGCTGCAAGCTCCCTCGCAGGATCTCACCGGCCCCGGATTCATCCCGAGCCCCGGTAATGAGCCGGCCGTCCCCTACGGGCCGAGCATCGTCAACATCGAGACGCTTCCCAACGGGCAAGAGCAGGTCACGATGCGGGTCAGCACGTGGCCCAGGCCTGAGGGCTGGCCGAGTGGGCCAGATGCCCCGCCACCGCCCTATCACCCACGGACCTACACCACCACGTTCAACGTCAACCCGTAGCGCAGGACGGCCCTGCAAGGCCCGAGAATCTCTAGAACGCCGTGCTGCCCGACGGGCTCAGCACGAAGCCGTGATGCCCCAGCGAGGTGTCCAGGCAGGCGACAAGCTGGTCGGTGCCCACCGCGCAGGTGACGTTGCCGTACGACAACTTCTGCCCGACGCCCAGGAAGGCTCCGTTGGAGAATTGGCGGCCGCAGCCGGTCGATTCGCGGTTCAGCCGCAGCCCCGCCGCGCCCTGCGAGCGCACCGTCCCGATCACACAGCCGCCCGGCACCGGGGCGCCCGAGCCCAGCGGCGCGTTGGCCAAGCCCGGCATGTCGCCGTCGCACATGATGGCCTGCGACGACCCCGCGGGCGGGTCGACGGCGTCGAATTGGCAGGCGACGTTGTAGGGCGTGGAGAAGTTCACCCAACGCCCCGGCCCCTTGGGGCCCGTCGAGATGTAGTTGTCCACCGGGACCGCGGTGAAGTCGTCGAAGTTGGGGAACCCCGCCGGTTGCGCGCTCGCAGGTGATCCCGGGGCCCCGAGAAACAGGCCGCCCGCCGCGCCGGCGACGAGCAGAGCCCGCATGACTCGACGGGTGGAACCGTTCATCGGTCTCCTGTTACGGCTTGGGGGCCCAGTCCCACACCGACATGTCGTCGCGCGGGTACTGACTGCAGGCCTCGGTCGACTTGGCGACGACGCCCTTGTTGTTGAAGAAGATCTTGGCGTGGTTGGGCCACGACACCGTCAGCGGGTCGGCGAAGTTGGTCGCCAACTCCTCGGAGTAGGCCCGGCGCTGATCGGGGTTCAGCGAGAAGAACCAGTGCATCTTGTCGATGGTGGCCTGCTGGACCTGGACCGGCTTGTTGTGCATGTCGATCATGTAGCGCTCGTAGTAGATCGGCGACAGGTCGCGGCTGGCGGCCAGCATCTGCTCGGCACTGCAGTCGGTGCGAATCACGCGACGCGGGATCGGGAAGTCGTCGGTCGCGTCGGCGGAGGCGGTGGCGGGCAACAGCACCGCGGCCACGGCTGCGCCGGCGGCGGCAGCGGTCACGACGATGCCCCGCAGAATCGAGCGGTGCGTACGCATGGAGTCCACTGTAGCCATTCCCCCGGTCCTTTCACTCATCAGTTTTCGGACGCTAAACCCGCCGGTGAGACCGCTGAGCCGGGTGAAGCAGGTGAGGCGAAAGCGCCGGCAAATGGCCACTTCGCCATCCGAACTCAGTAAGCAATGCTACATAACTTTAGTCATGCTACCTAATTGGTTTTCTGGGCCCTGAGCATGCGATCGCTCACATTCGGCTACCCCTTGTGGGCCAGCTCCTCGGTAGCATCCCCTCGCGCAAGGGCGGCCGCTTCTCGATGCCGGGCCGCTTTCCCGCCGACGTGCGGCAGCACATTGATCGGCCACCAGAACCAGCGCCCCAGCAACGCCGCGATCGACGGAGTCATGAACGCCCGCACGATCAACGTGTCGAACATCAGCCCCAACCCGATGGTGGTGCCGATCTGCCCGATGATGCGCAGGTCACTGACCGCCATCGACGTCATGGTGAAGGCGAACACCAGCCCGGCCGAGGTGACCACCTTGCCGGTGCCGCCCATCGCCCGGATGATGCCGGTGTTGAGTCCGGCGTGGATCTCCTCTTTGAGCCGGGCGACCAGCATCAGGTTGTAGTCCGACCCCACCGCCAGCAAGACGATCACGCTCATCACCAGGACCAGCCAGTGCAGCTGCATACCGACGAGGTACTGCCAGAACAGCACCGAGAGCCCGAACGACGCCCCCAACGACACGGCCACCGTGCCGACGATCACCAGCGCGGCGATCAACGCGCGGGTGATCAACAGCATGATGATGAAAATCAGGCACAGCGAGGCGATTCCGGCGATCAGCAGGTCATAGTTGGAGCCGTCGTGCATGTCCTTGAACAGCGATGCGGTTCCGCCCAGATAGATCTTGGCGTCCTCGAGCGGCGTGCCCTTGAGAGCTTCCTCGGCGGCGACACGGATCTTGTCGATGTGCGAAATGCCTTCGGCGGTAGCCGGATTACCCCGGTGGCTGATCATCATCCGCACAGCCTTGCCGTCCGGGGAGATGAACATCTTCATCGCGCGCTTGAAGTCCGGGTTCTCGAACACCTCCGGCGGCAGGTAGAACGAGTCGTCGTTCTTGGACTCGTCGAACGCCTTGCCCATCGCGGTGGCGTTGTCGCTCATCTCGTCCATCTGGTCGAAGATGCCGGACATGGTGCTGTGCATCGTCAGCATCATGGTCCGCATGGTCTCCATGGTGTCGATCATCGGCGGGAAGGTGGTCAGCATCTGCGGCATCAGCGCATCCATGTCGCCCATGTGCGCGATCATCTTGTCCATGCTCTCGCTCATCGGATCGACGCTGTCGACCATGTCGAACGCCGAGCGCAGCGAGAAGCAGATCGGGATGTCGTAGCAGTGCGGTTCCCAGTAGAAGTAGTTGCGAATCGGCCGCCAGAAGTCCTCGAAATCGGCGATATGGTCGCGGATCTCATAGATCTGGGCCTGTAGGTCGTCCATGTCGACGACCATCTCGTGGGTGATGCCGGCCAATTGGCTCATGTGGCCGTACATCTGGCGCATGGTGGCGATGGTCTGGGCCATCGCCTCGGCCTGGGTGAGCATGTCGTCCATGCGCTTCTTCTGGAACTGCATGGTCTGCAGCTGACCGGCGTTCTGCATGCTGATCTGGAACGGGATCGAGGTGTGCTCGAGCGGGGTGCCCTGCGGACGGGTGATCGCCTGCACCCGGGAGATCCCGACGACCTTGAACACCGCCTTGGCCAGCTTGTCGATGACCAGGAAGTCCGACGGGTTGCGCATGTCGTGGTCGGACTCGATCAGCAGCACCTCGGGCAGCATCCGGGACTGGGAGAAGTGCCGGTCCGCTGCGGCGAAACCTTCATTGGCCGGGATGTCGGTGGGGATGTACTTGCGGTCGTCATAAGCCGGTTGGTAGCCGGGCAGCGTCAGCAGGCCGACCGCCGCCACCGCCAGCGAGGCCACCAGCACCGGTCCCGGCCAGCGGACGATCACCGTCGCCACCCGCCGCCAGCCGCGGGTGCTGGTGGCGCGCTTGGGGTCGAACAGGCCGAATCGGCTGCCCACGGTGATGACCGCCGGCCCCAGGGTCAATGCCGCGGCGACCGAGACGAGCATGCCCACCGCACACGGGATGCCCAGCGTGACGAAGTAGGGCATGTGGGTGAAGTGCAGGCAGAACACCGCGCCGGCGATGGTCAGGCCCGATCCCAGGATGACGTGCGAGACGCCCGCGAAGGCGGTGTAGTACGCCGATTCGCGGTCTTCGCCGGCCTGGCGGGCCTCGTGATAGCGGCCGATCAGGAAGATCGCGTAGTCGGTGCCGGCGGCAATCGCCAGCGAGACCAGCAGGTTGACCGCGAACGTGGTCAACCCGACCCAGTGGTGATGTCCCATGAACGCCACCACGCCGCTGGCGGCGTTCAGCTCCATGTAGACCATGCCCAGCAGCAGCCCCACGGTGATGATCGAGCGGTAGACCAGCAGCAGCACGGTCAGGATCACCAGGATGGTGACCAGCATCATCTTGAACATGGACTTGTCGCCGGCGTGGTTCATGTCCTTGGCCAGCGCCGCGGTGCCGGTCACGTAGACCGTCAGCCCGGGCGGGGCCTGGACCGAGTCCACGATCTGGCGAACGGATTCGACGGAGTCGTTCGCAGCCGCCTGGCCGATGTTGCCGACCAGGTTCAGTTGCACGTACGTCGCTCGGCCGTCGGGGCTTTGGGCACCGACGGCGGTCATCGGGTCACCCCAGAAGTCCTGCACGTGCTGGACGTGTGCGGTGTCGGCCTTGAGCTTCTCGACCACTTCGGCGTAGTACTCGTGCTCGGCATCGCCCAGCTCGTGGTCGGCTTCCAGCACGACCATCGCGGTGCTGTCGGAGTCCGACTCCTGGAAGACCCTGCCCATCTCGGTCATCGCCTGCATGGATGGGGCGTCTTTGGGGCTCGCCGAAACGGCGTTCTGCTTACCGACCTCCTCCAGTGGCGGGACGGTGGCGACGAGCACCGCGATCAGCGCCAACCACGCCAGAATGATCGGTATGGCGAACCGGCGGATAGTCCGTGCGATGAAAGGTCGCTGCGGCGCGGTGCCGGCGGCGTGGGCGCTGGGCTGGCTCATGCCGCCTTCAACAGGCAGAAGGTGTAGGCGTTGACCTCGTTGGAGATCCGTTCCGCCTTCACTTCTCCGTCCACGCTGATGCGGCAGCCGATGCTGTTGCTATTGCCTTGGGCCATGAGGCTTCCCACTACCGCGGGAAGGGTGGTGACGATTTCGAGATGCCACGGCAGGACGGCGTCCTGGACGCGTTGCGGTTCGGAGTTGACGTCGAAGTAGCTGATGTCAGCCACCGTTCCTGGCGGGCCGAAGATTTCGTAGGTCAACCGCTTGGGGTTGAACGGTTTGGTTTCGTCGTTCTGACCGTCGGAATAGGAGGGGCGCTTCTCAGAGCCGAACAGGCCGTGGATGCGCGTCACGGCGAATGCGGCGACACAGACCACTGCCAAGATCACCAGGGGTATCCACACCCGGCTCAGCACCTTGAAAATCGGAGTCCCCTTCACCAGACATCTTTGGGTACCCTAACCCACGTCGACGGAGCGTAAGCGCACGCTACAGCACTTCTGAGGACACCTGCAACGCACATAGCGTGCGTTATCCTCGCGCTGTGCGCCAGGCGACCTTCCAACGCGCCCGCAGCGACGAGAAGAAGCGTCAGCGGGCCGAAGCGCTGATGGAGGCGGCGCGTTCGGTGGCATTGGAGACCGGTGTCGCCTCGGTGACCCTGACGGCTGTCGCAAGCCGCGCCGGAGTGCACTATTCCGCGGTGCGGCGTTATTTCAGCTCGCACAAAGAGGTGCTGCTGCGTCTGGCCGCCGAAAGCTGGGAACACTGGTCAGCCACCGTCTGCACGGCGCTGCGCGAGCCCGGTCCGATGTCTGCCGCACGGGTCGCGGCGACCCTGACCAGCGGATTGGTCGCCGACCCACTGTTCTGCGACATGCTGGCGAATCTGCACCTGCATCTGGAGCACGAGGTCGATGCCGACCGGGTGATCGAGGTTCGCCGTCGGAGCTCCACGGCGGGATTGGCCATGGCCGACGCCATCGAGCGTGCCCTGCCCGACCTCGGCAAGGAAGGCGCGTTAGACCTGCTGCTGGCCTCGTACTCACTGGCGGCGCCGTTATGGCAGATCGCCCACCCGCCGGCGGACCTCGCCGAGGCCTACTCCGCGGAGACCCAGGTTCCGCCTGATTGGAATCTGGACTTCACCACGGCTTTGACCCGGCTGCTCACCGCCACCTGCGTCGGGCTGCTACGCCAGGAGTGAAGGTCCTGGCGTTGAGATTGCAGCCAGGGCTGCTATCTCAAGTCCCGGCACAGCCCTGAATGCAAAAACAAGACCTCCGTCCACCTAGTTGCCCCTATGCGAATCGGTATCCCGACTGGGCTGCACCCGCTTGGGTTCGCCCGGCATCTTCGGGTAATTCGGCGGGTAGGGCATGTCCCCCAGTCCGCGGGCTTCGTCGGAAGCCACCATGTCGAGCAACGGCTCGAGGGATTGTTCGAGGTCGTCGATGGTGCTCCACGGGTCACCGCGATCAGCGATCAGCTCGGGCACCGTACTGATGGTGTAGTCGTCCGGATCGGCGCCGTCGGCCAACTCATCCCACGTCAACGGCGTGGAGACGGTGGCGATAGGCGTGGCCCGCACCGAATAGGCCGATGCCATGGTGCGGTCGCGGGCGTTCTGGTTGAAGTCGACGAAGATCCGCGCGCCACGTTCTTCCTTCCACCACGAGGCAGTGACCGCGTCCGGTGCGCGTCGCTCAATCTCGCGAGCCAGCGCGATACCTGCCCGGCGGACCTCGATGAAGTCCCAGTCGGTCTTGATCCGCAGATAGACGTGCAGTCCGCGGCCGCCGGAGGTCTTGACGTAGCCGATGAGCCCGAGTTCGTCGAGCAGCGGGCGCACCACCTTGAGCGCGACCGCACGCGCCTCGGCGAAGCCGGTGCCCGGCTGCGGGTCCAGGTCGATGCGCAGTTCGTCGGGGTGGTCGGTATCCGGGCAGCGCACCGGCCAGGGATGGAAGGTCACCGTGCTCATCTGCACAGCCCACAGGACGTCGGCGGGCCGGGTGACCTTGAGGACCTCTGCGGTGCGACCGGACGGGAACGTCACCTGGCAGGACTGCAGACTGTCCGGACGCCCCCGCGGCAGGCGCTTCTGGTAGACCTCGTCGCCATCGATGCCGTCGGGGAACCGCTGCAGATGGCTGGGCCGGTCGGCCAGGGCGTGCAGCAGCGGTCCGCCCGCCACCGCCAGGTAGTAGTCGGCCAGCGCCCGCTTGGTGCCGCCGGCGCCCAACCGGGAGAAGTACACCTTGTCGCCGCTGGTGAACCGGACGGCGGTGCCATCGACATCTAACTCCTCGGAGCCGGCCATCTCAGGTCTCCAGTACGTCGGCGAGGTCGTAGTTCAGCGGCGCCTCGAGCTGTTCGAACGTGCAGCTGGCCGGGTCCCGGTCGGGGCGCCACCGCAGCAGCTTCACGGTGTGCCGGAAGCGGTCCCCTTCCATCTGGTCGTAGGCGACCTCGGCGACCCGCTCGGGCCGGATCGGGACCCACTGCTTGTCGGCGGCAGAGTTCCATCGGCTGGCCTCGCCCTCGCGGATGTCACCGACGCGCAGCGGCTCCAGCTCGGCCTGAAGTTTGAGCCGATCGGCATCGGTGAACGCCGACGAACCGCCCACCATCGCCAGCTCGCCGTCGGGGCGATACAGCCCCAACAGCAGCGAACCGATGCCGGCGCCGCTCTTGTGGATGCGGTATCCCATCACCACGCAGTCGGCGTCCCGGTGGTGTTTGACCTTGACCATCTCGCGCTTGCCGGGCAGATACGGCCCGTCGGTCCGCTTGGCTACCACCCCGTCCAGCCCGGCGCCTTCGAACGTGGTGAGCCAGCGGGTGGCCTGCTCGGGGTCCGCGGTGGCCCGGGTGATGTGACAGCTGGCGCCGCCGGTGATCAGATCGGACAGCGCATCGCGTCGCACCCGAAACGGCTCGTCGAGCAGCGACGCCGAACCGGTGGCCAGCGCGTCGAAGGCGATGAACTGCGCCGGGGTCTGCTGCGCCAGTAACCGCACCCGGCTCTCGGCGGGGTGAATCCGCTGGCTCAGCGAATCCCAGTCCAGCCGGGTCCGCCCGCCGATCTGCCGCGGCACCACCACCTCGCCGTCGAGCACACAACGCGGGGCGGTCTCGGCGCGCAGCGCCTCCAGCAGCTCCGGGAAGTAGCGGCTCAGCGGTTTGCCGTTGCGGGACTGCAGCAGCACGTCATCGCCGTCGCGAAACACAATGACACGAAAGCCATCCCATTTGGGTTCGTAGGACCACCGCCCCGGCTCCTCGCCCTCACCCGGAACCTTGGCGGCTGCCTTGGCGAGCATCGGGGCTACCGGCGGAGCCACGGGAAGGTCCATGGGGTCCATCATGGGCGCTGACGAGTCAGCGCCGCAGGAACTCCAGGACGTGGCGGGCGAGTTCCTCGCCGGCATCCTCTTGCAGGAAGTGCCCGGCGTCGTGGATCGTCGGGTGCGCTCGGCCGTGTGCCCCGACCATCTCGCGCTCGAAGATGGGCGCCATGGCGCCGGTGATCGGGTCGCCGTCACTGAACGCGACCAGCATCGGGGTCTGCGAGGCGCACAGCGCAGCCCACGCCGCCCGGTTGGCCGGGGCCGCCGGATCCTCGGGCGTGGTCGGGATCAGCGACGGCATGGTCCGGGGACCGACGCAATAACTGTCGTCGGGGAACGGGGCGTCGTAGCCGGCCCGCACAGCCTCACTCATCGGCCGGCGGCATCCGGCCTGCACGAACCAACCGACGTTGATCGTCGGTGCGGTCTGGATCGCCTCCCGAAAGCGCCACCAGACCTCCGGCATCGGAATGTCCCCGGTGGGCAGACCGGTGTTGGCCACGACGACGCCACTGAACCGGTCCGGGTTCTCCGCCAGCACCCGCAGCCCGATCAGCCCGCCCCAGTCCTGGCACACCAACGTGACGTTCTGCAGGTCGAGGACGTCGAACGCCAGCGCACGCATCCATTCGACATGGCGCGCGTAGGTGTGGTCTTGCGCGCGGATCGGCTTGTCGGACCGGCCGAATCCGACCAGGTCCGGACAGATGACCCGATACCCCGCCTCGGCCAGGATCGGCATCATCTTGCGGTACAGATACGACCACGACGGCTCGCCATGCAGCATCAGGATCGGGTCCCCGTCTTCAGGACCGTCTTGCACCCACGCCACCCGCAGCGTGCCGCCGGGCTCGTCTTCGTCCAGGTCGTCGAGGTCGCAGAACTGCGGCGGGTAGGCGAAATCCGGGAGGCCGGCGAACCTGTCGTCGGGCGTGCGCAGGGTCTGCATGAGGCGACGATACCGCGAAGGTATATACCCCCGGGGGTGTCTGGTAGGCTGGGATCACCGCGACCAAGGAGGCCTGGAATGTCCGTGGCAATGAGCACCGCAGTGACCGGCGCTGATTTCGACGCAGTTACTGAGAAGACCCGAGAGGTTTTGAAGGACAACGGTTTCGGCGTTCTTACCGAGATCGACATGCAAGCAACACTGAAAGCCAAGCTCGGTGAACAGATGGAGCGCTACCTGATCCTGGGTGCCTGCAATCCGCCGCTGGCGCACCGGGCCGTGACCGCCGAGAAGCGCATCGGGGTGCTGCTGCCCTGCAACATCGTGGTCCGCGAAGACACCGAGCATCCGGGCACGGTGCTGGTGGAGGCCATGAATCCGCAACTGATGGCCCAGGTCATCGACAATCCGGCTTTGGCGGCAATCGCCGACGAAGTGAGCGAGAAAATCCGCACCGTCATCGATACGCTGTCGGTTGCCTTGCGCACCACCTGAAAGGAACCGCCGATGTGCTACCCCGTGCCCTGCCAAGTCTGCGGTAAGACCACCTGGGACGGGTGCGGCGATCACATCGCAGAGGTGAAGGCCCAGGTGCCCCCGGAGCAGTGGTGCGCCGGCCACTCGGAGACGCAACGCTCCTAGTCGCGCCGCTGGGCGCACCGTTTATGGTGTGGGGATGGCCGAGCATTTCATGCCGAACGCACACACGCTGGTGGACATGCTGCGGTTACAGGCGGACCGGTACGGGGACAAGGTCGCGTTCAAATTCGCCCCCGACGGCAATAACGTCACGGCCAGCCTGACATATCGGGAACTCGACGACAAAGCTCGGGCAGTTGGAGCCGATCTCCAGCGGCAGGGCGCTGCCGGGCAAAGGGTGCTGGCGATCTGTCGGCCGGGCCTGGACAGCATCATCAGCATCTTCGGCTGCTTTTACGCTGGGGCGATCGCGGTGCCCGTCGACACGCCGCTGGCCCGCCTGAAGCTGGTCGCGCCCGATGCGCAGGCCACCTTCGCGGTGGCAACCTCCACCACCCAAACCCAACTTCAGATGGCGGCCGCCGATGTGCCCGGCATGTCGGCGCTGCGGTGGTGCGCCATCGACCAAGCCGTCGCCCCCGAAACGTGGCAGGCGCCCGACATCGACCCGAGCAGCACGGCGATGATCCAGTACACCTCCGGTTCGACAAAGTCACCCAAGGGTGTGGTGGTGACGCACGGCAACCTCATGCACAACCTGGAATCCATCCGGCGGGCCTACCACGGCAACGAGGATGAGACGTGCGTCTACTTCCTGCCGCAGCAGCATGACATGGGGCTGATCGGCGGGGTCCTGGAGATGATCTACGTCGGCTGCACCACCGTATTGATGTCGCCGATCGTCTTCTTCCAGCGGCCGATGGCGTGGCTGGAAGCGATGTCTCGGTTCCGCGCCAACACGACTGCAGCACCCAACAGCGCCTACCGGTTGTGCGTCAAACAAAGCACCCCCGAGCAGCGTGCGGCACTGGATCTGTCGCACTGGACCACCGCCGCGAGCAGTTCCGAACCGATCAGTGCATCGACCATTCAGGAGTTCGCCGACGCGTTCGCTCCGGCGGGATTCCGCATTGAGGCGTTTCTCGCGTGCTATGGCCTGGCCGAGGCCACCCTGCTGGTCTCCGCAGACCCCACTCCTGGGGTCGCCGGCGTCCGCTACGTGGACAGCAAGGCGCTGAGCGAGAACCGCACCGTCGACGTCGACGCCACCACCGACGCTGTCGCAGTGGTCAGCTGCGGCCCACCGGTGTACGGCCAACGGGTCGTGATCGCCGACCCGGAGACTCGCCGCCTACTGGGACCGGACGAGGTCGGCGAGATCTGGGTGTCCGGCCCCAGTGTTGGGCAGGGGTATTGGGATCGGCCGATAGAGAACGCACACAGCTTCGCCGGTTTCCTGTCGGACACCGGTGAAGGCCCCTTCCTGCGGACCGGCGACATGGGATTCCTGTGCCAGGGTGAGGTATTCGTCACCGGGCGCTGGAAAGACCTCATCACCATCGGCGACAGCAATTACTTCCCGAACTACATCGAGCCGACTGTGCAGGACAGCCATCCGGCGTTGCTGCCCGACCGCGGCGCGGTCTTCGCGGTGCAACCGAAACCGAATGCCGACAGCCGCCTGGTGATCGTGCAGGAACTGGACTATCGGCAGCAGGTCGCCGAGAGCGACTATGCCGCAATCATGGAGTCCATCCGCGCGTCGGTCAGCGAACAGCACGGTTTGGACGCCCATGACGTATTGCTGGTTCCCGCGATGCGGGTGCCCACCACCTCAAGCGGCAAGATCCAACGGAGCGAATGCCGGCGACAGTTCCTCGCCGGCGAACTCAATGCGCTGGCGCAGTGGCATGCTCCGGCCGCGCCGGCGGTACGGCACCCGCAGGCACCCGAAGGAACCGGCGCGAGCACGCTGGCCCGGATGATCGTTTCCAGCTTGGCGCAGCGCCGTCAGCAGCCAGGAACACCGCCAAATCCCGCCAACAATTAAGGCTCAGACCCCAGGTAGTCGACCAATCGGTCGAGGAGGGGCCGCTGCCCGGCCAACAACTTGATTCGCGCCTGGGCCACCGAGAACCAGCCGACCCGGTCGACTTCAGGAAACTCCCGTCGTTGTCCCGACCGCGGAGGCCACTCCAATTCGAATGTGTTGCTGCGGGCGTCGGTCACGTCGAGGTCGCCGCGCACGGCGAACGCCGTGACCACCTTTCCGCCGGCCTGGCGCACCTCACCCAGATCTGCTCGCTCGCCATCCGGCGGCGGCAGGCCAAGCTCCTCGGCGAATTCACGTCGTGCGGTGTCCCACGGGTCCTCACCCTCGGGTTGTTCGCCCTTGGGAATCGACCAGGCCCCGTCGTCCTTGCGCGCCCAGAACGGTCCACCGGGATGGGCGATCAACACCTCGACTCCGCCGTCGGCGCTCGACCGGTACACCAGTACCCCGGCGCTGCGCTTGGCCACGCCTCACACCCCCACGGCGTGTTCCAGGTCTTCCAGCGCGGTGTTCAAATGCCCGAGCAGGCGCTGCAGGTGCGGAACCGAGCGACGGCAGCCGACCAGCCCGAAATCGAGATTGCCGGCGTTGCTGACGACGGTCATGTTCAGGGCCTGCCCGTCCAACGCGATCGACATCGGATAGTTGCCGTCCAGGCGGGCACCGCGCCAGTACAGCGGCTCGGCCGGGCCGGGCACGTTGGAGATGACGATGTTGAACGGTGGCTTGGCCGCCGAGACGAACCCGGGAATCGCCGCCAAGGCCAGCGGCGCCATGTTGGCCGCCGACAACGCCAGCGCCTGGGTGCGCGGCAGTTCGCTGAACACCTTCTTGTTGCGGCGCATCGACTCGCTGATGGTCTCCAGCCGCTGCGCCGGGTCTTCGAGGTCGGTGGCCAGGTTGCACAAGATGGTGCCGACCATGTTGCCCCCGGAGTCGGCTTCGGCTTCGGTGCGCAGGCTCACCGGGACCATCGCCACCAGGGGATGGTCCGGCAGGGCGCTGCGCTCATCGAGGTAACCACGCAGCGCGCCGGCGCACATCGCCAGCACCACATCGTTGAGGGTGACGCCGGCCGCCCGTTTGACCGCGATCACCCGCTCCACCGGCCAGGACTGCGCCGCACATCGGCGGGCGCCGCCGATCTTGACGTTGAGCATGGTGCGCGGCGCTTCGAACGGCAGGGTCAGTTGTTGCTCCAGCAGTGCGGCACGCGCCAGCTTCACCGTCGACGGGCCCAGGGCGGCAACGCCTTTGACCATCGAGGTCAGTTCGCTCAACGGAGACGGAGAATCCGGGCGCGGCCGTGACTGGGGCCGGACCGACCACGGGGTGCGCAGTTCCGACTCCCGCGGGTCGGTCGAGAGCGTGTGGCGCATCAGCCGCAGCAGCGAGACACCGTCGATCAGCGAGTGGTGGACCTTGACGTAGACCGCGAACCGGCCGTCGGCCAGCCCCTCCACCACGTGGGCTTCCCACAGCGGGCGGTGCCGGTCAAGCAGGCTGCCGTGCAGCCGAGAGGTCAGCTCCAACAGGTCGCGCACTCGCCCGGGTACCGGCAGCGCCGAGCGCCGCACGTGGTACTCGAGGTCGACGTCGTCGTCGAAGGCCCAGCGCAGGCTCGAGATGCCACCGAACAGTGACGCCGGACGCTTCCGGAACGCGGGCTGCAGATCACGGGCGCCCAGCAGGCCCCGGTAGATCTCGCCGACGAATTCCGGTCCGGAGCCCTCCGGCGGCTCCAACAACATCAGCCCGCCGACGTGCATAGGGTGCTCACGCGTTTCGGTCAGCAGAAAGACCGAGTCGAGCGGTGACATCAACTGCATCGATCTATTAGACCGTTCCAAGTGGGTGATCGTTAGTGATCACGCGACTTGCACCCCGTCTCGGGGTTGTTCGGCAGCCTCGCGGCTGCGTCCCTTCCGCGCTTCACAGCCACCGGCCCGGCTACGCCGGGTCTTACGGTCGGCTCCACGCTTGACGGCGGCCCCAACTGGGCCGACGACGCTATTGGGTTCCTCGTAGCGCGCGAGGTTCACAGCGGCGCAATCATCACGCTGATGGAAGGCTGAACACGAGTCGCATTGCCAGTGTTCAGCCCAGCCGATGTCCTGCACATGCCGGCAGGCATGACAGGTTTTCGACGACGGAAACCAGCGGTCAGCGACCACCAGTTGTGACCCGTACCAGCGTGTCTTGTAGGACAGGTGCCGGCGCGGTGTGCCCAGAGCCGCATCGGAGAGTCCGCGCCGACGAGCGCGGGCCCCCGGCAGGCCCTTTTGCCGCAGCATCCCCGCCGCATCCAACCCTTCCATCACGATGCGGCCGTGAGTTTTGGCCAACCGTGTGGTCAGGACGTGCAGGTGATGGGTGCGAACATCGTTGACCCGGCGATGCAGCCGGGACATCTCGGTGCTGCGCTCACGATAGCGGCGCGAGCCTTTCCTACACCGGGAGCGGGCACGACTGACGTGCCGCATTGCTTTGAGTGCCGCTTCGAGCGGTCGCGGATTGGGCACCCGCTCAATCACATTGCCGTCAGCGTCGGCGACGGTGGCCAGTCGGCGCACCCCGACGTCGACCCCCACCCGCGAGCCGGGACGGGCGGTATGGGGCTGTTGGGGGCGTTGCACCACCACCCGAACCGACACGTCCAGCCGCGTACCGTTGCGCCGCACCGTCATCGCCAGGACCCGCGCCCGCCCCGCTCGGATGAGCCGTTCAATCCGGCGGGTGTTCTCATGCGTACGAACAGTGCCAATGACCGGCAAGGTTAAGTGCCGGCGGTCAGGCTCGACGCGCATCGCCCCAGTCGTGAACGACACTCGATCGGCGTCACGGCCCTTGCGCTTGAACCGCGGGAAACCCACCCGCTTACCGGTGCGCGCGCCAGATCGGCTCTGCTGCCAGTTCCAGTACGCATCCACAGCACCGGCCACCCCGTCGGCGTACGCCTCCTTCGAGCACTCCGGCCACCACACAACCCCGGTCTCGGCGTTGACACACACGCCGTCTTTGGCCTGATTCCAGCGTTTACGCAGTGACTGCAGCGACGGTTTCGCCGCCTCGACACCAGTCTCACGCCACGCCCTGGTATCGGCTTTCAGAACCGCCACAGCCCAGTTATATGCCTTACGGCGAGCACCGAAATGCCTAGCCAACGCGCGGGCCTGATCTTCGGTCGGGTCCAAAGTGAACCGGAAAGCCTGTACCCAACAGCCTTCGGGGATCTCGAAGCGCGCCATCAGGGCGCCTCATCGTCATTGGCAGCCGCAATAGCTCTTTTAGCCCGGTTGGCCGCGGCACGTCTCCCGTAGACCTGGGCACACATGCGGGTGAGGATCTCGGTCATATCGCGCACCAGAAACCAGCGATACGCGGTCACCCGAGCAGCGCCGTTGCGGTCAGCCGCCTCCGCCAGATTCATACACCCGTTCCTACAACGCACCACCGACAACTACCGACCACCGAGACCTCGACAGCTGACGACCCCGGAGGGACCCATGGCCGCTTGCTAGTCTTGCCCCGTGCGCCGGCGGGCCGTTGTCTGTGTCGCCTCGGCCGCGTGCTTGCTCGCGGCCGGTATTGTCGCGCCCGCCGCTCCGGCAGATCCCGCCGTTGCCGGCAAGACGGTGTTTCTGGACCCCGGGCACAGCGGCGCCAACGACGCCTCGATCGCCCGGCAGGTTCCCAACGGGCGCGGCGGCACCAAGCCCTGCCAGACCAGCGGAACCGCCGCCGCCGATGGCTACCCCGAGCACAGCCTGAACTGGGACGTGACCAACCGGATCCGGTCCGAACTCGAACGGCTGGGCGTGCACACCGAACTCTCACGCGGCGACGACACCTCGGTAGGCCCGTGCATCGACGCGCGCGCCGCTGCGGCCAATGCCGCGCATCCGGACGCGATCGTGTCCATCCACGCCGACGGCGGGCCCGCCTCGGGCCGCGGGTTTCACGTCAACTACTCCAGTCCGGCGCTCAACGACGCCCAGTCCGGACCGGCGGTGGTGCTGGCCGGCGACATTCGGGATTCCTTGACGGCCGCGGGAATTCCCCAGTCCAGCTACCTCGGCGCCGAGGGCATGTACGGGCGAGCGGATCTGGCCGGGCTGAATCTGGCCGAGTATCCGGCGGTGCTGGTCGAGCTGGGCAACATGCGTAGTGCCCAGGACGCGGCGCTGCTGGAAAGTGCCGACGGGCGAGCGCAGTACGCCGCGGCGGTCACCAGCGGGATCGTGGCCTACCTCAGCAGGTGACGATGGCTCAACGCGGATTCGGTCGTACCGCCAGAA
The DNA here is from genome assembly GCF_963378105.1 of Mycolicibacter sp. MU0102. Lineage (NCBI taxonomy): Bacteria > Bacillati > Actinomycetota > Actinomycetes > Mycobacteriales > Mycobacteriaceae > Mycobacterium > Mycobacterium holstebronense. The sequence continues at coordinate 4,400,412 of NZ_OY726398.1, forward strand.
CACTTTTCGGGGTGGCCGCCCTGACCCTGGCGCTGACGGGCTGCGCACCCGACAGCGCCCCGACGGTGATTGCCGGGCACGCGATATCGATGCTGTATGACCCTGGACGGGTCGGGGGACTGCCCACCGCCGAGGGGCCCAGCGGCCCGCGCGGCGACGTTCCGCCGGTGACCGCCCGGGTAAGAAACAGCGACGGCGGGGACATCGACCGCCTCTCGCTGCTGGCAATCGATGACATCGAGGACTTCTGGACGCAGCACTACGCCGAGGCGCTGCGCGGACGCTTCCAGCCGGTCTCGACGCTGATGTCCTATGACTCCACTGACGCAGACGGCCCGTCGGTGTGCGGCGGCGAGGTCTACCACCTGCCGAACGCGATGTATTGCCGCCGGATGGACACCATGGCATGGGACCGCGCCAAGTTCTTGCCCACCGCCCGAAAGTACTTCGGCGACATGGCGGTCAACGGGACGCTGGCGCACGAATACGGGCACGCCCTGCAGAACATGGCCGGGATCGTCAATCCGCTGACGCGCACCCTGGTCCGCGAACAGCAGGCCGACTGTTTTGCCGGGGTGTATCTGCAATGGGTGGCCGCGGGCAGTTCGCCGCGGGTGCAGTTGAGCACCGGCGACGGGCTCAACCATGTGCTGGCCGGGCTGATCGTGATCCGCGACCCGGTGTCGACGCCGGACAATCCGGTCTCGATCTCCGATGAGCACGGCACCGCACTGGACCGCGTCGGGGCCTTTCAAACCGGCTTCGACGGCGGCGCGGCGATGTGCGCCGAGATCGACATGGACGAGATCCGCAAGCGACGTGGCGATCTGCCCAATTCCCTGTTCGATTCGGAAAACCCGCAAAGCGACCTCACGATCGACGAGTCGGTGTTGTCCACCCTGATGGAGCAGCTGGGCCAGGTCTTCGGCTTGTCCCGCCCGCCGGAGCTGGCCACGTCGGGCAAATGCCCCAGTGGTCACCAGCCCGATCCGGTGGCCTACTGCCCGGAGTCCAACCTCATCGTCGTCGATCTGGCCGGACTGCAGGAGATAAGCGCGCCGACCGATCAGTCCACGCTGGGTATGCCGCAGGGCGACAACACCGGATTGTCGGCCGTCACTTCGCGGTATGCGCTTGCGGTGCAACGTGAACGCGAGGTCGGTTTGGAGTCGGCGGCGGCGGCGTTGCGCACCGCGTGTCTGACCGGGGTGGCCCAGCGCCGGATGGCCGAGCCCATGACGCTGTCATCCGGCCCGGGCTTGACGCTGGCCGGCGGCGACCTCGACGAGGCGGTCACCGGTCTGCTGATGAACGGCATCGTCGCCAGCGACGCCGACGACAACACCGTGCCGGCGGGCTTCACCCGGATCCTCGCGTTCCGCTCCGGGCTGCACGGCGACATCGACGGATGCTTCGAGCGGTTCGGGTGATGGGCGCGATGTCATGAACCGTCCAGACGACCCGCGCCAACGGCCGGAGCGGCGGACCACGCCGATACCGCGGCCACCACAGCAGCCGCAGGGGCCGCGCGGACCGGGTGGGCCGGGTGGGCCACCCCCGCAGCGACCGCGGCCGCCCGAACGGCCCTGGTATCTAGAGGTCCGCCGGCCCCCGACACCCCCGCCGCACCGAATACCACCGCCCCCTCAGCCGCACCGGCCACCGCCGTCGGGCCCTCGCCCTCCGGTACCGCCGGACCGTCGCGCGCCGCGGGCGGGCTCGGATGCCGGTGCCCCGAAACCGGCGAGCCCGCAACCTCCGTCGAACCGCGCCGTGCTGATCGCCGCGGGCCTGACCGGACTGCTGGCCCTCGGCGTGCTTCTGACGTTGGTGCTGCGCGGCACCGTCGGCGGCTCGGGCCCCGTCGAGCTCGATGTGCTCAAGGCCCAAGACGGAGTTCTCCAGGTGCTCACCGACCCGATCAACGGCTACGGACGCGACAACGTGACCAATGTCCGCTGCAACAACGGGGTGAATCCGACCGTGCGCAAGGGCACCAGTTTCAGCTGTGTGGTCACTGTCGACGGCGCTCAGCGCCGGGTGCTCGCGGAATTCACCGACGACGCCGGGACGTATGCGGTCGACCGTCCGCGGTGATGTCTTAGCTGGTAAAACGCGGAAAAGTCCACGCAAAGTCGTTGTTGGGCAACGTCTGTGGGCTGACTAGGAGTTGGCTGACGAGCTAGGTCCGAGCGGGCCGCAGCGAAATAGGGTCACACGCGCCGATCCAACTACTGCGCCCTGTGGCCCTGAGGAGTTCGATGACCTACGTCAAGCCGCCCGAGCTGATCAATGTGATGATCGACGCCGGCCAGTCCAAGATTTTCATGTCCACCCGTGACACCCTGATCCGCGCATTCATGGCCGGTGCGACACTGGCGCTGGGCGCGGCCTTCGCGGTGACCATGACGGTGCAGACCGGTCACGCGATCATCGGGGCAATGCTGTTTCCGGCCGGTTTTTGCATTCTCTACCTGCTCGGATACGACTTGCTGACCGGCGTGTTCGTGTTGGCGCCGCTGGCCTGGCTCGACAAGCGTCCGGGGGTCACGATCGGCGGAGTGCTGCGGAACTGGGGACTGGTTTTCCTCGGCAACTTCGCCGGTGCCTTCACCGTCGCGGTGCTGATGGCGATCGTGTTCACCTACGGCTTCTCCAGCCCGCCCAACGAAATCGGTCAGGCGATCGGGCACATCGGCGAGGCGCGCACGCTCGGCTATGCCGCACACGGTTTTCCGGGCATGCTGACGTTGTTCGTGCGCGGCATGTTGTGCAACTGGATGGTGTCCACCGGGGTAGTCGGAGCCATGCTGGCCACCGACGTCACCGGGAAGGTGATCGCCATGTGGCTGCCCGTATCACTGTTCTTCGCAATGGGATTCGAGCACTCGGTCGTCAACATGTACCTGTTCCCCTCCGGCCTGATGCTCGGCGGGCACTTCACCATCGGGGACTACATCGAGTGGAACGAGATTCCCACGGTGCTGGGCAATCTGGTGGGCGGATTGGCGTTCACCGGGTTGGCGATGTACGCGACTCATTCGCGGACCGCACCCAAGCGCAACACTGCGGCGGTGCAGAAGGAAGTGACTGCCGGAGTCTGACCGCCGCATCGCGACCGGGCGCGGTGATCAGCGACGATCCGGGTGATCGATCCTGGTGAGCTTGCGGGCGACGTGAGCCACCGGCGTGTTGGTGTCCTGCGAAATCTTCACCAGCAGGTTGAAGGCGGCCGTGGCGTCGATGTCGTACCGCTCCATCAAGGCGCCCTTGGCCTGGCCGATCGTGTCGCGGTTTTCGATGGCGCGCTGTAGTTGCTCGGCCTCGCGGACCAAGGCCCGTCGTTGTTCGTGGTGGTGCGCGTTTTCGGTGGCACTGACCGCGCTCAAGACCCGCAGTAGCTCCGCCGCCGACCAGGACTCACCGTCTTCGAGGGCACGCTCCATCGTGGCGACGGCCTGCTGAACCTGCGTGACCGGCTCAACGTGGTGCACCGCCCCCAACAGCACGCCGTGGTCAATCAGGGGCGCATTCCAGGGCTTCCACACCTTCGGCACGAACTTATCGGGGGTGCGCAGGTCGCGAACGTCGTAACGCTGCAGCCACATCCGATGGGGACGGCCGGTGCGCATTGCTGTCTCCAGCGACATCTCGAGATTCGATCTGCCGTTGGCTTTCGGGTCGCTGGGGTTTTCCGGAAAGGCGTCGAACAGGAAATCGCCCAGCAGCTCGGTGCGCCGACGCAGCGATATCCGTTCGTAGGCTGCGTTCACGCCCCGGATCCGTAGATCGCGGTCCAGCAGCAGGACAGCCCCGGTTGTACGACCTTGGCCCAGCCGCCGGGCCATCTCATCGAATCGGTCCTGACCCGGCAATTTCATTACAGCTGCCACGGTTCCCTCATAGCCAGCCCCCGCACCGCCAACAGCGAGCCCCCTACCCGACAAATCGTATCGGCGGCAAAGCACCAGTCCGGCCGAGAGGGGCCCGACAAACAGAAAACCCCGGCCGAAGCCGGGGCAATCCGTAACTGATGAGGCGACTCATCATGTGGCGGTGGCGGAGGGATTTGAACCCTCGGTGGGGGGTTACCCCACACACGCTTTCGAGGCGTGCTCCTTAGGCCGCTCGGACACGCCACCGCGGGACAGCGTACCCAACGAGGGGGCCATCAGCCCAATCGCTGCCGGGCGAAGAACGCTTCCAGTGGTGCAGCGCACTCTGCGGCGAGCACTCCACCTCGTACTTCGGGGCGATGGTTGAGCCGGCGGTCGCGCACTACGTCCCACAATGAACCGACGGCCCCGGTCTTGGGTTCGAAGGCCCCGAACACCAGGCGTTGCACCCGCGCGGCCACCAGGGCGCCCGCGCACATGGTGCAGGGCTCCAGGGTGACGGCCAGCGTCGCGCCGGTCAGTCGCCAACCGTCACCGAGGACGGCGGCAGCAGCGCGGATGGCCAGCAGTTCGGCGTGCGCGGTCGGGTCGGACAGAGTTTCGCGCGCATTGGCCGCCTGGGCCAGCACGGTGCCGTCGGGACCGACCACCACCGCACCCACCGGCACATCGCGGGGTCCGGCCTGGCCGGCGGCCACCAGGGCCGCGCGGATCAGGTCCTCGTCGGTGAGCGGGCCGCTCACCGACTGCGTCGCGGCAGCGCCGCGGTGAGCTGCTCGTCGAATCCCATCTCGTTGGCGATTCGGTGCAGCTGCTCTTCGACGGCCAGATCGGGCTCGTCGAGAATGACGCTGAGCACCGCGGCGGGCAGGCCGATGTCGGACAGCACCCCCAGATCGCCCTCCTCGAACGGGTCGGCGTCCTCCAGGTCGTCGGCGTCGATGTCGGCGTCGATCTCCTCGAGCACCTCGTCGGCGAGGTCGTAATCCAGGGCTGCGGTGGCATCCGAGAGCAGCAGGCGGGTGCCGGCCGGACCCGGCCGGATGATCACAAAGAACTCGTGGTCGACATTGATCAGACCGAAAACAGCCCCGGCGCTGCGCAGTTCACGTAGCTCGGTCTCTGCTGTGGACAGGCTGGTAAGGGCCGCGGCACGCATCGACGTGCACCGCCACTTGCCATCTTCGCGCACAACAGCAACTCCGAAACCGTCCAGCGTCTCTGCCGGCCGGCCCGGTGCAGACGAGCTCTGTGCTCCCATGGGCGCCTACGGTAGTCGCCGCTTACGCCCTTGACCAGCGTGTGCCAACCTGGACAGGTGGCAGTAAGCACAGTGAAAACTCCGGTGTGCGTTTTGGGGCTCGGTCTGATCGGCGGTTCGGTGCTGCGTGCGGCCGCGGCGGCGGGCCGGACGACGTTCGGCTACAACAGGTCAGCCGACGGGGTGAACGCCGCAGTCGCCGACGGATTCGACGCCACCACCGAGCTCGAAACAGCCCTCAAGCGCGCCGCGGCGACCGGTGCGCTGATCGTGATCGCCGTCCCGGTACCGGCGCTGCCGATGCTGCTCGGCCCCATCAGCCGCCTGGCACCCGACTGCCCCCTGACCGACGTCACCAGCGTCAAGAGCCCGGTGCTCGATGAGATCACCGCGGCGGGACTACAGGCTCGCTTCGTCGGTGGCCATCCGATGGCTGGGACCGCCCACTCCGGTTGGCCGGCCGGGCACGCCGACCTGTTTCAGGGCGCACCGTGGGTGATCAGCGTCGACGACCAGGTGGACCCGGCGGTGTTCGCGCAGGTGCTGGACCTGATTCTGGACTGCGGGTCGCTGGCGGTACCGGCGCGCTCGGAGGAACACGATGCGGCCGCGGCCGCCATCTCTCATCTGCCGCACCTGATGGCTGAGGCGCTGGCCGTGACGGCGGCCGACGTACCGCTGGCGTTCGCGCTGGCCGCCGGATCCTTCCGCGACGGCACCCGGGTGGCCGGAACGGCTCCCGATCTGGTCCGGGCGATGTGTGAGGCCAATTGGCAGCGGCTGCTGCCGGCGCTGGATCGCGCAATCGCATTGTTGTCCGACGCGCGTGATTCGCTGTCGGCCTCGGATTCGGTGGCCGAGCTGGTTAATCATGGGCACGCCGCCCGCACGCGCTACGACAACTTCCCCCGCAGCGAGATCGTCACGGTCGTCGTCGGCGCCAAGGACTGGCGCCGGGAATTGGCCGCTGCCGGGCGGGCCGGCGGGGTGATCAGATCCGCGTTGCCAACCCGGGATAGTCGATGACGAAGCCGTCGGCATCGACGGTGACGGTGGTGCCGCGGGCATCGGTTCCCGGCGTGATCACCTTGATGCCCGGCCGGGTCCCGACGCTGCTGTAGCTGGCGGTCGCCGCCACCACCGACATGTCGGGCAGGTTCAGGTACAGCGTGGGCAGGGTGATCGCAGCCTCCCGCTCGTGCAGCCGGGCCCGCCGGATCGGCAAGGTGTTGAAAAACGGGCTGAACAGCATGTCGATGTCCAGGGCACCGTCATAGCCGGCGCGGGACTGCCCGCGGGCGTCCGTGACCAGCCACATGTTCTCTTCGTCGCGGGCGATCACCAGCTGGCGTTCCCGTTCGGCGAGGGTGACGGTCAGCCCCAGCCGTTTGGTGGCGCCGGACTCATCGGTGTGCAGGTCGTAATAGACGCCGAACGCCGGGTGGTCGGCGGTGGCCCCGGCCACGATGCGGCCATTGGCCCGGATCCGGTTTCCGGATAGCTGCACACGAACCGACTCCATCCGGGGGGCGTCGGGCGCCCGCCAGGTCAGAATCGCCGGCCACTGACCGGACGGGGCTGCACTCACCAATCCACCGTAAGCGACCGGCCAACGATCCGCAGTCAGCGCCCCCCGGTGCGCAAACTCACCAGAACCCGTTCATTCCTGGCCTCTACGCGGCAAGATGTCCCCATGAGCAGCGACCCGAGCGTGCCCGTCGACCCGCCTGCGAGCGAAGCCAGCACCCCGCCGCCTGCGGCGACGATGCCGTTGACCCGCGCCGGCGCACTGTGGAGCGCGCTGATCGCTGGTTTCCTGGTCCTGATCGTGTTGCTGGTGTTCATCACCCAGAACACTGGCCCGGTCGATCTGGCGTTCTTGACCTGGACCTGGAGCCTGCCGAAGGGCGTGGCGATCCTGCTGGCGGCGATCTGCGGCGGGCTGCTGACCGCCCTGGTGGGGACCGCGCGGATCTTCCAGCTGCGTCGCGCCGCCAAGAAGACTCTCGCGGCTCGGCGGTAGCCCGCCGGGATCAGCCCGCGGCTTCGCCGCTTTCCTCGCTGCCGGGCAATCGGGCCTGATTGCGCGGCAGCAGGTCCCAGACATGCTCGGTGCCGTTCGTCGCTGCCACTGCGGCCTGGCCGGACCGTGAGTACAGCAGCCGCGTGATCGACACGTAATCGATGGGAAACGACAGCAACCGCTGGGTGCCCAGAACCTGGTGCAGGATCACGTTGATCACGCCGCCATGGCTGAACACCGCGACCGTGTCGTCGGGCCCGGAGCCGGCCACCACGGCGGCGACCGCGTCAGCGACTCGGGCGCAGAACGCGGCCTCGTCGACGTCGGCGGGCAGGTGCCCCTGCGCCATCCGGGCCCAATCCTGGGGCCGCTCGGTGCGCAGCTGTTCGACGGGCAGATAGCCGGCCAGATCGCGGTCGTACTCGGCGAACCGCTCATCGATGTCGACGCTGCGCCCGAGTTGCGCGGCCAGCGGCTCAGCGGTCTGGATCGCCCGGCGCTGCGGGCTGCTGACCAGCCGGGTGATCGGGAATCGCGCCAGCGCGTCCGGCAGGCGTTGTGCCTGGGCGAAGCCGGTCTCGGACAGCTCGGGATCTGAGCCCTGGCCATACTCGCTGCGTAGCGGCAGGGCATGGCGGATCAGCAGCAACTGCACGCCTGTCACCATAAGGGGCCAGCTCGGCCCGGCCTCACGGGGTGACGATGTTGAAGTTCGGGTCGGGGTTGTCCAGTACGCCGAGCAGGTTCGCCCAGGCGCTCTGGTCGCCGGAGACCTCCAGCCCACCATTGCCCAACAGCGCCGCCAGCAGCGCCAGCTTGGTGGGCGCGGTGACGGTGACGTCCGCGCTGCCGGAGTCCGCCGGCGTCTTGCGGTGCACGAGCACCCCGTTGCGCAGGGTGAGGCGATAGTTGACCCCAGTGTCGGCGAACGAGACGTCGAGGGCCAGCGACAGGTCCCAGGCGCGCGGCCCGTTGATCCGGATCGCCAGGCTCTCGAAGAGCTGCTCGGGGCTCAGTTGCGAGATCAGGCCCACCGAGGTGACCTGGCCGACGGTGCCGAAGTTGCCGGTGCGCAATTCGGTGGCGCCGGAGAGGAAGAAGTTGCGCCAGGTCGCGTTCTCCGCGCCGTAGGCCAGTTGTTCGAGCGTGTCGGCGTAGAGCCTGCGTGCCCCCGCGTGGTCGGCGTCGGTGAACATCGCATGGTCGAGCAGGGTTGCTGCCCAACGGAAATCGCCGTCATTGAAGGCTGCCTCGGCCAGTTCGACGACGCGGTCGACGCCGCCCAGCGCTGCCGTGTAGCGGGGTCCCAGGGCCTCGGGCGGGTGCGGCCACAACCGGGCCGGGTTGCCGTCGAACCAGCCCAGGTACCGCTGGTAGACGGCTTTGACGTTGTGGCTCACCGAGCCGTAGTAACCGCGGGCGTGCCAGGCGTTTTCCAGCGCGGGCGGCAGCTGGAACTGTTCGGCGATCTCGACTCCGGTGAAGCCGCGGTTGAGCAGCCGCAGCGTCTGGTCGTGCAGGTAGGCGTACAGATCGCGCTGCAGCCCGAGGTATTCCGCGATTCGCTCGGTGCCCCACGTCGGCCAGTGGTGCGAGGCGAAGACGACGTCGGCCCGCCCGGCGAAAGTGTCGATGGCCTCGGTGAGGTAGCCGGCCCAGGCCCGCGGATCGCGGACCAGTGCGCCACGCAGGGTCAGCAGGTTGTGCTGGTTGTGGGTGGCGTTCTCGGCCATGCACAGCGCCCGGAATTGCGGGAAGTAGAAATGCATTTCGGCCGGCGCTTCGGTGCCCGGCGCCATCTGGAACTCGATCTGTACGCCATCGATGACATGGGACTCGCCGGTCTGGGAGATGGTGACGGTGGGGACGATGACCGACACCTCCCCGGTCGAGGTGTTCTGGCCCAGGCCGCAGCCGACCTGCCCGCGTGGCCCGCGGTCCAGCACGGTGCCGTACATGTAGCCGGCCCGGCGCAGCATCGCAGTCCCGGCGTAGACGTTCTCGGCCACCACGTGCTCGATGAAGCCCTCCGGGGCCAGCACGGCCACCCGCCCGGCATCGACGTCGGCCTGCGACGTCACGCCCAACACGCCGCCGAAATGGTCGGCGTGACTGTGGGTGTAGATCACCGCGGTGACGGGGCGGTCCGCGCCGCGGTGCTCTCGGTAGAGCTTCAGTGCGGCGGCGGCGACCTCGGTGGAGATCAGCGGATCGATGACGATGACCCCGGAGTCGCCTTCGACGAAGGTGATGTTGGAGATGTCGAAGCCGCGCACCTGGTAGATGCCCTCGACCACTTCGTAGAGGCCCTGTTTGGCGGCCAGCTGCGATTGGCGCCACAGCGACGGGTGCACCGAAGTCGGCGGGTCACCGGCGAGGAAGTCGTAGCTGTCGTTGTCCCAGACCACTTGGCCGTCGGCCGCGGTGATGACACACGGCGTCAATGCGGCGATGAAGCCCCGGTCTGCGTCGGCGAAATCCGTTGTGTCACCGAAGGGCAGCGCCTTGCGGTGCGCGGCGTGGGCGGCTTCGATCGTTGCACTCACCGGCTGGTTTTCCATGGCGCCCAGCTTGCCACCAATGCCGTGCCGCGGTGTGAGTTGTCGCGTCAGTGGCGCCGACGCAACGAGGTCAGTGCGTTGCGCAGCCGCTTCGGCCACGATGGACGGGCGACCCGGTCTCGCGTCTCGCGCGCCTCATTGGCGTAATCGCGGATGGATTCGTCGCCTTCTTCAGCACGCATGGGATCACTACTCCGGTGAGTCGTCGGGCGGGGCCGGCGGGTCTTCGGGAACCAGCCGTTCGGGCACCTCGGCGGGCGCCAGTCGTTCCGGCGGTTCCGCGGGCACCAGTCGTTCCGGCGGCTCGTCGGGAACCCGCCGCTGTGGCGGCTCTTCCGGCCGGCCCGGTTCGGGTGGCAGTTCGGGATTCATCTGGGTCGCCTACCCGCCGGGCGGCGGGTGCAAACCCCGGGGCTACCGGGGCAGGCGCACCGTGAAGGCGGTCCGGCCGGGTTCGCTGCTGACGGCGATGGTGCCCCGGTGTGCCCGGACCACCGCCGAGGCGATCGCCAGCCCGAGACCGGTGCTGCCGCCCTTGCGCGATCGGGAGGTGTCCCCGCGGGCGAACCGCTGGAAGATCTCCGGCAGGAATTCCGCGGGGATTCCCGGGCCGTCATCGGTGACGCTGAGCACGGCGTCGTCGCCGTCGACACCCAGCCGAAGGGTCACCACGGTTCCCGGGCCGGTGTGGACACGGGCGTTGGTCAGCAGGTTGGCCACCACCTGGTGCAACCGGGCGGCGTCACCGGGCACCGTCACCGGCTCGTCGGGCAGATCGAGTTGCCACTGATGATCCGGCCCCCCGACGTGCGCATCGCTGAGGGTGTCGACCGCCATCCGGGACAGGTCCACCGGCTCGTGCTCCAGCGGACGGCCGGAGTCCAACCGGGCCAGCAGCAGCAGGTCTTCGACCAGTTGGGTCATCCGCTCGGTCTCGGACTGCACCCGGCTCAACGCATGCGCCAAGGCTTGCGAGTCCGCGCCATCGGATGCCGGAATTCGTTGCGCCAGCTCGGTGTAACCACGGATCGCGGTCAGCGGTGTGCGCAGCTCATGACTGGCGTCGGCGACGAATTGGCGCACCCGGGTCTCGCTGTCCTGGCGGGTCGACAGCGCGGCAGCGATGTGGTCGAGCATCCGGTTGACCGCGGCGCCCAGTTGTCCGACCTCGGTGCGGGGATTGGCGTCGGATTCGGCGACGCGCACCGGCAGCGTCGCCTCACCGCGATCCAACGGCAGGCCGGCGACTTCGCCGGCGGTCTGCGCGACGCGGCGCAGCGGGGTCAGTGCTCGCCGGATCACCACGCTGCCGGCGGTGGCCACCGCGGCCACGGCGACCAGGGTGACCAGGCCGAAGATCAGCAGCACCCGGACCATGGTGTCGTCCACCGCAGCCAGCGGCAGCCCGGTGACCACCACGTCGTCACCACGTCGAGCGGTGGTCGCGACCACCCGGTAGCGGCCCACGCCGTCGAGGCGACGCGTCACCGGCGGTTCCCCGGCCAACACATCGGTCAATCGTGTTGTGGCTGACGGGCTCAGTTCCTCCCGCTGACCCGAGATGCTCAGATAGCCCGCCTCGACGCCTTGACCAGGTCCGGAAGCACTCCCGCTTTCGATCACGGCACCGACCATGCCGGCCGGCTGGCCGGGGGCGTCCAGGAAGTCCGGACCCGGCCCCGGGCGCGGCCGGTGGTGCCGATGCCCGGGCGGCGGCAATGGCTGGCCGTGCAGCCGCGCGGAGCGGCGTGAGGCGTCGGAGAGCTGATGGTCGAGTTGGCCGACCAGATACTGGTAGAGGGCCAGTTCCGTCACCGCACCGATACCGAGGCAGGCCACGGTGAGCAGCACGATCTGACCGACCAGCAGCCGCGCCCGCAGCGACCAGGGACGCCAGAGATTAAGGAGCGGGCTTGAGCACATAGCCCGCACCGCGCAGCGTGTGGATCATCGGCGATCGGCCGTTGTCGATCTTCTTACGCAGGTAGGAGATGTAGAGCTCGACGATGTTGGCCCGGCCGCCGAAGTCGTAGTCCCACACCCGGTCCAGGATCTGCGCCTTGGACAGCACCCGCTTGGCGTTGTGCATCAGGTAACGCAGCAGCTCGAATTCGGTGGACGTCAACGTGATCGGGTCACCGCCCCGGGTCACCTCATGGGAATCCTCGTCGAGCACCAGGTCACCGACCACGATCTGGGCGCCGGCCTCGGCGGTGCTCACCCCGGTGCGGCGCAACAGCGCTCGCAGCCGCAACACCACTTCTTCGATGCTGAACGGCTTGGTGACGTAGTCGTCGCCACCGGCGGTCAACCCCGCGATGCGGTCCTCCAGGCCGTCCTTAGCGGTCAAGAACAGCACCGGTAGCCGCGGGTTGATCTCCCGCAGCTTGTGCAGGACGTCGAGTCCGCTCATGTCGGGAAGCATCACGTCGAGCACCACGACGTCGGGACGTTCGGCCTTGGCGGCGGCGATCGCCGAGGCACCATCCCCGGCCATCGCGGTGGTCCAGCCCTCGTAGCGCAGCGCCATCGACACCATCTCGGCCAGCACCGACTCGTCGTCGACCACCAGCACCGTGATGGGCTTGCCGTCGGCGCGCGACATCACGACACGTTCGACCGATCCCCGTGGCGCAGACATCACGTTCCAGTATGTCGGTCGCGCCGATATGTTCATCGCATGGCACGCTCACCGCAGGAAATCTTCGACCATCACCTCCAGGCTCTGCTCGCGCGCGACGTCGACGAGCTGCTCGTCGACTACACCGACGACTCGGAGCTGATCACTCCCGCCGGCGTAGCGCAGGGCAGCGGCGGCATCCGGGCCGCGTTCAGCCAGCTGTCCGCGGCACTGGCCGATGCGAACTTCGAAATCAAGTCGCAGACCTACAGCGGCAACGTGCTGCTGCTGGAATGGACGCTGGACGCACCGGGTTTCGGCGTCGACGGGGTGGACACCTTCCTGTTCGACGAGGACTCGATCCGGGTGCAGACGATCTCCCAGCAGGTCCGCCCCAAGAGCTGACACCGCTGCAAACGGGGCCCGCGAAACCACTGAATCGCTGCGGGCTGACGGGTTAGGTTTCCCCCCGTGAACCTCGAAGCGGTCGCGGACTGGATGTCCGCCCAGAACCTGGGCGAGGGCCCGCTGGAAAACGTCACCGAACTGTCCGGCGGCACCCAGAACGTCATGCTGGCGTTCGCCCGGTCCGGCCGCAGCTACGTGTTGCGGCGCGGCCCACGGCATCTGCGACCGCGCAGCAACGCGGTGATGCTGCGGGAGACCCGGCTGTTGGGCGCGCTGGCCGGCACCGACGTGCCCCATCCGGGATTGATCGCAGTCTGCGACGACCCGGCGGTGCTCGGCGACGCGGTGTTCTACCTGATGGAGCCGGTCGACGGGTTCAACGCGAGTGGGGAACTGCCCGCGCTGCACGCCGGCGACCCGGAGGTCCGGTACGGCATGGGCCTGTCGATGGCCGACGCGCTGGCGAAGCTCGGTGCGCTCGACCACGTCGCGGTGGGGTTGGCGGACTACGGCAAACCCGACGGCTTCCTGGAACGCCAAGTGCCGCGGTGGCTTTCCGAATTGGACTCCTACCGGCAGTTCGAGAACTATCCCGGGCCCGACCTGCCCGGACTCGACGACGTCGCCGACTGGCTGCAGCGCAACGTGCCGACGTCCTGGCAGCCGGGGATCCTGCACGGCGACTATCACGCGGCCAACGTGATGTTCTCCCCCACCGGACCGGAGGTGGCGGCGATCGTGGACTGGGAGATGTCGACCATCGGGGATCCACTGTTGGACCTGGGCTGGCTGCTGGCCACCTGGCGCCAGGATGACGGGTCCAGCGTGTTCAGCCACACGCTGACCGGCATGGACGGGCTGGCCTCCCCCGATGACCTGGTGCAGCGCTACGCCGCGGGCAGCTCCCGCGATCTGACGCATATCGGCTGGTACACGGTGATGGCCGCCTTCAAGCTGGCCATCGTGATCGAGGGCACCCTGGCCCGGGCGTCGGCAGGCATGGCCCAGAAGGAAGTGGGCGATCAGTTGCACGAGGCCGCCGTCTGGCTCTTCGACCGGGCCCAGACCTGGATGGCGAGCGCGAAATGACGGACCAGCGCAACTACGTCGCCGGCATCGACCACATTGTTAAGGCCGACACTCGGCGTCTGATCGACATCTTCAAAGACCTGCATCGCAACCCCGAGTTGGGTTTCAACGAAGTGCGCACCGCGCGGACCGCCGCGCAGGCCCTGAGCAACCTCGGCTTCACGGTGACCACCGGGATCGGTCGCACCGGCGTGGTGGCGGTGCTGTCCAACGGCCCAGGCCCGGTAGTGATGTACCGGGCCGACATGGACGCGCTGGCAGTGCCCGAGGCCACCGGCCTGGACTACGCCAGCAGCAACCCGGCACTCGGACACATGTGCGGCCACGACGCGCACGTGACCTGGATGTTGGGGTTGGCCAAGGTGCTCGCCGAGACCGCCGATTCCTGGTCGGGCACCGCGGTGCTGATCGGACAGCCCGCCGAGGAACTGATCACCGGCGCCCAAGCCATGATCGACGCGGGCCTCTATGACGTCGCTCCCAGACCGGACGCTTTCCTGGCGATGCACACCGCGCCCGTACCGGTCGGCATGGTCGCCGCGGTCGGCGGAGAACGGATGGCCGGTACCGATCAGCTCGACATCGTGTTCCACGGCGTCGGCGGCCATGGGTCGATGCCCCAGCTGGCCGTTGACCCGGTACTCATGGCGGCGCAGGCGGTCGTGCAGTTCCAGAGCATTGTCAGCCGGGCCGTCGCCCCCAGCGAGACGGCGGTGCTGACTGTCGGCTCGGTGCAGGCCGGCAGTGCCTACAACGTCATCCCGGACCGGGCACTGCTCAAAGTCAACCTGCGCTGGTTCAACCCCGCTGTGCGCGAAACGATGCTGACCCGTATTCGGGCGATCTGCGAGGGCATCGCGCGCAGCTACGGCATGCCCGAAGACCGGCTGCCGGACATCACCATGGCCGGTGGCGCCACCCCGCTGGTCAACGACACCGCGCTCACCGACCGGGTGGCGACCGCGCTGGGCGATCTGCTCGGCCCGGACAACGTCGTGCGTCAGCTTCCAGCCCTGACCGGCTCAGAGGATTGCCACCTGCTCAAAGGGCCGCACGTCGATGTACCACTGGCATATCTGCTGGTCGGGGTGGCCGACCCACAGGTGTACGCGAAGTCCGCGGAAAAGGGTCAATTGTTCCCGTACACACCGCACTCGCCGGACTATGTGGTCGACCTTTCCGCTATCCCGCTCGGAACCAGGATTGCAGCCCGTGCAATGCTTGAATTGCTTACTCCCAGTCGGTTTTAGTAGTCATTACACTCCGCCGAGTTTCTGAAACACTTGTGCGGTCCACGAAGACGAGCTAAGGTGTATTGCTGTGGACGATCGTCACAAAGACCCAACCGTCGTGTTGCCCTACCTCGTGGGCAGGCCGCTAGGAGCGACCGAGGTCTACGAGGCATTCGGCTATCGCAAGTCCGCCTACTACAAGGCGGCCCATGAGGGCCGACTGATCAGCGCGGACAACCTGATCCGAGTCGCCAGGTACTTCGGCCTCAACCCCGTCGACCTGCAGGTACGGTTCGGATTGATCGAGCACGACGCCGTCGCCGAATACCTGGAGTCCTCATCGCGGCCGCTGCGGCTGGGTGATCTGAAGGCGGATCTGGACAAACCGCCCGTCTAATCGGACCGTCAGGAAGTACCGTCGACGCATGACGTCGGCGTTAATTGGTGCCACCGTGTTGGTGGCGCTGTACACCCTGTGGGTGCGCCGCGATACGTGGTGGTCGCGGTGGGAGATCGGTATCACCCTGGCGATCGCGCTGGAGACCTTCGCGCTCGTATTGATGTCGCCATGGGCAGCCCAAACCCTGGGCCCGGGGCTGCACCAAGTCACCCGGATCTGGAATATCCAGCAGCTGGCCGGTCACATCTGCTTCGTCGTCGCCATCGCGGCCAACATCTACCACGTGCTGGCACGCCTGGCCGACTTCGATCAATTCCGCCCGTTGTTCCGACTGCACGTCCGGTTGCCCCTACAGGCCGGCGTGGTGGCGATGGTGGCAGTGTTCCTGATCGCCGACGCCGGCTACCGACCGGACGGTTTCTCCTCGCTCGGGGGCGGCGGCGCCTGGGCGCGCGCATACTGGGTGCTGTTGTCCCTGATGCTGATCTTCCTGTCCGGCTACGCGACGCGGGTGCTGTCGATACTCCGATCCGATCCACGCGCCAAAGAGACCGTCGAGCTCTACACGGCCTCTACGGCCTTCGCGGTGGCGGCCATCATGGCGCTGTTGAGCAATGCGTGGTCCAAAGCCGATGTCAGCCCGCTGATTTGGCTGTGCGCATGTATTTCCGTGGCGATCTTCGCCTACGGCTCGGCCCGTTCCTGGCAGGCCAAAGCCGCGTGGTTCACCAGCAGCGAGCCTCCGATTACGCAGCCCAACCCGCCGCAAGCCCTGTCGTGAGGGCACCCGATGACGTCCGGAATCATTCTCGCCACATTGGCAGTCGTCGCCTATAGCCTCTGGGTTCGCCGCGACACCTGGTGGACGCGCTGGGAGAACGCCGCCACCTTCGCGTTGGCGTTGGAAGCCTGTGCGCTGCTACTGATGTCGCCGTGGGCCGGAGCCAAGATCGGCCCGGTGCTGCACAACGGCCTCGGGGTGTGGAACGTTCAACAGCTGATCGGCCACCTGTGCCTGATCGTTGCCGTCACGGCGAACATCTATCACATGCTGGTGCGATTGGCCGACCCCGATCAAGTGCGGTTCATCATGCGCCGCCAGCTCATGATCCCGATCTGGCTGGGCATCGCCGTGATGGTGCCGGCCTTCCTGCGCTCCGATCAGGACTACCAGCCCGACGTGTTCGCCGCGCCCAGGACCGATGCCTGGATGGAGCTGTACCAGTTGGTCGGCTGCGCCCTGGTGCTCTACCTCAGCGGCTACGTCAGCCGGCTGATGCTGACCCTACGACACGATCCGCGCGCCAAGGCCACCATTGACCTCTGGCTCGTGTCAATGGCGTTCGCCGCCGTCGCATGCGTGATCGTGCTCGCTTCGACGTGGGTCGACGGTGACAACGCCAGCCGCGGGATCTGGCTCTGCATCTGCTTGGCGGTGGGCACGTTCGCCTACGGGTCCGCGCGATCCTGGAAAGCCAAGAGCGCCTGGTTCACCGCCAACGGCGACGAGTCGGTGATCGGCGCGCAATGACACCAGCGTTCATCCTGGCCACCGTGGCGATGGTCGTCTATTGCCTGTGGGTTCGTCGCGACACCTGGTGGTCACGCTGGGAGGCCGGCGCCACCTTTGCCATCGCAATGGAGGGCCTTGCCCTGGTCTTGTTGACGCCCTGGGTGGGCACCGAGCTGGGCCCGACCCTCTACGACCTGTTGGGGCGATGGAACGCCCAGCAGGTGCTCGGGTTGCTGTGCCTGTTCGCCGGGGTGATCGGAAACATCTACCACATGCTGGTGCGGCTCGCCGATCCCGCGCACGTGGGGCCGATCATGCGCAAGCACCTCCTGGTGCCGGTGGGCTCGTGCATGGCGGTGATGCTGGTGGCGTTCTTCAATACCGACCGGGGCTTCGAGCCAGACCTGTTCGCCACGCTGTCCGGCGATCGCTGGGTGACCGCCTTCGAGGTGACCGCCAGTGCGGTGTTGCTGTACCTGACCGGCTACGTCGCCCGGCTCATGTTGTCGCTGCGGCACGATCAGCGGGCCAGGACCACGCTCGTGCTGTACCTGACCGCAATGACTTTCGCGGTGGCGGCCTGCTTGGCCGGAATCATCTCGATCTGTATCGACCGCGACGCCGGCCCGGCGATCTGGGCCTGCGTCTGTCTCTCGGTGTCGATCTTCGCCTACGGCCTGGCGCGGTCCTGGCAGGCCAAGAGGGCATGGTTCGCACCGAACACCTCCACGCCGCGCAGCGACAGACGAAGCGACCGGGCCTAGCCGACGGCGCGTGGCACCGATTCAGGCGCCATCGAGTTCAGCCAACGCCCGTCGTAGCGCGGTGGCTTCGTCGGCGCCGACGCGCTCGACGAAATGAACCAACGCGGCCTCGCGTCCGCAGGAGTCGGCCACCTGATCGAGCGCGTACGACATCAGTTCGGCGACCAACTCGGCGCGGCCCTGCTTCGGCACATACCGGTGGGCGCGATTGTCACGCCGCTGGACCACCAGATTCTTCTTCGCAAGTCGTTGCAGCACAGTCATGATCGTGGTGTAGGCCAGGTTTCGCTTCACGGCCACCGACGCGTGAACCTCACGGACAGTCAACGCCCCCGACGCCGACCACAGGCACTCCATGACCGAGCGTTCGAGATCACCCAACCCAATGCGCGCAACCACAAGGTAAGGCTAACCTAATTTAGGAGATTCGGCGTGGGGAGCGGCCACAGCTGCCCGTCAAACAGAAAAGCCCCGGCCGTAGCCGGGGCAATCTGTCACCGATGAAAATGTGCGCCCGAAGGGATTCGAACCCCCAACCTTCTGATCCGTAGTCAGATGCTCTATCCGTTGAGCTACGGGCGCCTGTCTTCAGTTGTCGGTCGAGCAAGCCCGGCCGTTGCGGAGGCGAGAGGATTTGAACCTCCGGTCCCCCGTAAAGGGGACAACTCATTAGCAGTGAGTCCCATTCGGCCGCTCTGGCACGCCTCCCGAACTCGTTGAGGGTACCGGATCACTCCCCAAGTTCTGAAACCGCGGGGTGAGTGCGGGGAAGTAAGCCGCCAACGACACACATATGCTGTGGTCCGTGACCGCCCGACTGCGCCCGGAGATCGCCGCGCTGCCAGCCTACGTCGAGGGTAAGACGGTCCCCGGATCGATCAAGCTCGCCAGCAACGAGACGGTGTTCCCGCCGTTGCCCAGCGTGGCCAAAGCCGTCGAAGCCGCTCTGGCTACCACCAACCGCTACCCGGACAACGGCTACGCCGCGCTGCGGACCCGGCTGGCCGAGCACGTCGGGTTCGGCCGGGAGCACGTGGCGGCCGGTTGCGGATCGGTGAGCCTGTGCCAGCAGCTCATCCAGATCAGTGCCGGAGCCGGCGACGAGGTGGTGTTCGGCTGGCGCAGCTTCGAGATCTACCCGCTGCAGGTGCGTACCGCCGGCGCCGTTCCGGTGCAGGTGCCGCTGCGCGAGCACACCTACGATCTGGACGCGATGCTGGCCGCCATCACCGAGCGCACCCGGCTGATCTTCGTCTGCAACCCGAACAATCCGACCTCCACCGTCGTGGACCCCGACGCGCTGGAGCGGTTCGTCGCCGCGGTTCCACCGCACATCCTGATCGCCATCGACGAGGCCTATGTGGAGTACATCCGCGACGGCCTGCTCCCCGACAGCCTGGGACTGGTCAGGCGTCACCCGAATGTGGTTGTGCTGCGCACGTTTTCGAAGGCCTACGGGCTGGCCGGTCTGCGGCTGGGCTACGCGGTCGGCGATCCGGAGATCATCACCGCACTGGGCAAGGTCTACGTGCCGTTCACGGTGTCCAGCGTGGCGCAGGTCGCCGGGATCGCCTCCCTGGACGCCGCCGACGAGCTGATGGCTCGCACCGATGCGGTAGTCGCCGAGCGGGCCCGGGTCTCCGCCGCGCTGCGTGAAGCCGGGTTCGAGCTGCCGGATTCGCAGTCCAACTTTGTGTGGCTGCCACTGGCCGAGCGCACCGCCGACTTCGTTGCCGCGGCCGCGGCGGCCCGCATCGTCGTCCGCCCCTACGGGCAAGACGGAGTCCGGGTGTCCATCGGCGCGCCGGAGGAGAACGACGCGCTGTTACGGTTCGCACAGACGTACCGCTGAGGAGGAACTTTATGCACGCGACCGCGACTGCCACCGTCGCCGCATCTGCGGCTCAGGTATGGGCGGTGCTCTCCGACTACGAGGGCATGTCCAGCTGGGCCCCCGGACTGAAGATCACCGTGATCCGGCCCGGAACACCCGAGCCCAACGGCGTCGGCGCCCAGCGTCGCATCCAGGCGGTGCCGGGCATGGCGCCGCTGGTGGAGGAGATCATCGCGTTCGAGCCGGATCAGCGGCTGAGCTACCGCGGCGTCTCGGGCATCCCGTTCCGCAACTACGTCGGCAACGTGGCCCTGCGGTCGACCGGATCCGGCACGGAGATCAGCTACACCGTCAGCGCCGACAACCGCCTGCCCGGGGTCGCCGCGGTGCTGGCGCAGGGCCTGCTGTTCGGCCTCAAGCGGGCCGTGAACAAGGCCGCCTGAGCTTTTCCCTTCTGGCCGAGCGTGAAATCAGCTTCACACTCGACCGGCGCTTGTGAAGCTAACTTCACGTTCGGCGACAAAACCAAAGGATTTGCACCATGAATGACGAGCTGGCCCGCAAGACGTTCAATGCGCTCAAGGAGCGCACCGACCAGATCCCCGACGCCGAGATCGACGAATTCTGGGCGACCCTGCCGCCGGCCACCGTCGAGCAGATGATCGGCGAGTGGCGCGGCGGGGAGTTCGTCACCGGCCACAAGATGAACGGCCTGTTGGACAAGGCCCGCTGGTTCGGCAAGACGTTCAACTCGCTCACCGACGTACAGCCGCTGGTGTGCCTGGACGAAGACGGCAACAAGTTCTCCAACGTCAAGCTCGGTAAGGGCGAGGCGAGCCTATGGGCCGAGGAGTTCCGCGGCGAGGTGGTGGCAACCATGGTCTACGACGGTCAGCCCACCCATGACCACTTCAAGCGGGTCGACGACAACACCGTGCTGGGCATCATGAACGGCAAGGCGGGAGTCCTCGACAACGGCCGCTACTTCTACTTCTATTTGGAGCGCGTGTAGTCGCCGCGATCAGCGGCGCAGCACCAGCTCGGGCTCGGTGTCGCATCGGGTTGCGTCCGGTGCTTCCCGGCGGTGGCGTAGCGAGGCGATGACGGTGGCGGTGAGCACGCCGACGATCACCAGCAGCGACGGTCCGGTGCCGATCTCGACGCCGCCGGCGCCCTGTTCGTGCATCGCGTGCATGATCAGCTTCACGCCGATGAACCCGAGGATCACCGCCAGTCCGTAGGACAGGTACACCAGCCGGTCGAGCAGGCCGTCGATCAGGAAGTAGAGCTGCCGCAGGCCCAGCAGGGAGAAGGCCGTCGCGGTGAACACGAGATAGCTGTTCTGGGTCAGGCCGAATATCGCCGGGATCGAGTCGAGCGCGAAGAGCACATCGGTGCCGGCGATCGCCAGCATCACCAACACCATCGGGGTGATCGCCCAGCGCCCGTCCATGCGGGTGAACAGCCGGTCGCCGTCATAACGCTCGCTGGTGGGCACCACCTTCTGCACCAGCCCGACGATGACATCGGGGGTGCGGTGGGATACCTCTGCGCTGCCCGACCTGAGCATGTTGCCCGCCGCCAGCAACAGGAGCAGGCCGAAGAAGTAGAACACCCAGGCGAAACGGTTGATCAGCGCGGCGCCGAGCACGATGAAGCCGGTCCGCGCGGCCAACGCCATGACGATCCCGAACAGCAGGACCTTCTGCTGGTCGGCGCGCGGCACTCGGAAGCTGGCCATGATGACCAGGAATACGAACAGGTTGTCCACCGAGAGCGCCTTCTCGGTGACGTAGCCGGCGAAGTACTCCGAGCCCGGGTCAGCTCCCCCGAAGACGAACACGCCCACCCCGAAAAGCAGGGCGACGCCGATGTAGCCGGCGGACCACAGCGCGGATTCCTTCAGCGTCGGAATGTGCGCCTTGCGGACATGAACGAAGAAGTCGAACGCCAGGAGCCCCACCAGGCCGACGATCGTCAATGCCCATAACCATCCGGCAACGTCCATGTGCCATCCACGCTAGGCAGCTTGAACGACGCTGGATTGGCCAGCAGGTTGCGAGGCTATGACCGTCCGGTGAAGGCGATCAGCTTCTGCAGGCTCGATGCCGAACCGGGGACGTCGACCGGGTCATCGAACCCCGCTCGCACCCGGCCCGCCGGTGTGATGATCGCCTGCGCCAGGCCCAACACGTACTCGACCAGCGGTTCGGCCACCTGCACCGTGCGGCCCGTCGCCGTCGCGTAGTCCCACGCGTGCACCAGGAATTCGAGCGCCAGAATGCCCACCGCCATCGTCGCAGGCAGCTCGTTGGGGCCGATCGCGACGGTGCCCTGCAGGCCACGCCCGTGCCAGGCGTCCAGAGCCGGCCGGGCCGCGGCGATGACCTGCCGTTCCGGCGCCTCGGCGGGGTCGCTGTCGGCGAACACAGCGCCGGCCGCGCCGCCCAGGACGCGGATGGAGTTCAGCAGATGCGCGGTCAGCTGGGCGACGTCGAATTCCGAGCACGGCGTCGGATTGGTCAATTCGTCGCTGCTGATGTGATGCAGCACCTGCGCCAACACCCCGAGGGCCGCTTCGGCGCCGGCCAGCTCGTCGGCCGGGGGCGCATCGGGACCGGGTCGCAGATCGGAGGCCATGAGTCCACGCTACGGTCTGAAGTATGGCCGAGACCTATGAATCCGTCACCGTCGAGATCAAAGACCACGTTGCCCAGGTCACGCTGATCGGGCCGGGCAAGGGCAATGCGATGGGCCCGGCGTTCTGGGCGGAGCTCCCGGAGGTCTTCGCCGAGTTGGACGCCGACCGCGACGTGCGGGCGATCGTGCTGACCGGCTCCGGCAAGAACTTCAGTTACGGGCTGGATCTGGCCGCGATGGGCGGCACTATGACACCGATGCTGGCCGAGGGGGCGCTGGCCCGGCCGCGGGCGGACTTCCACCGTGAGCTGCAGCGTATGCAGGGTGCGATCACCGCGGTGGCCGACTGCCGCACGCCGACCATCGCGGCGATCCAGGGCTGGTGCATCGGCGGCGGGGTCGACCTGATCTCGGCGGTCGACATCCGCTACGCCGCGGCGGACGCCAAGTTCAGCGTGCGCGAGGTCAAGCTGGCCATCGTCGCCGATGTGGGCAGCCTGGCCCGGCTTCCGCTGATCCTGTCCGACGGTCACCTGCGTGAACTCGCGCTGACCGGCAAGGACATCGACGCCGCTCGGGCAGAGAAGATCGGCCTGGTCAACGACGTCTATGCCGACGCCGAGGCCTGCCTGGCCGCCGCCCACGCCACCGCGACCGAGATCGCCGCCAACCCGCCGCTGACCGTGGCCGGGGTCAAAGACGTTCTGGACGAGCAGCGCACCGACCGGGTGGCGGCCAGCCTGCGCTATGTCGCGGCGTGGAACTCGGCGTTCTTGGCGTCCAAAGACCTGATGGAGGGTATCGGCGCCATCATGGGCAAACGCAAGCCCGAGTTCACCGGCGAGTGATGGCCTGGCTGCTGCTGCTGGGAGCGATCGGTTTCGAGGTCGCCGGCACGCTGTCGATGCGCGCCTCCGACGGCTTCTCCCGCTGGCAGTGGGCGATCCCGGTGGCCGTCGGCTATGTGGTGTCGTTCGTGTTGCTGGCGATGGTGCTCAAGCGCGGGATTCCGGTCGGGGTGGCCTACGGGGTCTGGTCGGGCATCGGCGTGGCGGCGACGGCGGTGCTGGCCCGGTTCTTGTTCGACGATCCGTTCACCCCGGTGATGGCCGGTGGCGTGGTGCTGATCGGCGCGGGCGTGTACCTAATGGAGATGGGGGCGCACGCATGAGCGTTGACGTGCCGCACCGCCAGCCGGCCCTGGCCGACATCATCGCCACCCTCGACGTCGACCGCGTCGACGACGAGCACTTCGTGGCCACCCAGCTGGACAACCGGATCCACCACATCGTCGGCGGGCATATCGCCGGCCAGGCGCTGATCGCCGCCAGCCGCACCGCGCCGGGACGGGTGCCGCACAGCGTGCACGTCTACTACCTGCGGGCCGGGGACGCCCGCCGCCCGGTCGACCTGCACGTGGAGGTGGCCCGCGACGGCGGAACGCTGTCGACGCGCCAGGTCACCGCCCGCCAAGACGGCCAGATCCTGCTCGAGGTGCTCTCGTCGTTCACCACCGCCGTGGACGCACCGGAATACCAGCAGCCGATACCGGATGTCCCCGACCCGGATTCGCTGCCGTCGTCGCAGGAACAACTGTCCGCCTACGCCGAGGAACTCGGTGGCTACTGGGTCCAGCCGCACCCCTTCGACCTGCGCTACGTGGACGCACCGCCGCGGATCGCCATGGAGCGTGCCGAACCGTCGCCGCGGTTGCGGTTGTGGTGGAAACCCGCCGAGGCGGTGCCCGCTGATCCCGCGATGCACAGCGCCCTGCTGACCTACCTGTCCGGCACCACCATGGTGGAGGCCGCGCTGACCATGCGGCGCACCAACCAGGCCAGCACCTTCAACGCGCTGATCGACCATGCGCTGTGGTTCCAGCGCCCCGTCGACCTCTCGGACTGGGTGTTGTCGGACCAGTTCACGCCCAGCGGCATCGCCGGGCGCGGCCTGACGACCTCGACGATGTACAACCGGGCGGGGCAGCTGGTCTGCCTGGCGACCCAGGAGCTCTATTTCGGCCGGGGCCGCGCCGTCTGAGGCCCGCCGGGCCTCGCACGTAACCTGGCGGGCATGACTCCTGACGGCACCGTCCGTATCCCCGCCGACCTCGACGCCGTCACCGCGATCGGCGACGAGGACCACTCCGGTATCGACCCGGCGGCCGTGGACCGGATCTGGCGGGCCGCCCGGCACTGGTATTCCGCCGGCCTGCACCCGGCCATCCAGTTGTGCCTGCGCCACAACGGCCGCGTGGTGCTCAACCGGGCGATCGGGCACGGCTGGGGCAACGGCCCCGAAGATCCCGAGGACGCCGAGTTGGTCCCGGTGAGCGTGGACACCCCGTTCTGTGTGTACTCGACCGCCAAGGCCATCACCAGCACCGTGATGCACATGCTGGCCGAGCGCGGCGCCTTCTCCCTCGATGATCGGGTCAGCGACTATCTGCCCGACTACGGCCGACACGGCAAGCACCGCACCACCATTCGGCACGTGATGACCCACAGCGCCGGAGTGCCGTTCGCCACCGGGCCCAAGCCCGACCTCAATCGCGCCGACGACCCGGAGTACGCCCAGGCACAGCTGGCCAATCTGCGCTTGGTGTACCCGCCCGGGCTGATGCACATGTACCACGCCCTGACCTGGGGGCCGCTGACGCGGGAGATCGTGCGGGCAGCCACCGGTCGCGATATCCGGGACGTGCTGGCGACCGAGATCCTGGACCCGCTCGGGTTCCGGTGGACCAATTACGGTGTTGCCCCGCAAGATATTCCGCTGGTGGCGCCCAGCCATGCCACCGGCAAGCAGCCGACCGGCGCGGCGGTCGCGGTGTTCCGCAAGGCCATCGGCGGGTCGGTCCACGAGATCATCCCCGTCACCAACAGCCCGTTCTTTCTGACCACGGTGGTGCCGTCGTCGAACACCATCTCCACCGCGTTCGAGCTGTCGCGGTTCGCCGAGATCTGGCGCCGCGGAGGCGAACTCGACGGGGTGCGGGTGCTGTCACCGGAGACCCTGCGCGGGGCGACGGCGCAGTGCCGCCGGTTGCGGCCCGACGTGGCCACCGGGCTGGCGCCGCTGCGCTGGGGCACCGGTTACATGCTGGGGTCGAAGCGGTTCGGGCCGTTCGGCCGGAACGCTCCGGCCGCGTTCGGGCATCTTGGCCTGGTCAACTGCGCTATCTGGACAGACCCCGAGCGGGGGCTGTCGGCCGGACTGATCTCCAGCGGTAAGCCGGGTCAGGACCCGGAGGCCAAGCGCTACACCGCGCTGATGAACACCATCGCCGCGGAGATGCCCCGTTCTCTGCGTTGACGCTGCGCTCAGGGTGGGAAAGTGCGAGTAGGGCACGCCGTGAGCAGAGTCAACGGGCTAACCCCGAACGCGACCGCGGCCGCCGAGTCCGGTGAGGGACCCGACGGCCGCGATACGCGATCTGCGGAGGTTAGCCCGGTCGGCCTTGGTTGCCGTTGGCGCCCGTGGGGCCGTTGGTGCCGGGTGACCCGCCGGGGGCGGCGGCACCGCCGGTGCCACCGGAGCCGCCGGTGCCGCCAGGACCGCCCGGCGCACTAGCGCCGGCGTTGGTGTAGCCGCCGTTGCCGCCGTTGCCGCCCTTGCCGCCTGCAGGCCCGGCACCGCCGTTACCGCCGGTTCCATCGGTACCGCTGGTGCTGTTGCCGCCGACACCGCCGGCGCCACCGTTACCGCTGTCGCCACCGTTGCCGCCGGTACCGCCGGGCTGGGGTGCGCCGGCGATGGGGACACCGCTCTTACCGCCGTTGCCGCCCACGCCGCCGAGACCACCGGCGCCGCCGTTGCCGCCCTTGCCACCGTTGCCGGTGTTGGAGGCGCCGCCGCTACCGCCCTGGCCGCCATTACCGCCATCACCGCCGTTGGTTCCGGTGCCACCCTTACCAAAGGGGCTATCGGCTCCAGCCGTGCCAGCTTTGCCGGCTCCGCCGGATCCACCGATACCACCGTTGCCACCGTTGCCGCTGTTGGAAGTGCCGCCGACGCCACCGTTGCCGCCATCGCCGGCGGTTCCGTCAAGGGGTTGGGCGCCGCCAGCACCACCGCCACCACCGGTGCCACCGGTGCCGCTGCCGGAGCTACCACCGGCACCGCCGTCCCCGCCGTCGCCGGAGGTCCTGCTCTGGTTGCCGATACCGCCGGCGCCACCCTGGCCACCGACACCGCCGTTGCCATCGAGAGCACCGTTGATGCCGGTACCACCGGCACCACCGTTACCGCCGTTGCCACCGTCGAGGCCATTGCCAGCCGCGTCGACCCCGCCGACACCACCGACGCCACCGTAACCACCGATGCCGGCCGCGCCATCGGTACCGGTGTCGGAGGTGCCACCGATACCGCCCTTACCGCCGTTACCGCCGTTACCGCCGACGGTTCCGTCGGTGGTGGCGCTTGCCACCGCACCGGCCTCGCCGGCCCCACCGGAACCGCCGGCACCACCGAAGCCGCCGTTGCCGCTCCCGGAGGTTCCGCCGTTACCGCCGGCACCACCGTCGCCGGAGGCCTTGCCGTTGGTTCCAATGCCGCCGTCGCCACCGGCACCACCCGAACCGCCGTTGCCGTCGACACCACCGTTGACGCCGGTGCCACCGGCACCACCGGTACCGCCGTTGCCACCGCTCAGACCAGCACCGTTGACATCGACGCCGCCGACACCACCGGCACCACCAGCACCACCGAGTCCGGCCGCGCCATCGGTACCGGTGTCGGAGCTGCCACCGATACCGCCGGCACCACCGTTACCACCGTTACCGCCGGCGGTTCCGCTGGTGGTCGCGCTGCCAATCGCACCCGCTGCGCCGACACCGCCAGCGCCTCCGACGCCGCCGGCGCCACCGTTACCGCTGCCGGAGGTACCACCGGTACCACCGGTACCACCCTCGCCGGAGTTTCCGCCGTTAGTTCCGGTACCGCCGGCACCGCCGGCACCACCGACACCACCGTTGCCGTCCTTGGCATCGTTGCCCGCCGCCCCGTTGGAGCCACTGGTACTGGCCCCGCCGGCTCCAGCTTGCCCAGCGCTGCCACCGGCGCCACCGACGCCACCGTTGCCGCCGCGCAAACCGTTGCCGTTGTCGTCGACACCGCCCTTACCGCCGACGCCACCGTTGCCGCCAAGGCCACCGCCGCCGGCGTTACCGCCGTTACCGCCAGTACCGGAGACCGCGGCACCGCCCTTACCGCCGTCACCGCCTTGGCCGCCATCGATGCCGGCGTAGCCGTCGCCACCTGCGGCCCGCGGGTGCGGAATACCGGCGGTTCCGGCTTTGGAGGACCCGCCGAGTCCGCCGTTAGCGCCGTTACCACCGTTACCGGTGCCCGTCGCGGCGCCGCCGGCACCACCATCACCGGCATTGCCGCCACCGGAGCCACTTCCGCCAGAGCCGCCGATACCACCGTTGCCGCCGTTGACGGCGCCGGCCCCGGTGCCGCCACTACCACCGTTACCGCCGTTGCCGGCGGGCCCGGTCGGGAAGACGTTCAGAGTGCCGCCAGTCGTGTTGGCACCAGACCCACCGATACCACCGTTGCCGGCGCGGCTGAGGCCGAAGGGATTGGCGGGATTGGTCGCGCCGGCGCTGTTACCGCCAACTCCGCCGTTACCGCCGCTACCACCTTGCAGCTGCGCGATACCACCGTTACCGCCGTTACCGCCGTTACCTCCGATTGCAGTGCCGTCACCGCCGCTGCCTCCATCGCCGGCCTGACCACCGGAGCCGCCGCCGTTCGCTAGGCCGGCCGCTGCGCTACCGCCATTACCGCCATTACCGCCATTACCGCCGGCGCTGATCACGCCGTTCCCGGTCGCGCCATCGGCACCGTCACCGGCATCACCGCCGTGACCGGCGCCGCCGTTGGACCCGGCCGCACCGCCGGTCCCACCGTTACCGCCGTTGCCGCCCTTGCTGAAGACGGTTCCGTCGCCGGACTTCCAACCCGTGCTGGCGGCACCGTCGGCGCCGTGGCCACCGTCGCCGCCGACACTCGTGGTGCCGCCGCCGCCACTACCGCCGTTACCACCGGTGCCGCCGTTGCCGCCGATGTAGGTGCCGGTGCCGGCCGCTCCACCGTCGCCACCGTCTCCACCGATGCCGTTGCGGGGGGCTTGGGTGACGGGCGGGATGTAACCGCCGGCGCCGCCGGCGCCGCCGGCGCCGCCGCTGCCGCCGGTGGTTTGCACGGTTTCGTCGTCAGTGGCCGCATTACCGCCGGCGCCACCGTTGCCACCATGGCCCCCCTGTCCTCCTTCCCCGAGGGTGGCGGCGCCCCCGGTGCCACCGGCGCCGCCGTTGCCACCGTGGAGCGAACCGAAGCCGCCCGCGCCGCCGGCACTGCCGTCTCCACCGACGCCGTCAGCCTGCCCAGCACCGCCGTTACCCCCGGCTCCGCCGATTCCGCCGGTAATCCCGGCGCCGCCGTTACCGGCCGCACCGCCGTCAGCGCCAATGGTCCCGGCTCCACCGGCTCCACCGCGGCCTCCAGCGCCGCCGTTGCCAAGGTAGTCACCGTTTGAGTCCTTGTAGGCGTCGCCGCCATCGGATCCGGCGCCGCCCTCTGTGGCGTCCCCAGCCTGGCCGGCGTGCCCGTACGAGCCGTTGTATTTCTCGCCGGCAACACCGCCCGCGCCGCTGTTGCCGCCCGCACCGCCGGCCGCGCCATTCAGGTGAGCCGCAATGCCGTCGTCGATCCCGTTTGCGGCGGTCCCAGCGTCACCGGCGACGCCACCGGCACCGCCATTGCCGCCGTTACCGAACAGGTAACCGCTGCGCCCACCGGCGCCACCGGCACCGCCGTTGCCGCCATTGCCGCCGATTCCCGTGCCGCCGTCGGCGTAGCTGCCGTTAGCGCCCGCCGTGCCATTGCCGCCAGCGCCGCCGTTGCCGCCGGTGCCAAAGAACCAGCCCACCGCGTCGCCACCGCTGCCGCCGGCACCGCCACTGCCGCTCACGCCGACACCCAGCCCGCCGGCCCCGCCGTCACCACCGATACCCATGAAGGACCCGCCGAAACCGCCGTTGCCACCGGCACCGGTCTCGAAGCCGTCGCCACCGACACCGCCGTTTCCGAACCAGCCCGCCGCACCACCGGTGCCGCCGGCCAGCGACGCATCGTCGCTGTCCCAGCCGGCGCCGCCGTCTCCGAACCACAGTCCGCCGTCACCACCGTTGGGGTCGAGCGCGGTTCCGTCGGCACCATCACCGATCAAGAACAGACCCGAAGAGTCGTTGATCCAGCCGTTGACCAGCTCACCGAGATCGCTGTTGATCCAGGCCTCCACCCCGAAATGGATGGGCTCATAGATCCAGCTCTGGAGGATGCCGCTCAGACTGAAGTCCCACGCCGCCGCGCTCGAATCGGCGGACAGCGACGAGGTTGGGTCAAACCAGTCCCACGAGAAGTCCAGTCCGTCGGCTTGCGCCGAGGGGGCTGCCGCTAGGGGCGCCATCCCGAACGCCAAGAACGCGGTGGCAGCACCACCGGCACCGATCACCCGCCTGCGGCGTGCCTGGCCGGCGGCCTCCTGCTGACCGCAGCGCCGGCTGCTGCTGTGACGACGACTCATTTACGAACACCTTTCATCAGATGTAAAACTCTGGGGTAGTTGAGGTTTGGGATAGGTAGGTCAGCCGAAGATGCCGTCGAAGAAGTCCTGGAACCCACTGAAGACGTTGGTGGCTTCGGCGGCGAAGTCATCGGGGATCTGCGGCAGATCGACTCCGAGCGCGGGCTGGGTCACGACGACTGTGCCCGAACCGTCCCAGCCCGAGCCCAGCAACGCGCTGATGACCTGCCCCCACATCTCGAAGGCCGCGATCGGGCCGATCGCTTGGCCGTCAGCGGCGATTTGCCCCAGCGACGGAACACCGACCAATTGCAAACCGAGGGAGTTCAAGATGGAGCCGCCGACAACCGGAACCGAGGCGTCGACCTCGCCATTGGCGCCCATCGCCTGGTAGGTGGTGAGCGCCACCGAACCGGTGCTGAGCAGACCACCAAAGGCAAATTCCAAGTGGTCGAGACTCATGCCGTCCGGGAGGAATCCGGCGTCGTTGATCGAGGGCAGCACGAAATCAAGGTTGAGGGTGGCACCGTTGAAGAAGCCGCCAACGGTATTGGCGATGATGTCACTGAAGCTGTCACCGTCGGTGATGCTATTCAGCAGGGCCACCCAGGGGCTGATGCCCGGACCCAGCAGGCCCATGATGATGCCGGACAGCGGCGAGACCATGAACTGCAGGATCGAATTGACCATGTCCACGTCGGTGCCGGCCGGCAGGTATCCCGGAACCTGGGCGAGGATCACGGCGTGACCCGAGGTGATCGATCCGTCGATCGTGTGGTGGGTCACCGTGTTCTTCGTATCGGTCAAGACGTCCAGCGGCAGCGTGTAGCCGTCGCGCACCGCGACCAGGTTTTCCTGGATCTGCGTGTTGATGTCAGCAAGGGTGCTGCTGCTCGGGTCGTTGAGGAAATGGTTGAGGTAGCCCACCGCGTTGGCGTACAGCTGCTGCAGCGCCACACCGGGGGCCAGCATGTAGTTGTCCTTCAGGACCGAGAAGTTGGCATTGGCGGTGTTGATCACGCCTTCCCAGGTGTCGAGAAAGCCAGGCAGGCCGGTGAGCGCGACGTCAACGACCGAGGCAACCGCAGGTGCAGGCGCCGGCGCCACCACCGGCGTGGCCGCGATCAGGCCGGTCCCGGCGAGGACGACACCGGCCGTTGCGTAGGGGCGAAGAATGGCGTGCAAGGGAGCTCCTTCAGGTCATGTGACTCAGCACACGGAACGTAACTGAGGGAGACCTGAAAATCAGCAGTCAGGAGAGGCCTGACCGCAAAGGCGCTCACCCCGCACTGCTTCGGCTATCTAGCCGGTCGACGAAACCCCAGGTGCAGGCATTAACATATGTTCACAGCAAACGTCCGAGTACGACAGAATCGTTCAACTGGAAATTACCGACCAGTAAGAACTGAAACACGTTCATCCGTGCCTATTTCGCACCTCGTCGGCGCGTAATAGCTGCTGACCTGGGCGGGGGTGACTCGGCGACAAAGTTCAGGGTGTCGCTGTAGAAACGTGTATCAACACATTTCGCGGCAGCACGGACGTCTATTAGGTGAACTTTAGCTAACATTGGATTGACGCATGTCGGTGCAGGTAGCGAGCCCGTATCCTGCGTGTGCAGGCAGACGCGGGAACCTCGGATCCCCGTCCGAGGGTCACATTCCCTGAGAATCTTTTCGAGCAGCCTTCGGGCACTTCAGCCAGCGAGCGGGGCAGGTCCGGCTGCGCTCAGTACCGCTCGGGAAGACCGGTCCGACGGCAGACGTCACCGAGGGCGATCGCCTGCTGACGCGAAAGCTGATCGAGGTAGTACGCACGAATTCCGCGCGCGTAGGTCACCACCGCAGGTGCGAACCGCTTCCGGCCTTCGGCGGTGATGTGGGCAAGCACTGCTCGGCGGTCGCCTGGAAGCGGACGCCTACCGACCAGCGACTGAGCCTCCAGGCGGTCGATCAGCGACGTCACCCGACTGGGCGCCAGCGCAAAAGCCTTGGCCAAGTCCCTCATTCGGGCCGAACCGGTCTCTGAACTGGCCAGCCGGTCCAGTACCAGGACCTCGAACAGGGTTAATCCGTGGGCATGGACCAGGCTGTCGTTCAACGCGGCAAGCAGGCGTTCGGAGGTGTCCACGAATTGGTGCACGCAGGTGCTTTCCGCGGCGTCGAGCACCGGCAATTCCCACACTGGCCACTCAAGAGCCCGCAGGTGCCCCATGCCGGGCGATGGTATCCATGCGACGCGGCAACTGGTGCTGTATTGGGCAACTTGGTGCCGACAGACTGGGCGAGAGACTAGTGAATCAGTCCAGCGTCGACTTTCTCGGAAGGTCAGCGTCTTCCAATGACGCACTTATCTGATGGCAGCTGGCACCCAGGGCGAGCATCTGCTGACGAGACATCTGGTTCACATAGAGCCGGCGGATCTGTTCGGCGTAGGTTTTGCGGGCCTCCCCCAACCTCATTCGGCCGTCGGGGGTGATCTCGGCCCGCACTCCCCGCCCGTCACCAGGGATGGGGATCCGACGGACCAGGCCGCGGCTTTCCAGCCGCCGAGTCAGCCAGGTGACTCGACTGCGAAGCAGCATCAGCGCGGCGGCCAGTTCGCTCATTCGGACAGAACCGGTCTCGGACCTGGCGAGCAGATCCAGCAGGCGAAGCTCGGACAGGTCGAGACGATGCCGGCCCATCAGGCTTCGGTTCAGCGCGGCCAGCAGACCCGTCGACGACTCGACGAACACTTGCCAGGAATTCTGTTCGATTTCTTCGAGCCCCGGCAGCCGCATCGCCGGCGCCTGAGCCCCTGTGTCCTCCACGGCGGGCGACGGTACCGAAACCCTTCCCGCATTGACTACGGAAAT
This sequence comes from Mycolicibacter sp. MU0102, assembly GCF_963378105.1. Taxonomy (NCBI): domain Bacteria; kingdom Bacillati; phylum Actinomycetota; class Actinomycetes; order Mycobacteriales; family Mycobacteriaceae; genus Mycobacterium; species Mycobacterium holstebronense. Next base: position 4,433,104 of record NZ_OY726398.1, read on the forward strand.
CGGCGTGGTTTGCCACCTTCGGCGTACATCCGCAAGACGCTTCGAGAGCCCGCAACGTCCCGCGTCGCCACATCCAGCCTCTTCACCGGCGGTTTCGGAGCAACTCCAGCAAATATGCAAACGGAGCCGATTGATTCAACCGGCAATTAACTCGCGGGTAACAATCAGAACGTGTTCTAGCGGTGGTTTGACGTAGCCACGGCAGCTACACGACCAAGGTAACTGCTGGACACGCGCTATGCCCCGAAATCGACAAGCATTGGCTGAGAACTTTGGCGCTGAACAGCAGTAATACGTGCATCAGCAACCCCACAGCGAGCGGGAGTTCGGCCACGAGCAAACGCCCTATCGAGGCGAAATCAGACGGGTGCGGATCAGAGCGGCGGCCTGTCCGCGGGCCCGCCCTGGGCCGGCCGGGACACGTAGAGCGTTGCGTCGGCCTGCCTCAACCCGGAATTGATCCGTCGGCAATTCTCCTCGAGGGTGGCGAGCTGGCGCCGCGACAGGGTGCCGATGAGATGGGTCTTAACCCCTTTGGCGTAGTTGAGACTGGCATGTCCTGCCACCTGACGGCCGTCGTCGCTGATCCGAGCGACCACCCCACGTCGGTCATCAGAATTCTGTTCGCGCTGAACCAAACCCCGCTCTTCGAGCCGATGAATTCGCTTGGTCATGTGGTGCGGGTTCGCCCCCAGCGCGTCGGCCAGGTCGCCCATCCGTGCCGCACCGTCGTCGGACTTGTCCAGGATGTCGAGCACCCGCAAGTCGATGACAGAGAGATGGTGCGCTTCGGTCAGCCAACGATCCATCGTGGTGTGAAAGCGCAGCGCGGCGTGTAGGAAGTTCTGCCACGACTTCTGTTCAGCGATGTCCAATCCGGGAAGATCACTGGGGGTACGTCGACGAGACGGACGTTGCATGCCGTCATGGTAGCCAGGCTTTGTCCCAGTGCACCAACATCATTCCGATCACTAGTTGATTCACCAGTCGATGTAGGTCGACCTCAGGCCCAGCAGGCGATCGTCAGAATTGAATCCAAAGTGATTGAAACGTTGTCATTTATCCAAGTCATGGGCGCGTTGAGCGCGACTTGGGTGTGGATGTCCACTCGGGTTCAACGGTTTTCTGCGCCCTACACGTACTCCAGCAGCGATGAGATGTTTCCATATTAGATACATAATGAGGCCGGTGAACCGGGGACTGCAGACGGTTGTGGCTACCGCGCGGTATAGCCTCATGCTGCGCAATTGGGCAAACTCTCCGCGCATCGCGCCAGACTGCGGCCGAAACCGGTTCTCCGCGAGTGGTTGCCACACCAGGAGGAAAGAAACTGTTCAACCGGTTGATTGGGAGTAGCACCGCACGCTAGTACGAATCCCTAACCGGCACTTGAAACTCAGATGCGGCCGTCGGAGGTATCAGTCCAGTCAACGACACACTGGTCTTTCGGTGGGGCGATTCCTCGGCGGGCGTGGCAAGCGCGAGCGGTACGAACGGCATCGTCGCCGGGCTGGAATGGCGGTGGCGGAGGGATTTGAACCCCCGGACGGTTTTAGCCGTCTCTCGCTTTCAAGGCGAGTGCATTAGGCCGCTCTGCCACGCCACCGCGGGAAATCGTACCTTGGCCGGATCGGCGCGCCCGGGCAGTCGCAGACTCGCACGCGCACGGCGCCTTTAGTGCGAGTCTGCGACTGCTCATCACCGGGTCACCCGGGTTGGCCGCTACCTCCGGTGGTGCCGGGTTGGCCCGGCGGGGTGCCGGTACCTGCCGCTCCGCCGGCGCCACCGGGACCGGCTGCCCCGGCGGCGCCGTGTGCGCCGTTGGTGCCATTGGTACTGGCGCCGCCTGCTCCACCGGCCGCGCCGTTGCCACCGGTTCCACCGTCACCGCCGTTGCCGCCGGGCAGGGTGTTGCCACTGGAGTCGGTGCCGCCGTTGCCGCCCTTGCTGCCGTCACCGCCGGTCCCTCCCGTGCCACCGGTACCACCATTGCCGCCGTTTCCGGATTCGGCCTTGCCCCCGTTCCCGCCCTGGCCGCCATTGCCGGCGGTACCGCCGTCGTGGCCATTCCCGCCGGGGCCGTGCGCGGGGTTGGTCGCGGGTCCGCCGGCGAAGCCCGTGCCGCCGGTTCCGCCGGCACCGCCATTCCCGCCGTCCACGGCGCCGTGCGCGTTACCGCCGATACCACCGGTCCCGCCGTTACCGGCGACACGGATCGTGCTCGCGCCGCCGGCGCCGCCGGTTCCGCCATTTCCGGCGTGGCTGGGACCCAGCCCGTAGGGGTTGCCGGTAGGGATGGTGACACCGCCGCTCTCGCCGCCGGCACCACCGGCACCGCCGGCACCACCTGGACCGCCGAGACCGCTGCCACCCAGCAGAAGGGCGCCAGCGCCTCCGATGCCGCCGTCACCGCCGTTGCCGCCCGATGCGGTACCCGTACCACCGGCGCCGCCCATTCCGCCGATGCCGCCAATACCGTTGGCGTAGGTGACGCCGCCCGTACCGCCGGCGCCGCCGTTGCCTCCGACGCTGACGACGCCCGGCCCGGTTGCGCCATCGGCGCCTGCGCCGCCCGCGCCGCCGGCGCCGCCATCGCCCTCGATGGCAGCAACGCCCTGCCCGCCGTTTCCGCCGTTGCCGCCTTGGCTGTAGGTGGTACCTGTCCCGTCGTCCCACCCGGTACTGGTGGCGCCGTCGCCGCCGTCGCCGCCACCGTAGCCGCCGTCGCCGCCGTTGCCTCCGACGTAGGTGCCGGTTCCACCGCGCCCGCCGGCCCCACCGATCCCGGCTCCACTGCCAAAGTTCGAACCGCCGACACCACCGTTACCGCCGAAGGTTTGGACGGCGGGATCGCCGGTAGCACCGTTACCGCCGTTACCGCCGACACCGCCGTTACCACCGATGGTCAGGCCGCCCGAGCCGCCGTCTCCCGCGTGGCCGGCGGTGGCGTCGCCGCCGTTACCGCCGTCACCGGAGTTACCTGCACTGTTGTCCCCGTACGCGCCGCCGCCGCTGCCGCCGCTACCGCCGTTGCCACCGTTGAGACCGTTACCGCCGACGCCGCCGTTACCGCCGTCACCACCGGCACCGCCGTTGCCGGGATAGCTGCCGTACCCAGCCTGGCCGCTGTCGCCGCCGGTGCCGCCGTCGCCGAGGTAGGCGCCGTTGATGTCTTGGTAGGCGTTGGCACCGTTGCCGCCGTTGCCGCTGGCGCCGCCTTTCCCGGCACTGCCAACCTGCCCGTAGGACGGGTTGCTGTAGATGGAGGAGCCACGGGCACCGGTCACGCCGCTGGTGCCGCCGTCACCGCCATAGGCACCGTTGCCACCGTTGACGTGCTCGAGGGTGCCGATTGCACCCGCACCACCGTTCCCGCCCGCTCCGCCGTTACCGGCGGCGCCACCGTTGCCGAAGATGAACCCGCTGCGGCCACCGTCCCCGCCGTTACCGCCAAGGCCACCGATTTGGCCGGCACCGTCGCCGCCGTTAGCGAACGTGCCTGCGGCACCGTTGCCGCCGGTACCGCCGTTACCGCCGGCCCCGCCATTGCCGAACAGCCAACCCGAAGCGTTGCCACCGGCACCGCCATTGCCCATATAAATCGGACCGGCAAGTCCGCCACCGCCGTCGCCGCCGGCTGCACCGTTGCCCATCCAGGTGCCGCCGGCACCACCGGCCCCGCCGTCAGCGCCAGCGCCACCGGTCCCGCCGGCGCCACCATCACCGAGCCAGCCGGCCGCATTGCCGCCGGCGCCGCCAACCACCCCGGCATCACTGCTGCTCCAGCCGTCACCGCCGTCGCCGAACCACAGGCCGCCGTTACCGCCGTCGGGATTGACTTCGGTGCCGTCGGCGCCATCGCCGATCAGGAACTGCCCGGACGAGGCGTTGATCCAGCCGTTGACCATCGTCCCGAAGTCACTGTTGATCCAACCCTCCAGGGAAGCGTGGATCGGCTCGTAGAACCATTGATCCAGCATCGTGGTCCAGTCGAAGCTGCCCGCGTCGGCCGGTGCGGCCGCCAGCCACGCCGACGAATCGAAAAGGTCTGCGATCCAATCGAATTCATCGGCCTGAGCCTGTGGCGCCACGCTCAACGGCGCCATTCCGAACGCCAGGAACGCACCGGCAGTGCTAACGGCGCCAATCGCACGCTGGTGACGAGACGAGGTGGTGTGATGACGATTCATCGTGAGGGAGACCTCTCTAAAGTATTGGGGGGTAACGGTTAAGGAGAATCAGAGTCCGAGCAGGTCGCCCAGCCAGCCGAACGCATCAGTTGCGGCGCCACTGCCGCCGTCATCAACTATGGGCAGTTCCGCACCGGCCAACGGCGGAGTGACGACGACCGGGCCCTTGCCATCCCAGCCCGAACCCAACAGGGCCCCGACGGTTTGGCCCCAGGCCTGCCAGGCCGCGATCGGCCCGATGCCGGCACTATTGAGATCGAGGGTGCCCAACACCGGGACCCCGCTGAATTCGATACCGACACTTTGGAAAATCGATCCGCCGACTGCGGGCACAGATGCGACGACCTCGCCGCCAGGGCCGAGCACCTGGTACGGGCCGACCGCAACAGCGCCCGGCGATAGCAGACCACCGAAGGCGATGTCCAGGTGGTCCATGTTCATGCCGGTGGGGAAGTAGCCCGACGAATTGATCATCGGCAGCAGAGCACCCAAGTTCAAGGTCGCGCCGTTGAAGAAGGCGCCGCCCATGTTGACCAGGGTGTCGAACGGGCTGTCGCCGTCGGTGATGCCGTTGAGCAACGCCACCCACGGGCTGATCATCGGCCCGATCATCCCCATCAACACCGCACTGGCGGGAGAGCCCAAGTAGTCGATGATCGGCATGATCGACTCTTTGTCCACACCCGCAGGGATGTAGCCCGCGACTTGACCGAACATCAGCGCATGTGTGCCATCCATCGTGTGGTTAAGCACCGTGGAGTGGGTCGCATCGGTCTCGTTCTGCAGCGCCCAACCCGAGATCACCGCATTCAGATGCAACTGAATCTCTTCGTTGACGTCGTTGGTGGAGCCCGACGGGTCGGTGAGCAGCCGATCCCAGTAGTCCATCTGGTTGGCCCAGAACTGTTGCATCCCCACTCCGGGCGCCAGGTACCAGTTGTTCAACAAGCTGGTCAGGTTTGCCGAGCTGGCATTGAGCACGTTGTCCCACGCACTGGTCAACGCCACCGCGGCGGACTGAACATCGGGCACCGCGAGCAGCGGCGCAGACACCGGGGTGACCGCGACAAGACTGGCCCCGACCAGAGCCACACCAGCGGTGACATAGGGGCGAATGGTGGCGTGCAAGGGGAGCTCCTCGGCAGGTGGATTGATGACGTGCTGAACAGCGATGAACGTAGCTAAGCGACGGCTGAGTTTCTCTAATCGAACGTTGTTATTCGCGAACATGTTTGGCGAGGCGCGTGCCCACAGTCCTGCTGCCGGACTGCGAACGCCCACGTCACAGGCGGAATCGGGACTGCCCCGTCGAGGGCGAGCCGGCGTAGAACTGTTTCAAGTGGTAACTACCGTCGAGTAACCGTCTTCGCTTGTCCCCCAAGCGATAACATGATGGTCGAGGTAGCAAACTTTGAGAACACCGAATTTCACAATTCGCGCAACTAGCGCGCTGCGGCGACGACCCCTGCTGTCTTGCGTTGGGCCACTGCGTGATTGAAACTTTCGGCCATAGGACACCGTGCGCCGTGCGATCCATCAGCAATTCGAGCAGCACAGCGTGCTACCGCGTTCCGGCGAACGCTTCAGGCCGGTCGCTCGGCCCCGCATTTCAGGGCAATGCTGATCCTGCGGCAGGCATCGCCCAGTGCGATCGCCTGACGGTGCGACATCGAATCCAAGTATTTCCGGCGAATCTCTCCGGCGTAGGCGACACGCGCCTGGCCCACTCGGGCCCTGCCGAGAGCGGTGATGGTGGCGAACACGGTTCGCCGATCGCCCTGGCCGGCGACACGGTTCACCAGTCCCAGGTATTCCAGCCGACTGATCTCTTGGGTAACCCGGCTGGGCATCAGTGCGAACAACTCGCCCAACATGCTCATCGACCCTGATCCGCCCGGCGACTTGGCGATCTGGTCCAGCAACAGAACGCAGATCAACGTGAGTTGCTGTGCGTCCATCAGCCGATCACTCATAGCGGGGAACAGCGCCTCCGACGACTCCAGAAACTGATGCCAGCAACGCTTGCCGGCATCGTCGATACCGGGCAGCGAACAAGCGGGGGCCTCAGGGAAGATCGACTCGTCACCTACGCCTTGTCGGTCTGGATTGCTCAGCCCTTCGTTGATGCGCCAACAGTTCTCCGCGACGGTAGTCACTTGTCGGGCCGTCAACGGATCGAGCAGGTAGCGCGCAACGCCCTGCGCGTAGGTGATTTTCGCCTGCTCGATCATGAACCGGCCGGTTTCGGTGACGAGCGCGGCCACCCCCCGTCGGTCATGCAGATCCGGCTCGCGCCGGACCAATACACGTGCCTGAAGGCGGTCGATACGCTTAGTCATCTGGCGTCGCGTCACCGCCAACGAACTGGCCAAATCACCCATTCGCGCGGATCCGTCGTTGGAGCTGGCCAGGATCTCCAGAACCCGCACGTCGATCACCGACAGCTGGTGTGCAGTGGAGAGCAACCGGTTCATTACTACATCGAATCGCAGCACAGCTTCCAAATAGTGTTGCCATGCTTGACGTTCGGCGAGAGCCAAGCCGGGTAAATCACTCCCCGTCCGGCGGCGATCGTGGCGCTGCACAGCGTCATGCTAAGCCCAACACTTAGGTTTCCTCATCGTTTTCGGCCGCGTGGGGCCGGTAGTAGCGTGTCGGATATGCGCGCCATCATCGCTGATACCCCCGATGTCCTCGCTTGGCGAGAGGTCGCCGATCTTCAACCGGCGCCGGGCGAGGTGCTGATTCACGTTGCCGCGGCCGGGGTGAACCGGGCCGATCTGCTGCAGGCGGCCGGTTTGTATCCTCCCCCGCCCGGGGCCAGCGACACCCTTGGTTTGGAGGTTTCCGGCGTCATTGCTGCAGTCGGCGACGACGAGACGGGCTGGGCTGTCGGACAACAGGTCTGTGCCTTGCTGGCCGGGGGCGGCTACGCCGAGTACGTCGCGGTTCCCGCGCCCCAGGTGCTGCCTGTTCCGGACGGGGTGGACCTGGCCGATGCTGCCGCTCTGCCGGAGGTGGCCTGCACCGTCTGGTCGAATCTGGTCTTGACTGCTGGGTTGTCCGAGGGCCAGTTGCTGCTGGTGCACGGTGGAGCCAGCGGTGTAGGCAGCCACGCCATTCAGGTGGCACGTCAGCTCGGGGCGTGGGTGGCCGTCACCGCAGGATCAGAGGCCAAGTTGGAGTTCTGTCGTGAACTGGGAGCCGAGATCACCATCAACTATCACGACGAGGACTTCGTGGCGCGGGTCCGCGAGGCTGGTGGTGCCGACGTGATCCTGGACATCATGGGGGCGGCCTACCTGGACCGCAATATCGATGCGCTGGCCGATGACGGTCGGCTGGTGGTCATCGGAATGCAGGGCGGGGTCAAGGCCGAGCTGAACCTGGGCAAGCTGATCTCCAAACGCGCCCGGGTGATCGGCACCGCCTTGCGCGGCCGGCCGGTGGAAGGGCCGCACAGCAAGGGCATGGTGGTAGCCGCGGTGACCACCGATCTCTGGCCGATGCTCGGCGACGGCCGGATCAAGCCGGTGATCGGTGCGCGGCTGCCTATCGCGCAGGCCGCCGAAGCACACCGGATGCTGTCCTCGGGTGAGGTGACGGGAAAGGTCGTGCTGACGCTCTAGGGGCTACACATGCGTCGGTACACAGCACCATCTTTTAGGCGCCGAGGGCACGTATTCGGCACTGACATTCATCAGGCAACGTAGCATCATTGGCGAGCTAATTGTCGGCGGCGCTGCCGTCAAGGGATTTCCAGGAGGAGTTTTCATGGTTACCGGAACCGGTCCCGCCCCAACGGATTTGACTCCGCTATGAGTTCGCGAATGCCGCGGCAACGGCTTGGCGTCAGCGACTACATCCTCTCGGTTCCGCCGCCGCCGCTGCCTGTTTTCCCCGAGCCGTACAGCGTCCGTTACGCGGACCCGGCCGGCGACGCAGAGTTGATCTCAAACTGGATGAATCTGCCGCACCTGGCCGACACGTGGGGCTATGCCTATCCAGCCGATCAATGGCGCCGCCACATGGAGGTCCAGTACGAGAGCAACTACTCGCGGCCCTACGTCATCAGCATCGACGGCCGGCCGATGGCCTACATGGAGCTGTTCCGGGCCGCACAGGATGACGTGGCCACCCTTTATGATGCGCATCCCTACGATGTGGGGTTGCACATCGCCTTCGGCGAGGTCGAGATGCTCAAGCAAGGACACGGGTTTCCACTCTTCAACGGTCTTGTCGACGGCGTGTTCGAAGTCGAACCGGAGTGCCGACGGATCATCGGCGACACCAACGCAGCTAAAGATTCCAACGGGCGCCGCGCCTGGGAGCGGCGCAATGGAACGTTTCTCGGCGAGCACTACATGTCCAGCTGGGGTCAACACATCGCACTCTTCGCGCGGCTGCGAACCCCGGAAGACATGCCGCGGAGCCACCGCAAGGAGTCATAGGCGCAGCGGCCAATAGGGGCGGTGACAGATTTCTCTGTCACCGCCCTTTTTCGTCCGCGTACGTTCGGCTAGCCCCAAACGTACAAATCCCCGAATCCGACACCGAAGCGTCGGACCGGGGATTCGTACGTTCGCGCTGGGCTACGGTGCGCCCGTGCCGCCAGCGCCACCGGCGCCGCCCGTGCCAACGCTGCCACTGGGGGCTTTACCGGCCACACCAGCGGTACCGGCACTACCGGCGACGCCGTCGCCATTCGTACCACCGGCGCCGCCCGTACCACCGCTGCCACCGCCGCCGGCGAAGTTGGACTTGCTGGGCTTGGAGGCACCGTTGACGCCGTTGCCGCCCTTGCCACCCATACCACCGGCACCGCCCTGAGCCGTGGTGCCGTCGGCGTTGGCACCGCCCTGACCGCCGGTGCCGCCCTGGCCGCCGTTGCCGCCGGACCCGCCGGTACCGCCACCGCCGGTGCCCTGACCGACCAAGCCGTTGTAGCCAGCACCACCGGCGCCACCGTTGCCGCCGACGCCTGCCGTACCGCCCTTACCGCCCTGGCCACCCTGACCGCCCGCGCCATGTGCACCGGACTGTCCGTCACCCAGCGCAACACCACCGGCGCCGCCCTGGCCGGCCGCGCCGCCGACGCCGCCGTCGCCGCCCTGGCCGCCCTCGCCGCCGGTACCACCGGTACGACCGGGCAGGCCGAGGCCGCCGGCACCACCGGCACCGCCGGTGCCGCCGTTACCGCCGGTACCGCCGCCGCCGCCGATCCCGCCGCTGCCGCCGAGACCGCCCTCGCCGCCGTCACCGGTGAGGGTGCCACCGGCACCACCGACACCACCGGTGCCACCCGCGCCACCGGCGTACCCGGTGGCGCCCTTGACGCCGGCGCCGCCGGTGCCACCGGGCATGGCGTTGCCGTTCGGGTCCTTGGGCTGGTTACCCGTACCGCCGTTACCGGCAACCGAGGTGTTGTTGCCGGCGTTGCCGCCGTTACCCGCGTTACCGCCAGTGCCACCGGTGCCGTGCTGGGCGGCCGAGCCGCCGTTACCGCCGTTACCGCCGGCGGCACCGGCGCCGTTCGCGGCGTTGGTACCCGAGGTTCCATTGGCACCGATACCACCGTTACCGCCGGTGCCACCATTGCCGTACTCGCCGAGGGCGTTGCCGCCGGTACCGCCATTTCCACCGGCCTGCGCCAGGCCGCTGCCCAGCACCGTGCCGTTGCCACCGTTACCGCCGGTGCCGCCGACCGCGACCGCGCCGCCGTTGCCGTCGGTACCACTGGCCGCCTGGGTGGCGCCATCGCCACCGAGGCCACCGGCGCCGCCGTCGCCGCCCGCACCGGCGGTGCTGCTGCTGTTGCCGCCCTTACCACCGTTGCCGGCCACCAGGTTCGAGCCGCCGCCCGCACCGTCGCCACCGCGGCCGCCGACGCCTGCGTTGCCGCCCGCGCCACCGCTGCCACCCGTGGCGCCGAGTCCGTCGGCACCGCTGTTACCGACGGTCGCCGTGCCACCGGCACCACCGTTGCCGCCTGCGCCACCAGCGCCACCAGCGCCAGCCTTACCGGTGGCGTCGCCACCGACACCACCATTGGCACCGCTACCTGCGGTGGCGTTGGTGCCTGCGGCGCCGTTGGCGGCATGGCCACCGGCACCGCCCTGACCGCCGACGCCACCGTTACCGCCGACACCGCCGTCACCGGCGATCGAGCCACCGACGCCGCCGAGACCACCGTTGCCGCCCGCGGTACCAGCCGTGCCGTCGGTGCCGTTGCCGGACCCATCGGTGATGCCCGCGACGCCGTTGGCTCCGGCACCGCCGTCGCCGCCTACGCCGCCGTGACCAATGGTTCCGCCGGCGCCACCATTACCGCCGTCGCCGCCCTGCTGGCCCAGCGCTGCGTTGCCACCGTGACCGCCGTTACCACCGTTGGCACCGAGGAGGGCACCGTCTTGGCCGTTGCTAGCCGCGGTGCCGTCACCGCCGAGACCACCGGCGCCGCCAGCACCGGCCGTACCGGCGATACCACCGGCACCACCGTGGCCACCGGACCCGGCGATGGCATTGACGCCGCCGCCGGCACCGCTACCGCCGTTACCGCCGTTGGCACCGTTTCCGGTGTTACCACCGGCGCCACCCGCGCCGCCCGCGCCAGCTGCACCCGCGTCACCGAGGGTCGCCGCACCGCCGACGCCACCGGCACCGCCGTTACCGCCCGCTCCACCGTTTCCGTTAGCGCTGGTCGCGTCGGAACCGTCGCCACCGTTGTCACCCGTGCCGGCGCCCGCATCAGCGCCATTGGCTGCATTCGCACCGGCGCCACCGTTACCGCCGGCTCCACCGCCGCCACCCAGGCCGCCAGCACCGCCGTTGCCCGAGGTAGTGCCACCGGTACCACCCGCTCCGCCGGCGCCACCGTTACCGGCCGCGGTGCCCGAGGTGCCGTTGCCGGAACCGTCGGTGATGCCGTCGACGCCGGCCGTACCTGCGCCACCGTTACCACCAGCACCACCGGTACCGATCGCTCCGGCCGCGCCACCCTTACCGCCGGCGCCACCGTCTTGTGCGCCATCACCCGGCAGGAGCACGCCGTTGCCGCCGTTACCACCGGCGCCGCCGTCACCGCCGGAACCGTTGGTCCCGGCCTGCCCGCTGGCTGCCTGGGTGCTGCCCTGGCCGATACCGCCCAGCCCGCCAGCACCGCCGTGATCCCGGTCACCACCGGTACCACCGTCGCCACCGTTGCCGGCCACAAGGCCACTGCCACCGTTGCCACCAGCACCACCGGCGCCGCCGTTACCGGCGTTGCCGGCATTGCCACCGGCACCGCCGACGCCACCTGCGCCGTGGGCCGCGTTGCCGCCGATACCGCCGGCACCACCGGCAGCTGCGTTACCGCCGAGGCCACCGTTGCCACCGAGGTCACCGGCTGCCCCGATGAGACCGTCACCGCCGTTGCCGCCGCTACCACCGGTGCCGCCCACGCCGCCGGCACCGCCGGCGCCCGACGTGCTGCCACCGGCGCCACCCTGGCCGCCGTAGCCACCGACGCCACCGTTACCACCAGTGGTCCCGTTGCCGTCATTGCCGGTCACGCCGATAACACCGTTGCCGCCGTTACCACCAGCGCCACCCTGACCACCGGTGCCTATCGCACCGGCCGCGCCACCGTTACCGCCGTAGCCTCCGGCCTGACCGGTCGACCCGTCGGCCAGCAGTGCACCGATACCACCGGCACCACCATTGCCGCCGTTGCCGCCGCCGCCGTCCGCGCCGATCGCACCGTTGGCACGGTAGGTGACGCCGTCACCGTTCAGGCCGCCCTTGCCCGCGGCACCACCGACGCCGCGGTCACCGCCGGCACCGCCGTTGCCGCCGTGTCCGGCGGTGTCGTTGATACCGCCGCCAGCGCCCGATCCGCCGTGGCCACCAGTGCCTGCGGTACCGGACGCGCCACCGTTGCCGCCGATGCCGCCGCTGCCGTTGAGGCCCGCAGTGCCGTTGGTCGCGGTGCCACCGGCACCACCGTTACCGCCGGCGCCACCGATACCACCATTGCCACCGTTACCGCCGTCGGTGCCATCGCCACCGTTGCCACCGGAGCCGGCCGCCGCATTCGTGCCCGCGAGGCCTTCAATACCGGCGCCACCAGCACCGCCGTTGCCGCCGGCGCCACCGACGCCGCCCAGGCCGCCGTTGCCGGAGATGGAGCCACCCTTACCGCCGCTACCGGCGTTACCGCCAGCTGCGCCGTTGCCGCCGGTTCCACCGTTGGCAGCGGCGACCGAGCCGACCGCACCCGTGGCGCCCGCACCACCGTTGCCGCCCGCACCACCGTTACCGATCGTTCCGGCGTCGCCGCCGAAGCCACCGGCGCCGCCGGCCTGCGCGGTGCCGTCGCCGAGGAGCACACCGGTGCCGCCCTTGCCGCCTGCGCCGCCGTTGCCGCCGATCGCGGAGGTACCCGCATTTCCGCCGGCCGCCTGGCTGGTGTTGGAGGCGTTCCAGCCACCGGCACCCGCCGTGCCCGCGGCGCCACGGTTACCACCGTCGCCACCATTGCCACCGGAGCCGGCAACCGAACCGCTGCCACCGCCGGCGCCGTCTGCACCGCGGCCGCCATTACCGGCGTTACCGGCATTACCGGCGTTACCACCGACACCACCGGCACCTTCACCACCGGCCGCGCCGTTGCTTGCGCTACCCCCGGCACCACCGGTACCACCGGCTCCACCGTTACCACCGATGCCGCCGTTGCCGCCGTCGGTGCCATCGGTGCCAGACGCCCCGCTGCCCGCAGTGACCACCGCGCCGCTGGTGCCATCGGCACCGTTGCCCGCGTTGCCACCGGCGCCACCAGCGCCGCCGACTCCACCGGCACCACCGTTGCCGGCGGCCGTTCCGCCCTGGCCACCGATACCACCGGACCCACCGACACCACCGTGGGTGCCGTTGGTGCCATTGCCGTCAATGTCCGTGATGCCTGCCGCGCCCGCTGCGCCGGCGCCACCGGCACCACCGGCGCCACCGTTGCCGGCGGTCGCCGCGTTACCGCCCAGGCCACCAGCGCCGCCGCCCTGGCCAATGTTCGAGCTGCCGATGACTCCGACGCCGACGCCACCTTGACCGCCGGCACCACCGTCGGTGCCGTGGCCGGCCGTACCGCCGTTGCCGGCCGCGCCGTTGCCGGCCGAACCGATTCCGCCGACACCCGCGGTGCCGGCCGCGGCGCCATCGGCACCGTTACCGCCCGTGCCGCCTGCGCCTGCGTTGGTGCCGCCGCCTCCACCGAGGCCGGTGCCACCGACGCCACCGGCACCACCGGAACCACCGGCACCGGCGTCACCGCCGACGCCACCGACACCAGCGGTCGCTTCACCGCCCGTGCCACCGCTACCGCCCGCACCACCGGCCGCGGCGTTTCCGCCGTTGCCGCCCGCGGTGTCGGCAATGGTCGCGTCAGCGCCCGCGCCACCGGCGCCACCCTTACCGCCGGCGCCACCGGCGCCGCCGGCGCCGCCGTTGCCGGAGGTGGTTCCACCGAGACCACCGGTACCACCGTTGCCGCCGACACCGCCGATGTAGCCGTTGGTGCCGTTACCGGCAGTGATGCCGTCGACGGTGGCACCGATGCCGCCCGCACCGCCGGCGCCGCCGTTGCCGATCGCGGCGGCGTTACCACCGACGCCACCATGACCGCCGCCCTGGCCGACCCCGCCCGAGAGACCCACGCCGGCGCCGCCCTGGCCGCCGGTTCCGCCGTTGCTGGCGATGCCGTCCGGGCGAGCGGAGCCATTCGCCCCGTTGGTGGTGCCGGCACCGCCGAGGCCCACCTGGCCCGCTGCGGCTCCGAGTGCGCCGTTACCGCCGTTACCGCCGTTACCCGCGGTCGCCGCACCGCCGCCACCGAGGCCCGTGCCGCCGACGCCGGCGACACCGCCATTGCCGCCGATGCCGGCGTTCCCGCCGTTTCCACCGGTGCCGTTGGTAGCTGCGCCACCCTGTCCGCCGTTACCGCCCACGCCGCCGGCGCCGGCGTTGCCACCGTTGCCGCCGTCCGTGTCGGCCACCGTGGCGTTGGCGCCCGCACCACCGGCGCCACCCTGGCCGCCGACACCGCCGAAGCCGCCGTCGCCGCCGTTGCCCGAAGTGCTACCACCGGCGCCGCCCTTGCCGCCGTCGCCACCCGCGCCGCCGACAAACCCGTCAGTGCCGTGACCGTTATTGCCGGTTACGCCGTCGACCGTCGCGCCCTGACCACCGGTACCACCGTGACCGCCGTTTCCGACCGCAGCCGCATTGCCGCCCTGACCGCCATTGCCGCCGCCCTGGCCCACGTTCTGGCCGGTGATCGCGCCGAACCCGTCGCCACCGCGGCCGCCGTCTGCGCCGTCGGCGTTGACTCCATCGGTGCCCACGGCGCCGTTGGCGCCACCGGTGACACCGAGCCCACCGACTCCGGCACCACCGGCCTTGCCACCGAGGGCACCGTCACCACCGTTACCACCGGCACCCGCGTTGGCGCCGCCACCGCCGCCGCCGCCCTGACCGCCGACCGCAGCGGTACCGGCGTCGCCACCGCTGCCTGCCGCACCACCGACACCGCCAGTACCGGTCTGCGAGATGCCACCCGATCCACCGCTACCGCCGGCGCCACCAGCGCCTGCGGCACCACCGTTGCCGCCTGAGCCATCCAGGAGGTAGGCGTCATCAGCCGCGCCACCGTTGCCACCCGTGCCACCCTGACCACCGGCGCCGCCGGCACCGCCGTTTCCGGAGTTCGCTCCACCCGCGCCACCGGTACCACCGTTACCGCCAGCCGCGCCGCTGCCACCGGCAGTGCCGTCGATGACGACGGTCGTCCCATGGGCCCCGGATGCGCCGGCGCCACCGTCACCGCCGGCACCACCTTGACCGTCGTTGCCGGCCGCGCCGCCGTTACCACCGGCGCCACCGGCCTGCGCGACCACGCCGCCGAGCAGCTCACCGTCACCGCCCGTGCCGCCTGCGCCGCCGTTGCCGCCACCACCGGCCGCGCCGACCCCGCCGCTAGCGGCCTGCGTGGTGTTGTCCGCATTCCAACCGCCCGCACCACCAGCACCGGCCGTGCCGCGGTTACCGCCGTCGCCACCCTTGCCGCCGGAGCCGGCCGTGGCACCGTTGCCGCCGCCGGCGCCGGCACCACCGTTACCACCGTTACCGGCGTCCCCGGCCGTACCGCCGACGCCACCCGCGCCGCCATCACCCTGGGCGCCCGCGTTGCCCGCGGCCGCGGTGCCGCCGGCACCACCCTGACCACCGACACCACCGGTACCACCGGCCCCACCATTACCGGCGTTGACACCGTCGGTGCCGCTGCCGCCGCTGCCGGCAGCCGCGTCGATACCGTTCTCGCCGTCGAAGCCCTTACCGCCGGTACCACCGGTACCGCCTACGCCGCCCGCACCACCGGCACCGCCGTTACCCGAGGTCGCACCACCGGCACCGCCCGCACCACCGGCGCCACCGGCCGCGCCGGTTCCACCGGCCAGGCCGTTGCCGTTGAGATCGGTGCCACCGGTCTGTCCGGTCGCGCCCTGACCACCGGCACCACCGTTGCCGCCGTTACCGACGTCGCCGGCGTCGCCACCGTTACCGCCGGCGCCACCGGCCTGGACCGTGCCGTCGCCGAGGATCTGGCCGGCGCCACCGACGCCACCGTCTCCACCGTTACCGGTGGTACCTGCGCCACCGGCGACACCGGAGGCGGCGTGAGTCGAGCCGCCGCTGGAGCCTCCGGCACCGGCGTTACCGCCTTGACCTGCAACCGACGTGGAGTTACCACCCTTACCGCCGGCTCCGGCTGCTGCCGCAGATCCGCCGCCGGCACCGGCACCACCGGTACCACCGTTACCCGCCGCGCCACCGGCACCGCCGTCGCCACCGATGCCACCGACACCGTGGACACCGGCCAAGCCCTGCGCCGACGTGCCACCGGCACCACCGGCACCGCCGGCACCACCGGCACCACCGTTGCCAGCCGTGCCGGTCGCGTCGCCACCGTCGCCACCGTTGTTGCCGCTACCGGCAGCCGCGTTCGCGCCGTCGGCACCGTTGGCCGCGGCGCCACCAGCGCCACCGTCCGCACCGGCACCACCGGCACCACCGGCACCACCGTTACCGGACTGCGCCGAACCACCAGCGCCACCGACACCACCAGCGCCGCCAGCGAGACCACTGATGCCGTTGCCGTCTTCGTCGGTCTCACCGGCGGTCCCAGCCGCACCGGCGCCACCATTACCGCCCGCGCCGCCGTTGCCCAGGTTTCCGGCGTTACCACCAGCACCACCCGCGCCGCCGGTGCCACCGGCAACGACCGCGTCGGCACCGTCACCACCAGCACCACCGTTACCACCCGTGGTCGCCGCCGCACCCGCATTGCCGCCAGCACCACCAGCACCCGCGATGCCCGCGTTACCACCGGCGCCGCCCGCGCCACCAGCAAGGTGCGAAGCGTCGCCGTCAGCACCGGCACCACCATTTCCACCAGCACCCGCGGCGCCACCGTTACCGCCCTGCCCGGCAGCACCGGCGGCACCCGACGATCCGATCAGACCACCGGAGCCGCCAGCACCGGCCGCACCACCAGCACCACCGACGCCACCGTTGCCACCATTGCCCGCGTTGCCACCCGCGTCACCAGCAACAATCGCGTCATCACCGTCGCCACCATCACCACCGGCACCACCAGCGGCACCCTGACCACCGGCACCACCCTTACCGCCGGAACCGATCAGCCACGAACCCTTACCACCGGCACCACCGTTACCACCGGCGCCACCATTGGAACCGATACCACCATCGAGGCCCGCAAGACCCGAAGCACCCGCAGCACCCACCGCGCCATCGCCACCGAGGCCACCATTACCACCAACGCCATAGAACACACCAATGCCAGCACCACCGGCACCACCATTGCCACCGGCACCACCATCGATGCCATCGCCGGCAACACCACCAACGCCACCGACACCCATCCACCAGCCACCAGCACCACCGGCACCACCATCGCCACCATCAATACCGGCACCACCAGCGCCACCATCACCAAAACCGCCCGCCGAACCACCGACACCACCAATGCCATCGGCCGACGTACCAGCAGCACCACCATCACCGAACCACAAACCACCAGAACCACCAGCAGCCTGCGCCAGCGTCCCACCATCAATACCGTCAGCACCGTTACCGATCAGGATCTGACCGAAACCAAACAGGTTGATAAACGAATTAACCTGCTCACCAAACGGACTCAGAATCCACGCCTGCCCCAAGTCATGCAACGGCGTGTAGAACAACGAACCGAACCAGTCATCAGCGGCCGCCGAACCCGGCAGATCCGCCACCGACGCATCAAACGACAGACCCAAATTCGACAGCAGCGGCTCCCACGCCCCCTGGTCGAACAACGTGTCCCACGACGACGCCTGACTCAAATCACCCAACGCACCAGCCAGATCCGCACCGAACAGGTCAACCACCCAGTCCAGCTCATCAGCATGCGCCACAGGAGCCGCCGACAACGGCGACATCCCAAAGGTCAAAAACGCCCCAACCGCACTCCCGGCAGCGGCCACCCGGCCACCCCGGCTGCGTACGCCGCCGGCGAAACCACGACGCCCTTTGCCGTGCTGCTTGTCAGTCATGCGGGACTCCCTATTCTGCGACGAACCCATGTCGGTGATGCTTTCTCGGATCAAGTTCTTGGTGTGCTAAGTACCGGACGCCCGGCGGGGACGAGACACGAGCGGATCATCATCCGGTCGCTCCCGCAGTGCCGGCGCCGCCCGCGCCGCCCGTGCCGCCGGTACGGCTGCCGGTGCCCGACGGGTTACCACCGGCAGCGCCGGGGTTGCCCGGGTTGGCGACGTTGCCGCCACCGCTGGTGCCACCCTGGCCACCGGTGCCGCCGGTGCCGCCCTGGCCGCCGGGGAAGTTGTTGCCGCCCGAGTTGGCGGCGGTACCGCCCGCACCGCCGGTGCCACCCTTGCCGCCGGCACCACCGCTGCCGTTGGTGCCGTTGGTGCCGGAAGTACCCGCCGTGCCGTTGCCGTTGTTCTGGGCGCCGGCCGCTCCACCTTGGCCACCGGTACCGCCGTTGCCACCGGCGCCGCCGGCACCACCGTCACCGCCCTGGCCGCCGGCAAAGGTACCGCTGGTACCAGCCGCACCGGTACCGCCCTTGCCACCCGCGCCGCCGGCCGAGCCGGTAGCACCGTTGCCGCCGTTACCGCCGGAGCCGGAGTTACCCGAGTTGGAGCCGCTGGCGCCGCCGGCACCACCCGCACCGCCGTTGCCGCCGTTCTTGCCGGCGCCGCCGTCGCCGCCGGCGTTGCCTTGCAGACCGGAGTTGGCTGCCGGGGTTCCGGAGGCGTTGGCACCCGTTGTGCCGGTCGTGGTTCCGGCGCCACCGGCACCGCCATTGCCGCCCTTACCGCCGTTGCCGTCGAGCAAGGCGCTACCGCCGGCGCCACCGGCACCACCGGACTGGCCGTTGTTCGAGGCGTTGCCGGCGGCGCCGGTTGCGCCGTTACCGCCGTTACCGCCGTTGCCCGCCGCACCGGCCGCGCCGGCCGTGCCGCTACCGGCCTGAACGGTGTGGCCACCGTTCCAGCCGCCGGTGCCGCCGGCACCAGCAGTACCTGCGTTGCTGTTGCTGTTACCGCCGTTGCCACCGGCGCCCGCGACGGTGCCCGCGCCCACGGTGAGCGTGGCGCCGTTACCGCCGTTACCGCCGCTGCCGGCGTTGCCCGCATTGCCGCCCTTGGCGCCGGCACCGCCGACGCCGTTGGCACCCGTGGAACCGCTGGTCGCGGTGCCGCCGATACCGCCGTTACCGCCGCTACCGCCCTTGCCGCCGTTACCGCCGTTGCCGTTGGCGTCGCCACCATTGCCGCCCGCTGCGCCGGTGCCGGCGGTGGCGTTGGCACCAGTGGTGCCGTTGGCGGCGTTACCGCCGCTGCCGCCGATACCACCGGCGCCACCGCTACCGGCCGCACCGCCGTTGCCAGAGGTCAGGCCGCCCTTGCCGCCGTTTCCACCGTTACCGCCGTTGCCACCGGCGCCACCGTTGGAGCCCTCACCGGTCACCTGGGTGCTGCCGTTGGCGCCGGCGGCGCCCGTGCCGCCGTTACCACCGGCGCCACCGGTACCGACCGCACCGGCACCACCGCCGTCACCGCCGTTACCACCGGACTGCCCCGCACCGCTGCCGAGCACTACGCCCGCGCCACCGGCACCGCCGTTACCACCGTTGCCGGTGGCGACGTTGCCGGCCGCACCGAATGCACCACCGGCCGCGATCTGGCCGTTGGCGCCTACGCCGCCCGCACCGCCGGCCGCGCCGACACCGGCGAAGCCACCGCGTCCACCGTTACCACCGTCACCGGCGACGATGTTGGCGCCGCCGCCGGCACCGGCACCGCCGTTGCCGCCGCGACCGGCCTGGCCACCAGCACCGCCGTCGCCGCCCTTGCCGCCGACGCCCGCCGCGCCCTGCGCTCCATTGGTGGCAGTACCGCCGAGTGCACCCGCGCCACCCTGGCCGCCGATACCACCGTTACCGCTGGTTCCCGCGTCGCCGCCGTTGCCACCGTTGAGGCCGCTGCCCGCGGCAGCGTTTGTGCCGTCAGTGCCGTTAGCCACGCCACCGACGCCGCCGTTACCACCGAAGCCACCGCGTCCGCCTGCGCCACCGTTACCGAACTGGCTACCGCCAGCGCCGCCGACGCCACCGTTGCCACCGACGCCGCCGGCGGTTCCGTTGGTGCCGTTGCCGCTGCCGTCGATGATGCCGTTAGCGCCCGTCGCGCCGGCTCCACCGTTACCACCGGCGCCACCGTTGCCGATGATTCCGGCCGCGCCACCGATGCCGCCGTTACCGCCCTTCTGCGATGAACCGTCACCGAGGATCTGGCCGGCACCACCGTTGCCTGCATTACCGCCGTTGCCGCCCGAGCCCACCGCACCGTTGGTGCCGTTGGCCGCCTGACCGCCCACGCCGAAGCCGCCCGCGCCGCCGGCACCGGCTGTACCGAGCCGGTCGCCGCCTGCGCCACCGTTACCGCCGTTGCCGGCCACCGCGTTGAGTCCGCCGCCGCCGCCGACGCCACCGGCGCCACCGTTGCCCGCGTTACCGGCGTTACCGCCGTTGCCGCCGGCACCCGCGGTGCCGGCCACAGCGTTGCCGCCCAGACCACCGTCCGCGCCGCTGGCGGCGTTGCCCGCCGCGCCACCGTTACCGCCGTTGCCGCCACCGGTGCCGGCCGCGCCGTTGCCGCCGTTACCGCCGTTACCGCCGTTACCGCCGTTACCGCCCGCGCCACCGTTGCCGGAAAGCGAACCGCCGGCGCCACCGTTGCCGCCCTTACCGGCCGCGGCAGCGTTGCCACCATTGGTGCCGTTGCCGTCGCCGCCGGTGATTCCAGCGGCTCCGCTGGCTCCGTCACCACCGTTACCGCCCGCGCCACCGTCACCGACGTTGCCGCCGGCGCCGCCGTTGCCGGCCTTGCCGCCGGCCTGTCCCGAGCCAAGTGCGCCGTTGCCGCCGTTGCCGCCCGCGCCACCGTTACCGCCGTGCGCGGCCGCGGCACCGTCGATGCCGTCGGCGCGCTGGGTGCCGTCGGCGTTGAACCCGCCGGTGCCGCCGTTTCCGGCCAGCCCGATGTTTCCGCCGGCGCCACCGTTGCCGCCGGTACCGGCGATCGCGTTGACGCCGCCGCCGGCACCGTTGCCGCCGCGGCCACCGTCGGCCCCGGTGCCGGCGTTACCGCCGCTACCACCGACGCTGCCCAGCCCGTCGGCACCGGCCGTGCCGTTGGTCGCCGATCCACCGGCGCCACCGTTGCCGCCGTCGCCACCGTTACCGCCGGAGCCGCCGTTACCGCCAGCACTGCCGTTGCTGCCAACGCCGCCCGTGCCGGCCACCGCGTCGAGGCCCGCCTTGCCTACAGCACCGTTGCCGCCGTTACCGCCGGTACCTGCCACACCGGCGCCACCGCCCGCGCCGCCGTTACCGGAGATCGAGCCGCCCTTGCCGCCCGCGCCACCATCGCCGGCGTTACCGCCGGAGAGGCCGTTTCCACCGTTGACCACGCCACCGGTGCTGCCATTCGCGCCGTTGCCACCGATGCTGCCGGAGCCACCGGCGCCACCGGCGCCACCGTTGCCGATTGTTCCGGCGTCACCACCGGCACCGCCCGCGCCGCCCTCCTGCGGGATGCCGCCGGCCAGCGTCGAACCGTTGCCACCGCGGCCACCGGCACCACCGTTGCCGCCAGTACCGACGCCGCCGTTGCCGCCGTTGCCGGCCTGCTGACCGTCGCCGCTCACGCCGCCCTTGCCACCGAGGCCGAACTGGCCACGGTCGCCGCCGTCGCCGCCGTTGCCGCCCTTGCCGGCGACGGCGTTCAGGCCGCCACCGGCGCCGTTGGCACCGTTACCGCCATTGCCGGAGTTGCCTGCCGCACCACCCTGGCCACCGACCCCGCCCGCGCCGGCCGCACCGTTGTTGCCGAGTGTGGCCGTGCCACCGAGACCGCCGACGCCACCGTCACCACCGAGGCCACCGTTGCCGCCGCTGCCGCCGTTGCCGCCGTTTGCACCGGAGAGGCCACTGCCGAACGCGGCGTTGACTGCGTTGGCACCGTCTGCGCCGTAGCCACCGCGGCCACCGGCACCACCGTTGCCAGCAGCGCCTCCGGCGCCGGCGTCGCCCGACTCGCTACCGCCGGCGCCACCGTTACCGCCGTTGCCGCCGAGGCCACCGACACCGCCGTTGGTGCCGTCGCCGCCGTTGCCGAGGCCGTCAACGATTCCGTCGGTACCGGCCTTGCCGGTGGAACCGACGCCACCGTTGCCGCCTGCGCCGCCGACGCCGACCAGTCCGGCCGCGCCACCGTGGCCACCATCGCCACCGGCCTGCGGTGACCCGTCGCCGTGGACAAGTCCGACACCACCGTTACCACCGGCGCCGCCGTTACCACCGATCGCCGCAGCACCAGCGGCGCCATCGGCGGCTTGTGCGGTATGGCTGGCGTTCCAGCCACCCTCGCCAGCGGTCGCCCCGGCTTCGCCACGGACACCACCCTTGCCGCCGTCGCCGCCGTTGCCGGCCTTGACACCGGCGCCACCACCGGCGCCGCTACCACCCTGGCCGCCGTTGCCGGCATTGCCCGCATCACCCGCGTTACCGCCGACGCCGCCGCTGCCCTCAGCTCCGGCCTGACCGTTGGCGGCAGTGCCACCGGCACCGCCGTTGCCGCCCTGGCCACCGTTACCACCGACGCCACCGTTACCGGCGTCGCCCCCGGCGGTCCCGTCGCCGCCACTGCCCGCGACGGCATTGGTTCCGGCCGTGCCATTGGCGCCGTTGCCACCGTGTCCGCCGTTACCGGCGGCCCCACCGTTGCCGCCGGCGCCACCGTTACCGGACACCGAGCCGCCGATACCGCCCGCGCCACCGACACCGCCGGTTCCACCGTCGGCACCATTGGTGCCGTTGCCGCTTCCGTCCGTGATGCCGTTGACCGTCGCACCGGCACCACCGTGGCCGCCAGCACCACCATTGCCGACCAGGCCACCGCCGCCGCCGACACCGCCGGCGCCGCCGCCCTGGCCGGTGTTGGTCGCGCTGATCAGGCCCGTTCCGGCGCCACCCTGGCCGCCGGCGCCGCCGTCGCTGCCGTGGCCAGCAACCCCAGCTCCGCCCTGGGCTCCGGCGTGGGTGCCGGCACCACCGACGCCCGCGGCGCCCGCGGCGCCACCTTCGCCACCTACGCCGCCCGCGCCACCTGCGCCCGCCTCAGCGGCGCCGCCGCCGCCCAGGCCAGCACCACCGGCTCCGGCGATACCGGCGTCACCGCCGTCACCGGCGTCACCGCCGACGCCACCGGTTCCGTTGTTGGCCACACCGCCCTGGCCGCCGGTACCGCCCTGGCCGCCCGCACCGGCGTTGCCGCCGTTACCGCCCGCGGCGTCAGCCACCGTCGCGTCTGCACCGGCGCCACCGGCGCCACCGGCGCCACCGTTACCGGCGTTCCCGCCTGCACCACCGTTGCCCGAGGTGGTACCACCGGCGCCGCCGACGCCACCGTTACCACCGGCGCCGCCGACGAAGCCCGCCAAGCCCGTGAGTCCGGCCACGGTGGCGCCCAGGCCACCGATACCGCCGGCACCACCGTTGCCGACTGCCGCGGCGTTACCGCCCGTGCCACCGACGCCACCGGCCTGACCGGTCAGACCGTCGCTGGCCAAGCCGACGCCGGCACCACCGGCACCACCGTTGGCGCCGTCACTGCTCAGGCCGGCCTGGCCCGCAACGCCGCTGGGACCTGTGGTGAGGCTGCCGATGCCGCCGGCACCGGCCTTGCCGCCCGCGCCGCCGTCGGCGCCGTTGCCGCCCTTGCCGCCGTTTCCAGCTGCGTCCTGGCCGTTGCCACCGAGGCCTGCGCCACCGGCCGCGGCCTGGCCCGCCGCGCCACCGTTGCCGGCGTCGCCGCCCGCCCCGCCAGCGCCCTCGGCGGCCGTACCACCGGCACCACCGGCACCGCCGGCGCCACCGGCGCCTGCATTGCCACCGTTACCGCCGTCGGCGCCGGCCACTGTGGCGTCGTTGGCCGCGCCACCGTTACCACCGACGCCGCCCTCGCCACCAGCGCCACCCAGACCACCGTCACCGGCGCCCGATCCGCCGGCACCACCGACGCCGCCCTGACCGCCGGCGCCGGCGTTACCGCCAGCGGTCCCATTGCCGCTGCCGTCAGTCGTTCCGTTCGTTCCATCGGCGCCCCGGCCACCGGCGCCGCCCGCGCCACCGTCACCGTCGACGGCCGCGTTACCGCCCTGGCCGCCCGCGCCACCGGCCTGACCGGTCACGCCGTCGCTGGCCAGACCGACACCATCGCCACCAGCGCCACCAGCGCCACCGTTGCTGCCAGCACCGTCATAGCCCGAAGCGCCAGTGGCACC
This sequence comes from Mycolicibacter sp. MU0102, assembly GCF_963378105.1. Taxonomy (NCBI): domain Bacteria; kingdom Bacillati; phylum Actinomycetota; class Actinomycetes; order Mycobacteriales; family Mycobacteriaceae; genus Mycobacterium; species Mycobacterium holstebronense. The sequence goes on from NZ_OY726398.1 coordinate 4,457,259, forward strand.
GCCGTCAGTTCCCGCGCCTGCCGAGCCGGCAGCACCACCAAGGCCACCAGCACCACCCTGGCCGCCAGCACCGGCTTCGTCGGTTCCGCTGCCGCCAAGGCCCTTACCACCGGCTGCGGCTTCGCCTGCGGCGCCACCGTTGCCTGCGGCACCGCCCGCTCCGCCCAGGCCTCCGCTGCCACTGGCACCGCCGGCACCACCATCGCCGCCGATACCGCCCGCACCAGCGTCACCACCGTTGTGTCCCGCACCACCGGCCACTGTCGCGTCGGCCGCCGCGCCACCGTTACCACCGGTTCCACCGGTTCCACCGGCACCGCCGACGCCACCGGTACCCGAGTTCGATCCGCTGGTACCGCCGGTACCACCGGCGCCACCAGCGCCACCGGTTTCGCCGGTCGTGCCGTCACCGTTGAGGTCGGTTTCACCGTTGCCGCCGGTCGCGCCCTGGCCACCGGCACCGCCGGCGCCACCATCGCCGTCGACGTCGGCGCTGCCACCGTTACCGCCGACGCCACCGGCCTGGACCGTGCCGTCACCGAGGATCTGGCCGGCACCACCGACGCCACCGACACCACCGTTACCGGTGGAACCTGCGCCACCGGCGACACCGGAGGCGGCGTGAGCCGAGCCACCGCTGGAGCCACCCGCACCGCCGTCGCCACCCTTACCGGCGACGGAACTCGAGTTACCGCCATTGCCGCCGGTTCCGGCTGCTGCCGCGGATCCGCCGCCGGCACCGGCACCACCGGTACCACCGACGCCCGCCGCGCCACCAACACCACCGTCGCCACCGATGCCACCGACACCGTGGACACCGGCCAGGCCGTGCTCCGCCGTGCCGCCAACACCACCCGCGCCGCCTACACCACCGACGCCACCGTTACCGGCGATTCCGGTCGCGTCGCCACCGGCCTCACCGTCGTTGCCGCTACCGGCAACCGCGTCCGCACCGTCGACGCCGTTGGCCGCGGCGCCACCGACACCACCGACACCACCACGGCCACCGGCGCCACCGGCGCCACCGTTACCGGCCAGCGAGCCGGCGGCGCCACCAGCACCACCGAGGCCACCGTTACCACCGGCGAGACCTGTTGTGCCGTTGCCGTCTTCGTCGGTCTGTCCCGCGACGCCGGTGGCACCGTTGCCGCCGATACCGCCGGCGCCGCCGTTGCCCAGGTTGCCGGCGTTACCACCAGCACCACCATTACCGCCAGCAGCTCCAGCAACGAGAGCGTCGGCACCGTCACCACCGGCACCACCATTACCGCCCGCAGTCGCCGCCGTACCCACAGCACCGGCCACCACACCGGCACCACCAGCACCGCCAACACCGGCGTCGCCACCACGACCACCAGCACCACCATTGAGATGGGTGGCGTCGCCATCAGCACCGGCACCACCGTTACCGCCAATTCCCGCGGCGCCACCGTTACCACCGTTGCCACCAACACCGGCGGCACCCGACGATCCGATCAGACCACCGGAGCCGCCAGCACCGGCCGCACCACCAGCACCACCGACGCCACCGTTGCCACCATTGCCCGCGTTGCCACCCGCGTCACCAGCAACAATCGCGTCATCACCGTCGCCACCATCACCACCGGCACCACCAGCGGCACCCTGACCACCGGCACCACCCTTACCGCCGGAACCGATCAGCCACGAACCCTTACCACCGGCACCACCGTTACCACCGGCGCCACCATTGGAACCGATACCACCATCGAGGCCCGCAAGACCCGAAGCACCCGCAGCACCCACCGCGCCATCGCCACCGAGGCCACCATTACCACCAACGCCATAGAACACACCAATGCCAGCACCACCGGCACCACCATTGCCACCGGCACCACCATCGATGCCATCGCCGGCAACACCACCAACGCCACCGACACCCATCCACCAGCCACCAGCACCACCGGCACCACCATCGCCACCATCAATACCGGCACCACCAGCGCCACCATCACCAAAACCGCCCGCCGAACCACCGACACCACCAATGCCATCGGCCGACGTACCAGCAGCACCACCATCACCGAACCACAAACCACCAGAACCACCAGCAGCCTGCGCCAGCGTCCCACCATCAATACCGTCAGCACCGTTACCGATCAGGATCTGACCGAAACCAAACAGGTTGATAAACGAATTAACCTGCTCACCAAACGGACTCAGAATCCACGCCTGCCCCAAGTCATGCAACGGCGTGTAGAACAACGAACCGAACCAGTCATCAGCGGCCGCCGAACCCGGCAGATCCGCCACCGACGCATCAAACGACAGACCCAAATTCGACAGCAGCGGCTCCCACGCCCCCTGGTCGAACAACGTGTCCCACGACGACGCCTGACTCAAATCACCCAACGCACCAGCCAGATCCGCACCGAACAGGTCAACCACCCAGTCCAGCTCATCAGCATGCGCCACAGGAGCCGCCGACAACGGCGACATCCCAAAGGTCAAAAACGCCCCAACCGCACTGCTGGCCCCCAACAGTCGCCGGCTACGCCGACCCTGCTGGCCGTTGCCCGAAGTGTTACGCCCTACTGCCATTTGGGATGTCCTATCTGTGTGGCCCACAGTTGTGCTAGCTCTGTCTGTCATGAAGTTTGGATTTGGCGGCTTAGCTGCTCAGCAGGCTCAGCCGTAGAAGCCCAACGCCGCCGCGATCTGGTTCGGAATGTCGTTGAGCCACTCCGACGCCACGCCGAAGAAGTTGCCGTTGATGCCCAGCACGCCCAGGTCGGACAGCCCCAGCCCGTCGATCAGGCCGTTGATATCGAGGCTGCCCAGGCCGAGGTCGGTGAGCAGCGAGTTGATCGTGCCGTCGAGGCCGAGGTTGGCAACGATGGTGTCCAGGTCGTAGTTGTCCAGGCCGATCCAGCCGAGGAGGGTGCCCAGCGTGGGGTCGCCCAGCACGCTGGTCATCAGGTCGGTGATGAACTGGTCCAAGTGCACCTCGTCCAGGCCCAGACCACCCAGGATGCTCTCGATGGAGACACCGCCCAACAGGCTGTTGATGAACTCATCGAGAGACTGGTTGTCCAGGCCCAGGCCGGAGAGAATGCCGGCGATCGAGATGCTGCTCAGCCCGAGGCGGTCGATGAACATGTCGATGTCGATGTTGTTCAGGCCCAGGTTGTTGAAAATCGACTGGATGTAGATGTCGTTCAGGCCGAGGCTGTCGATCAGGCCGGACAGGCTCAGGCTGCCCATGCCCCAGTCCTCGAACAGGGTGAGCAACGTGGTGTCGGTCAGCCCCAGCCCCGCAACGACACTCGTGAAGAGTTCGGTCAACGTCGGGTCGAAGCCCCAATCGGTGAGGAACTGCCCCAGAGTGACATTGCCGGTCAGGTCGCCCAGACCGTTGAACAGGTCCTCCAGCGTGAAGTCACCGATGCCCATCGCATCGACCCCTTGGATCACGGTGACGTCGTAGAGGTGCAGGTTCTGGAGAGTTACGCCAACGGTGTTGGTGCCCATCACCGCGCCGAGAGTGGGGTTGCCGGCCTTCTCGAGGAGGCTGGCCTGGTCGGGGGCGAGAATCCCCAACGGGGTGTCACCCAGGTTGGCGTAAGCCGGATCTGGGCTGGGAAGCGTGTACAGCAAGGCCTGAACCGGGATGTCGTTTACCGGAGTGTCGGGAGGGTAGCCCATGGTGTTCTCGCCGATCGGCATCTCCTGGAAGATGTCCCCGAGCGTCGTGTTGCCGTAATCGCCGATGAAGTCGCTCAAGGTGGCGCCGGGCGGGAACATGGAAAGCAGCATGTCCGTCAACGGAGTGTTGGCGCTGATGTCCGGTCCGAGGAAACCGTCGTTGAGCAGGTCAATCAGCGTCTGGTCGCCGTACTCGCCCAACATTCCCGCGAGCGCGCCGACGGTGACGGTGCCGAGGCCCATCTGCTCGAAGAAGTCGGTCAGCGGGGGGTCGCCGAACGAATCGGTCAGCAATCCGCCGATAGTCCAGGTCGGGTCGATCAAGCTGGCCAGGGACTCGTTGCCCTGAGCGCCGAGCAGGTCCTTGATCAGGCCACCGACGGTGGCGTCGTCCCCGCCGACGAAGCTCAGCACGAGTTCGGACAGGCTGGGGTTGCCGATGTCGGTCTGGTTGAGCAGGGCGATCAGCAGGCTGGCGACCGAGTCGCCGGGCTCGATGCCACCGAGGCTCTCCAGCAGCTCAGCGATGGTGGGGTTGCCGATGCCCGCCTCGTTGAAGAGGCCGATCAGCAACTCGGAGAGCGACTGAGTGCCGATGCCCATGTCGTTGAGCAGGTCCACCGGCGTCATGTGTCCGAGGCCGAGCCCGTCGAGCAGGTCGATGATCAGCGTTTCCAGCGGAACATCGCCGATACCGGCCTGCGACAGCAGGTCGGTGATGGTGGTGTCGCCCATGCCGGACAGCTCGACCACGTCACCGATGTTGAAGTTGGCGTCGATCGGCTGCCCGGGGGTCAAGACACCGTTGAACAACGGGAAGTAGGCGCCCCCGAAGTCGACACCGCTGCTGCCGTTGAGGAAAGCGTCCAACAGCGTCGCCGGCGCGCCGATCAGAGCCGAGAACGACTTCATCGGGTCGGTGAAGATGTTGTTGACGATCTCGTCCATGATCTGCTGGAACGCGTTGCCCATGGTCACCCAAGGGCCAATGGCGGCCAGCAGCGAGTTCAGCCACAGCGGCATCTGCAGGTCGATGTCGACGGGGAAGGGGAAGGCCTGGACGCCGATGGTGGGCATCGAGTTGGTGAAGATGTTGATGACATCCGGGATGCCGTTGATCGCCTCTTGCGGGTTCGCGAAGATGTGCTGCAGCAGACCCCACATGTCCACGGAGTTCTGGTTCAGCGCCTGCAGGTTCGCGATGGTGTTCTCGAACAGGTCGGTGTAGGGCGAGAAGAAGCCCGACGTGAGCGCAACACCGCGCTGCTCGACCGTGGCGAGCTGGTGCTGAAGCTGCGGCAGGTTCGAGGCCACGGGGGGAACCGCGACCAGGCCCACCCCGACGACAGCCAGGCCGGTGGTGACGTATGGACGAAGTGTTTGCTGCATGACGCCCTCCCGGACGAAAGTTCCGAAGTTGCTTTGCCGTTCAGGTCGCTTAGCCACTGAGCACCGCCGTGATCTGGTCCCCTAGGCCGTCAAGCCAGTAGGACATGGAGCCCCAGAACTCGCCGATCTGCGCGTTGATCACGGTCATATCCCCGAGCCCCAGGGACGCCAGGAGCTCGTCGACGGTCTGGAGGCCGAAGTCGCCGAGCAGCGCACTGACCGTCGAGGTCCCGAACAGCGAGTCGATCAACTCGTTGAGGGTCTGGTCGCCCAGGCCCAGGGCGAGCATCTGGTCGGCGATGGTGCTGATGCCGAAGAACTGGTCGAACAGGTCGCTGAGCGACTGACCGCCGAGGCCGAAGTCGTTGAGCATGTCGTTGACGGTCTGCGGGCCCAGCGCCTGACGGATGATGTCGTCGAGGTGCATGCTGCCCAGCCCACCGTCGTCCAGAGCATTGGCGACGGTCTGGTCACCGAAGGTCTGGTTGAGCAGTTCACTCATGGTCTGGTTGCCCAGACCCGACTCAGCGAGCATGTCGATGATCGTCTGGTCAGCGGGCACCAGTTGGTCGATCAGGGCCGACAGGGTGGTGTCGCCCATGACGCCGAGCAGCGAAGAGAGCGGCGCGTCGGGCATGCCGGCCAGCACCAGGTCGGTCAGGGTCTGATCGGCCATGCCCGAGTCGGTGAGCATCTGACCCAGGGTCATCGAGAAGTTCGTCGAGATCATCTCGTTGAGGGTCATCTCGCCCATCGGGCCGAGCATCGAGATGAGGGGGTCGTTCAACTGGTCGCCCAAGAAGGAGGCGATGGTCGTACCCGCCAGGGAAGCCGACAGCAGAGCGTCACCGCCCTTGTCCAGCGGGGTCATGCCGGTAGCGGCGAGCATGTCGTTGACCGTGAGGTTGCCGGTGATGTAGGACAGGTTGCCGAGGATGGTGCCCACCGACAGATTGGTGATACCCAAAAGGTCGGTGACGTCCCCGACCGTCACCGCGCCGAAGCCCGCGAAACCCATGACCTCGGCGACTGTGGTGTCGCCGTAGGAACCGAGTACCACCGAAACCAACTGGCCGATGTCAGCGTCGGCAAGGCCGGCCGAACTGAGCAGGTCCATGATCGTCTGATTGCCCAGGCCCAGCCCGCCGAGCAGCGAGGTGATGAACTCATGGGTGGTCTGGGTGCCGAGGCCCGTGGCGTCGAGCATGTCCGCCGCGCTCTGACCGCCGAGGCCCAGCGCGTCCACCGCTGTTTGCAGCAGGCCGTTGAGTGTCAGGTCGCCGGCGCCGATGTCAGCGATGAGCTCGTTGACGGTCGGGTCGCCGATGCCCATCGCGTTGAGCACGTCCATGCCCAGGTCGGCCAGCTTGAGGTCGGCCAGACCGACGTCGCCGGCGATGTCGACGATCGTCGGGTTGTCGAAGCCCAGTGCGTTGGTGAAGTCGATGGCGATATCGGCGACCTGAACGTCGCCGATACCCAGCATGTCCATGAGTTCGGCGATGGTGGGGTTGCCGATGCCCACCGCGTCGAAGATCGTGCTCAGCACGCTGGAAACCTCAAGGCTGCCCAGGCCGAGGGCGTTGATGACGTCGACGGGGGTGTCGTCACCCAGTCCGACGCTGTCCAGCAGGCCGGTCAACATGCCGGCGACCTCAAGCGTGCCGATGCCGGTCTGGTCGAGCAGGCTGGCGATGGTCTGGTCGCCGATGTTGAGGTTGTTGGCCAGCTCCTCAGCGGTCTGGTCGATGATGAGGTTCTGACCGGGGACCAGGATGCCCTGGAACGCAAGAACGCTGCTGCCGGCGATGTCGACAGTGCTGGTGCCGTTCAGCCACGCGTCGACCAGACGCGGGAACGCGGTGAAGATGGCCGCGAACGGGTCCAGCGGATCATTGGGGTTGAAGATCTGGTTGAGAATGTCCTGCATCGCGTCATTGACCGTGACCAGCGGGCCGATGATGCCCATCCCGATGGTCAGGATCGGCGAGAGCAGGACCATCAGCGGGTCGGAGCCGCTGATCGACGGCATGATCGACGTCAGGAAGTCGAAGACCTCCGGCAGCCGCGACAGCGAGCTCGGGTCGCTGAAGATCTGCTCCAGCAGGTTTCCCCAGCCGTTGTCGGAGCCCATCGCCGCCAGGTTGGTAGCGGTGTTGCTGAACAGGTCCTGCCACGGTCCGAAGAAATCAGCTGTGAGCTTCACAGGATGGTGCTGGACCAACTCATGGGCCTGGCGAGGCTCAACTTGGGGCCGCAGCACCGCCGCGGGAACTGCCCCGTTGACCGCGATCAACGCGGCACCCGCGATCGCGACACCGGGGGTGACGTACGGGCGAAGCGCGAGCTGCATCATGCTCTCCTACGGACACTGACTACGGACGTTGCTTAAACTTACATGAGTTTTCCGTTTTGTCGAACGGGAATTTTTGTAAGGAAAAACTTCATGAAAACCCCGGCGCATGACACGTAGTGCGATGCATTTCCGGCCCAGCGGACCGTGGTGGACCTGATATCGCAGCAGGCCCAGGAGTCGACCGAGGAGCTTCTCAGGTTTTGTTAACGGCGATTCGCGGCCGAGCCGCTCGTTAAGGCAGGAAGCGGCATGACCGCTACCAACCTGATGACCCCGCTTGCCAGCAGGTTGCCCGATTCGACGACAAAGTCGCCGCCAGCTACTGGCCGGAAAGTGACGTCGATCACAGAAGTCAACGGCGCTTCGCTGCGCGGGCCGGCCTCGCTTCCTCAGCGGGGTTTCGCGCGCCGCGGCCGAGTGGCATGCGGCGGCGGGCTCAGCGGGGCTGACTTCAGCCCTGGCCCGGCGAGCCTTCCCGCCGGTGCTGCGCCAATCCGGCCGCGACGGCCCGCCCCAGTCCAGCCAACAGCGCACCCTTGATTCCCGGGCCCGTTTTTGCCGGCCGCGGCTCCGCCCACTCCGCCAACACTGTCAGCTCGCCGGCGACGTACTGGTCACGGCACGCACCGCGCTGAATCTTGCCGCTGGTAGTAGTAGGTATCCGCATCGGTTTGAGCAGCACGACGGCCTGAGCGTCGATGCCATGGTTGGTGCGGATAGCCGCCCGGATCGAATCGATCAGGTCTTTCGGATCGACCCCGACCGCCTCGTGGTGGTGCACCTCCTGCACCACCACCATGTATTCGGGGGCGTAACGCTCGGTCGGCAACTGGAACACGGCGCCACGGCTGGGCATCAGCGCCGGGTGGCAGGCCTGCACGGTCAGCTCGATGTCATTCGGATAATGGCTGAATCCGTTGATCGTCATCAGGTCCTTGCACCGGCCGGTGACGTACAGTTCGCCTTCCCGGAAGAACCCCAGATCGCCACTGCGCAGGTAAGGACCCTCGCCGGTGTCGGCGAGGTGCGCTTGGAAAGCATGCTCCGTTTCCTCCGGCCGCCCCCAGTAGCCCACTCCGACGCAAGGGCCGGCAACCCAGATCTCGCCCACTTCCTCAGCGGTGCGGGGTAGCCGCGTCTCGGTATCGACGATTCGGACATCCAAGAGCTCCGACTTCTTGCCGCAGCCCACCAGCGGTAGAGCGGTTTCTGAGTGGGCGGCATCGGCTGCCACCTCGACGATCCGGTCCTCGCTCAGCGCGGTCCGGTCGAAGTGCCGGACCACCGGCAGTGGCGACTCGGACATGCCCGTCACGCCCAGGGTCGCCTCGGCCAGCCCATAGGCCGGAAGGAACGCCTCGGGACGGAACCCGGCCGGTGCGAACGCCTCTGTGAAGGACTGCAGCGTCTCAGCACTGATCGGCCCGGCTCCGACCACGGCGATCGACAGGCTCGACAGGTCCAGGGCCGCCCGCTGCTCCGCGGTGCTGCGTTTGACGCAGGCCTCGTAAGCGAAGTTGGGGGCGGCGGTGATGGTCGCCTGGTAGCGCGAGATCGCCTGCATCCAGCGGAGCGGACGCATCAAGAAGGCGCTCGGCGACATCAGCACGGTGGTGCGGCCGCCGTAGATGGTGCCGAGGATGCCCCCGACAAAGCCCATGTCGTGGTACTGCGGCAGCCAGGACACCCCGCTGATCGGGCTGTTCATCACTGGCGCGTCATCCGGCGGATTCAGCGCCCACCGCATTACCTCCAGATTGCTGAGGTAGTTGCGGTGCGTCAGCACGCAACCCTTCGGCACCCCGGTGGAGCCCGAGGTGTACTGGATCATGGCGAGGCTGTCGGCACGGACGCTCTGCGGCTCCCAGGCCGCCCCGTCGTCGGGGGCCTCATCCATGGCCAGCCAGGTCAGCTTCGGCCCGGCACTGAGGCCGTCCACCGCAGACTTCATCTTGGCCTGGGTCTTCGCCGTTGCCAGCGCGAAGCGCGCATCCGATTCGGGCACGACGGTCTCGATCCGGCGGATAGGCCAGTGCTCGTCGACCGGTATCGCGATAGCGCCGGCGTAGAAACAGCCGAACAGCCCGGCGATGCTGTCCACACCGGGGCGGCAGAGCACCAGCACACGCTCACCCGCGGCGCCGTGAAGCTGCAAGCTCGCCGCGATCGAGCGGGCACGACGGTCCAGGTCGCGGTAGGTGACCCGGTCCTCTTCGATATCGCCTTCTGGGCAGAAGATGAAAGCGGGCGTGTCCTGGAAACGCGCAGCCTGCTGCTGCATCAGGTCGACAAGGGTGTCCAACTCCAAGGGAGCCAAGGAACTCGTCAGTTCTGCCATCTTCTGCGTCTGCCTTCGGAAGTGCTGGGGTGTGACGCCCACAGCGTAGCGGCGACTGCAAGCGCGTTGGAGCCGGACGAAGCAGCTCGCCGGCGGATCAGACCATATAGAGAGTTGCCCGCCTTGGCGCGACAACGGCTGTCAACTCACGTGCCGCCGCAACAGATCCACCTGACATAACGAGCGTTGTCGCTCAAAGCCGGGCAATCGTTCAGATCCTGTACCCGCCGTGCAGTTGGGACGAATGGGTTTCAGCCACCGACGGCGGCAACCCGGCGTCACCTCAGCCCAGCGACGCCAGCGCCCGAACCAGCTGGTCGACTTCGGCCATCGTCGAGTAGTGGCCCAGCCCGACGGTGACCGCTCCCCCGATGTCATTGACGCCGATCGCGTCGAGCACCCGGGACCCGGCATTGGCGATCGCCAGCACACCGTTGTCGGCCAACCGCTGCACCACTCGTTCGGCCGGCACCTTCTGTACTGCGAAGCTGACCACCGGGATGCGCGCCTCGGGCTGGCCGATCAGCATCACCAGCGGCAGCGACCGCAAGGAACTCAGCAGGTACTCGAACAGCCGGTTCAGATACGCCGCGGCAGACTGCATCGATACCGCCAGCCGCTCGCGGCGGCTACCCCGGGCCGACTCGTCCAGCGACGCCAGATACTCGACACTGGCCACCAGCCCCGCCAGCAGACCGAACTGGTGCAGGCCGACTTCCAATCGGGCCGGGCCCACGGCGTGCGGGTCCAGCGACACCGACCCAAACGTGTCGATCAGCGCCGGGTCGCGAAAGACCAGCGCGCCCACCGGCGGCCCGCCCCAGGAGGCCGCGTTGACGGCCACCACGTCCGCCTCGACCTCGTTGATGTCGAGTAGTTGGTACGGCGCCGTGGCCGAGTGGTCGACGACGGCCACGCCGCCCACATCGTGGACCAGCTTGGTGACCGGCCGAAGATCGGTGACGGTGCCCAGTACCCCCGAGCCCGAGGTGAGTGCCACCAACCGGGTAGACGGGGTGATCAGGTTCTCCCACTGCCAGCTGGGCAGCTCCCCGGTCTCGATGTCGACCTCGGCCCACTTGAGCTTGGCGCCATAAAGGTTGGCAGCCCGCACCCAGGGGGCGATGTTGGCCTCGTCGTCGAGACGGGTGACCACCGTCTCGTAGCCCAGGCTCACCCGCGACGACGCGGCATCGGCCAAAGCGCTCAACAACACGGCGCGATCGGGACCCAGCACCACCGCGGCAGACTCCGAGCCCACCAGATCGGCCACCGCCTGGCGGGCCGCGACCAACACCGCGGCACTGCGGCGGGCCGCCGGGTGCGGGCCGACCGCCTTCGCCAACGATCCCCGGAACGCGGTCGACACGGTGGTGGCCACCGAGTCCGGAATCAACATGCCCGACGACGAATCGAAATGAACCCATCCGTCACCGAGCGTCGGGTGCAATCCGCGCACGCGAGCGACGTCATAGGCCATGCCAGCCACCTTAAAACTTCTCAAAATCGATCGGTGAACGTCTCGGATAACGAGATAGCTCCCCCGCAATACGGAGCCAGGCCACCTTGGCAGACATACTAGTGCAGTGCTTCTGGGCTTCGGAATGGTCACGGCGCTTTTGCTGCTGGTGCTTCCGGGTGCGCTCGTAGCGGCCGGCGCCGGGTTGAACTGGCCATTAGCCGTGGCGGTCGGCCCGGCGCTTACCTACGGAATCGTAGGCCTGGCCATCGTCCCTTTCGGCGCTATCGGAATCCCTTGGAACGCAACCACTGCAGCGGCTGCATTGGTGGTGGTCGGCGTCGCGGTGTGCGGCTTGGCGAGGGGAATGCGATCTTTGCTGGGGCGCCGTCCCGGCATCCATGTGGCGGCCCCCTCGCCGGCACTGTGGCCGATACTCACGGTGGCCGCCGGAACGCTGCTGGGGGTATTGCTGATCGGCTGGGCCGCGCTGCGGGGAATCGCGGACTGGCAGAGCATTCCCAGCACCTGGGACGCGGTGTGGCACGCCAACACCGTCCGATTCATCCTCGACACCGGCCAGGCCTCACCAACTCACATGGGCGAGCTGCGCAATGTCGAAACCCACGCCGCGCTGTATTACCCGTCGGCATTCCACGCGCTGACCGCGGTGCTGTGCCAACTGACCGGCGCCGCACCCACGACCGGCTACACCCTGGCCGGGCTGGCCGCCTCGGTGTGGCTGTTTCCGGTCAGCGCAGCGCTGCTCACCTGGAATCTGCTGCAGCGGGTGACGAGCACCGCTGTGACGGCGGTGTCGGCGGGCACCGCCGCCGCGCTGTCGGCGTCCTTCACCGCGCTGCCCTACGTCGAGTTCGGCACCGCCGCGATGCCCAATCTGGTGGCTTACGGGCTGGTGGCGCCGGCCTTCGCGCTGATCACCGCGGTCCGCATCCTGCGGGACCGGATCTGCGTGGCGGTGCTGGCGCTACTGGGCGTGTTCTCGGTACACCTGACCGGGGGCGTGGTCACGGTCTTGCTGGTGGCGGCCTGGTGGCTGAGTCCCTCCGACGGTGCGCTGTGGAATCCGCTGCGCGGGAAGCGACGGGACACCCTCGCCCTGGCCGGGGTCCTGATCCCGACCGGGCTGCTGCTGTTGCCGCAGCTGCTGAGCGTGCGCAAGCAGGCCGAGATCATCGCCGGGCACGCGTTTCTGACCCACGAGGGCCGCAAGTCGGGTCTGCGCGACGCGCTGCTGATGCACACCCGCCACCTCAACGACTTTCCGATCCAATACGCGCTGGTGGCGCTGGCCGCGGCGGGGGCAGCAGTGCTGGTGGCCCGCAAGGTGTGGTGGCCGTTGGCGCTGTGGGCGGTGCTGGTGGTGGCGGTGGTGCAGTCCTCGGCTCCGCTCGGCGGCCCGGTAGGCAACGTGGTGGGCACGTTCACCGACCTGTTCTACAGCGACCCGCGCCGAATCATGGCGGCGATGACGCTGCTGTTGGTCCCGATGGCCGGAGCGGGCCTGGCGGCGCTGGCCGCGTTCGTTTCCAAGCCGGCGGGAGTGCGGGCGCGGCCGGTACTGACCGGGCTGCTGCTGGTGACCGCGACGGTCGGGCTGGCCTGGCATTACCTGCCGCGGCACGCGTTCTTGTTCGGCGACAAGTACGACTCGGTGATGGTCGACTCCCGAGACCTGCGGGCGTACGCCTACCTGGCCGACCTGCCCGGGGCCCACGACACCGTGATCGGCAACGCCAACGTCGACGGCAGTGCCTGGATGTACGCAGTCGCCGGCCTGCACCCGCTGTGGACGCACTACGACTACCCTCAGCAGCAAGGCCCCGGCCCGGAGCGGTTCATCTTCTGGGCATACGCCGACGACGCCGACACCGATCCGCGAGTGGCGGCTGCCGTGCACGACCTCAATATCCGCTACGTGCTGATCAGCAGCCCGACGGTCCGCGGGTTCACCCTGCCCGACGGGCTAGTGTCACTGGAGAAATCGCGGTCCTGGGCCAGGATCTACGACAATGGCGGGGCGAGTATCTACGAATGGCAAGGAGAGACAGCGCGGTGACCACCAGCGGCAGCAGCGCAGACGGCATGGACAGCGCCGGTGGCGTCGAGATCATCAGCGGCGCCGACCCGCGGCTGCTGGCGGCTGGGCTCAACGGCTCCACTGACGCCGCCGATGATGACGAGGCGTCGCTGACCGACCTGATCGAACAGCCCGCCAAGGTGATGCGGATCGGCACCATGATCAAGCAGCTGCTCGAAGAAGTCCGCTCGGCTCCCCTGGATGAGGCCAGCCGGATTCGGCTGCGCGAGGTCCACTCCGCCAGCATTCGCGAGCTCGAGGACGGCCTGGCCCCGGAGCTGCGCGAGGAGCTGGACCGGCTGACACTGCCGCTACGCGAGGACGCCACACCGTCGGACGCCGAACTACGGATCGCCCAAGCCCAGCTGGTGGGCTGGCTGGAGGGCCTGTTCCACGGCATCCAGACCGCGTTGTTCGCCCAGCAGATGGCTGCCCGGGCGCAGCTGGAGCAGATGCGCCACGGCGCCCTGCCCCCTGGCGCCGGCGGGCCCGGAAGTCACAGCCAGGGCCACGGCTCCGGCCAGTACCTGTAAGCCAGCCAGCGGAATTGCCGTGTCTGACAACGATCCTCGTATCGAAACCCGCGACGCCTGGGTCGAGTTCCCCATCTTCGACGCCAAGGCACGATCGCTGAAGAAGGCGTTCCTCGGCAAGGCCGGCGGGGCGATCGGGCGCAACAACTCCAATGTGGTGGTGGTCGAGGCGCTGCGCGACATCACCATGTCACTGTCCTTGGGCGATCGCGTCGGTCTGGTGGGGCACAACGGCGCCGGAAAATCCACCCTGCTGCGGCTGCTTTCGGGAATCTACGAGCCGACTCGCGGGTCGGCATCGGTGGTCGGGCGGGTGGCGCCGGTCTTCGACCTGGGTGTGGGTATGGACCCGGAGATCTCCGGCTACGAAAACATCATCATCCGGGGGTTGTTCCTCGGACAGACCCGCAAACAGATGGCCGCCAAGGTTGACGAGATCGCCGAATTCACCGAGCTGGGCGACTATCTGGCGATGCCGCTGCGCACCTACTCCACCGGTATGCGGGTGCGGTTGGCGATGGGCGTGGTCACCAGCATCGACCCGGAGATCCTGCTGCTCGACGAAGGCATCGGCGCGGTGGACGCCGAATTCTTGAAGAAGGCCCAGACCCGGCTGCAGAAGTTGGTGGAGCGGTCCGGGATCCTGGTGTTCGCCAGCCATTCCAACGAATTCTTGGCTCGACTGTGCAAGACCGCGATGTGGATCGACCACGGCACCATCCGGATGACCGGTGGGATCGAGGAGGTGGTCGGCGCCTACGAAGGCCCGGATGCGGCCCGGCACGTACGCGAGGTGCTTGCCGAGACGCAGGCCGGGGATCAGCCGTGACCGAAACCGTCTACGCCGTCGTCGTCACCCACCGGCGGCCCCAGCAGCTGGCCGAGTCACTGAAGGCGCTGACAACCCAGACCCGGGCACCCGACCACGTGATCGTGGTCGACAACGACTTCGGCTCTGGTGACCCGACGGTCGCCGAGCTGGTGGCCGGCCAACCGGTGCCGTGCACCTACCTCGGGTCGCGACGAAACCTGGGCGGCGCAGGAGGTTTCGCGCTGGGCATGCTGCACGCCCTGGCCGCCGGCGCGGATTGGGTATGGCTTGCCGACGACGACGGCCGTCCGGCGGACGCCGGCGTCCTGTCGGCGCTGCTGGACTGCGCGGCCAAACATCGGCTGGCCGAGGTGTCCCCGATGGTGTGCAACATCGACGACCCGTCCCGGCTGGCCTTTCCGCTACGACGCGGGCTGGTGTGGCGGCGCGAGGTCGGCGAATTGCGCAGCGGCGCATCGGATGAGGATCTGTTGCCCGGAATCGCGTCGCTGTTCAACGGGGCACTGTTCACCGCGGATGCCCTGGACGCGGTCGGTGTGCCGGACCTGCGGTTGTTCATGCGCGGCGACGAGGTGGAAGTACATCGCCGGCTGGCTCGGTCCGGACTGGCATTCGGGACGTGCCTGAACGCGGCCTACTTGCACCCGTGCGGTTCGGCGGAGTTCAAGCCGATCCTTGGCGGCCGGATGCACGCCCAGTACCCGGATAGCGCCGCCAAACGTTTCTATACCTACCGCAACCGCGGCTATCTGATGGCTCAGCCCGGCATGCGCCGGTTGCTGGTCCAGGAATGGCTGCGGTTCGGCTGGTTCTTCCTGGTGTCGCGCCGCGACCCGGCCGGCCTGATGCAGTGGGCCCGGCTGCGCCGACAGGGACGCCGAGAACAGTTCGCCAAACCGGAGGGGCAGCAGTGAGCTTCGACGACGTTGCCGCGCAGTCCAAGACGTTTGCGCGGGCACGGGCCGATCTGGTGGACGGGTTCCGCCGCCACGAGTTGTGGCTGCACCTGGGCTGGCAGGACATCAAGCAGCGCTATCGGCGCAGTGTGCTGGGCCCGTTCTGGATCACCATCGGCACCGCGACCACGGCGGTGGCGATGGGCGGCCTGTACTCCAAGCTGTTCCACCTCGACCTGGCGGTGCACCTGCCGTACGTGACGCTGGGGCTGATCGTGTGGAACCTGCTCAACGCCGCCATCCTGGAGGGCGCCGACGTGTTCGTCGCCAACGAGGGACTGATCAAGCAGTTGCCGACGCCGTTGAGTGTGCACGTCTACCGGTTGGTGTGGCGCCAGATGATCCTGTTCGCGCACAACATCGTCATCTATCTGCCGATCGCGCTGATCTTCCCGAAACCCTGGTCGTGGGCGGATCTTTCGGTGATTCCGGCACTGCTGCTGATCGCCCTGAACTGCGTATGGGTGTCGCTGTGCTTCGGAATTCTGGCCACCCGCTACCGCGATATCGCTCCACTGTTGTTCTCGGTGGTGCAGCTGCTGTTCTTGATGACGCCGATCATCTGGAACTACGACACCCTGCGCGCTCAGGGAGCGTCACGCTGGACGGCGGTGGTGGAGTTCAACCCGCTGATGCATTACCTGGACCTGGTGCGGCTGCCGCTGCTGGGGGCGCATCAGCCGCTGCGGCACTGGGCAGTGGTGCTGGTGCTGACCGTGGTCGGCTGGGCGGTGGCGGCGCTGGTGCTGCGCCAGTACCGGGCCAGAGTGGCGTACTGGGTGTAGCGCCGCACCGGGGCCGCCCCTACGCTGATAGCACTGATATCAGGAGGTGAGCGCTGATGGCTGACATTCTCATCCGAGGGTTGTCAGACACGACCGTCGCGCAAATCGACACCGAGGCGGCTGCCCAGGGACTCTCCCGCAACGAATACCTGCGCCGTAGGTTCGAAGCGGAGCGGTCAGCCGATGGCGGCGCTCGGCTGACAGTCGCGGACCTGCGTCGTGCCGCCGAAGCTGCTAGGGATCTCGACGATCCGAACGTGATGGAAGCTGCCTGGCGGTGACGACCTGGCTGATCGACAAGTCCGCCTACACGCGACTCGGGGAGTCTCCTGATGCACAGGAATGGGCGGATCGGATCGGACGCGGCGTGGTCCGCATCAGCACCGTGACGCGACTCGAGATCGGCTATTCCTTTCACAATGCGGAACAAGCACGCCACGAAACCCTCTCGCCCCCACTGTCTCTCATGCCGTTGGAGTATGTGACTCCGGCGGCCGAGAACCGCGCAATTGCGACTCAACTGCTGCTGGCCGATCGCGGCCAACATCGAGCACCGTCCGTTCCTGACCTTCTTGTGGCTGCTATAGCAGAAACCGCCGGCCTAACGGTCCTGGCGCTGGATAGGGGCTACGAGTTGATCGCCGACCTAACCGGACAACCCATCGACCGGCTTCGGCTCTGACCGCGGGGTTCAGTCGCCGTCGCAGCGGTAGGCGCTGATCACGTCGGGATCGGGATCGGGATCGATGCCGAGGCCCGATCCGTGCGGCACGGTGATCCGCCCGTCCGTCGTCGGCGTCGCGACCCAGACACAGCGGCGTGATGAGATCGACCAGCGCGTGGGCGGCCAGGCTGGCACCGCGCCGGCCGAACGCCTCGGCCCAACCCAC